>NZ_JBEXVE010000017.1:0-192111 GCF_040629205.1 Streptomyces sp. NPDC005962 | reverse complement strand
GCCCCGGCCACCCCTTCGCCGCAGGGGTGGCCGGGGCCCGCCGCTGTCCGCTTCTCGGCTTCTCGTGCGGGTGAAGCGGAAGCGAACTTGATGTGCACAGGCGCGACTTCATGGCACGTACAGGCAACCATTCCCCCAGCTGGGGCCATCATCCGGAACGTACTGTCATCGGCTGCCTGTGCCGTCTGCCGCCTCACGCACCTCTGGAGCGAACCCCGTGACCGCGACACAGATGATCACCCGGCGTCCCACCCTGTGCGCGGCGGTGTTCTGTCTGCTGTCCTTCACAGGCTTCTGGATCGCCCAGCGGGCCGCCCAGGTGTCCATGGTCGATCTGCTGGTCTACCAGGCCGAGGGCTGGACCGTACGGAACGCGGCGGATCTGTACGACATGCGGGCGACCAGCCACCATCTGCCCAATACCTACCCGCCGTTCGCGGCCATGCTGTTCACCCCGCTGACCGTCATGAGCACGGGCGTCCTGCGCACCTTCGGCACCGCCGCCAACCTGGCCCTGATGGTCGCCGTGGCCCACCTCTCGCTGCGGCTCGTCGCCCGCCCGCGCCGGGCGCCGCACGCCGCCGCCGTCCTGGCCCTGGCCGCCGTCGCGGTGTGGTGCGAACCGGTGTGGACGACCCTGCGCTACGGCCAGATCAACTTGGCTGTCGCCGTCCTGGTGCTGTGGGACCTGACCCGCCCGGCGGGCCACCGCTGGGCCGGGTTCGGCATCGGCATCGCGACCGCGATCAAGCTGACCCCCGGGCTCTTCGTCGTCTTCCTGGCGGCCGCCGGACTGATCGACGCCATCCGGCGGCACCGGGCCGGACACGGCTTCCGCAGCGACCACCTGCGGCGGGCGACCATCGCCACCGGCGCCTTCGTCTGGACGGTCGTCCTGTCCGTACTGGCGCTGCCGAACGACTCGCACCGCTTCTGGACCCAGGTCCTGTTCGCCACCGACCGGCCCGGTGACGTCGAAGGGGCGGCCAACCAGAATCTGCGCGGCGCCCTCGCCCGCCTCCTGCACACCCCCGACCCCGGCCTGTGGTGGCTCGCCACCGCCACGCTGATCGGCTGCGCCGGCCTGGCCACCGCCGTAGCCGCCCAGCTCACCGACGACCGCGCCCTCCCTCACGCCCGCGCCTGGGCCGCCCTCAGCTGCGCCGTCACCGCCCTGCTGATCAGCCCGGTCTCCTGGTCCCACCACTGGGTGTGGGCCGTCCCGATGGTCCTGCTGCTCGCCGTCGAAACGGTCCGCCGCGCCTCCCTGACCTGGGCGGGCTGGACGGCGCTGACCGGGCTGCTCTTCTGCTCCTTCATGATCTGGTACGCCCCGCACAGCGTGAAACAGCGGGTCGAGCTGCACCAGACACCACCCCAGATGCTGATGACCGCCCTCTACCCGATCATCGGCACCGCCTTCCTGACCACGGCGGCCTGCCTCACCTTCCGCGCCCTGCGCGGAAGAGGCGATCGCGGCAGGGGATCAGGCGAACCAGGCCACCTGAATGACGACAACGCGCTCGCCGCGGACGTCCGTGAGGTAGGTCAGCAGCAGCCTGCCCCGGCGCTCGGTGCGCACTCCCAGTGAGGCACGAGGTCGTCCGGATCGTGCTCCCACGTCCACTCAGCCACCCTCTACCGGTGGGCGGCGCGGACGATATCACCGGCTTCGCGGATGGCCCGTGCCCGTACCTGGGGGTCCTCGCTCTCCATGGCCCGCTCTGCCGCGTGAAGCCGTCCGGCCACCTCGGGGTGCCGTTCAATGGCCACGACGACCCCCCACTGGCGATAGAACATCTGAATGGGGACGACGCTGCCTTCCTCGCCTGCCTGGACGAACGCCTTCTGCATGTCCTCGAACAGCTCCGGAAGGCGGGACGGCGCCACAGCAGCCACAGCCTGGCGCAACGCGGGGAGGGGCAGCTCGGGCATGGGGATGAGCGGCCCGTCGTACTCCGTGGGCTGGGTGGTCATGTCCTGGCCTTCCCGGGTGCGTGCTCGTCACGGGAGAGGCTAGCCGTGATGCGGACGATGCGGGCGGGTTCCCGCGTGCCGGAGAAACGGCCGCCCCGGGAGGGCCGGTCCTACACGCGCGGGTAGCGGGTGAGCCAGGCGGGGGCGGAGTTTTCGGGGCTGTGCAGGGCGGGGCCCTGGGTCATCTCCATCGCGAAGTCGTCCGCCAGCTCCAGGATCGTGCCGCGCCCCTCCACCTCGGCGAGCCACCCGGGCGGCAGCGCCGTCTCGCCGTGCAGCACGCCCAGCAGATTGCCGCAGACCGATGCCGTGGAGTCGCTGTCCCCGCCGTGGTTGACGGCGAGCAGCAGCCCGTGGCGTACGTCCTCGGCGACCAGGGCGCAGTACAGCCCCATGGCGAGGGCCTCCTCGCCGGTCCAGCCCTCGCCGAGGGATTCGACGCGCTCGGGCGTCGGCAGCCCCTGGCGTACGGCGCCGAGCGCGCGCCGCAGCGCGTCCGTCGTCTCCTCGTGGCCGGGGCGGCCTGCCAGCTGGGCCAGGGCGCGCTGGACGGCGCCGTCCAGCGCCTCCCCGCGCGCCAGCCCGTGAACGATGAGGGAGAACGCACCGGCCGCGAGGTAGCCGGTGGGGTGGCCGTGGGTCTGGGCCGCGCACTCGATCGCCAGCTGGAACACCAGCTGCGGCTCCCACCCCACCAGCAGCCCGAACGGCGCGGAGCGCATGACGGCGCCGCAGCCCTTGGAGTCGGGGTTCTTGGGCGCCTCCAGGGTGCCCATGGTCGCGTCCCCGAGCCCGGTCAGACAGGCCCGGCCGGGGGCGCGCTGGGCGTACAGCCACTCCTCGCGGGCCAGCCAGCCGTCGTCCGCGCGGCGCTCGTCGGGGCCCCAGTCGCGCTGGGTGGCGTACCAGCGGCGGTGGGCGGAGTGGATGTCGGTCGGCGGATGCCAGGCGCCGGTGTCACGGCGCACCTGGGCGCGGATCAGGCCGTCCACGGTGAACAGCGTCATCTGGGTGTCGTCGGTGACCGCGCCGCGCCGCCCGTACGCGGGCAGGAAGTCCGTCACGCCCTGCGCGCCGTGGTTCGCCCGGATCTCGGCCAGCGAGGAGAACTCCACGGCGGCCCCCAGCGCGTCCCCGATCGCTCCGCCGAGCAGACAGCCGCGTACCCGGCTGCGGAAGTCCTGTTGTTCGGCGCGGCCCCATATGCCGGTCGCTGCGCTGGCGGTTGCGGTCACGACCTTTCCTCATTTCTTCGACACGTGTATGGCCCAGGAGTGCCTTTGAACTGTAAGGGACACTCTTTGATCGCTTCCGGGTGGCGTCAATGGACCGACGCCTTGTGAAGGCGTCGTCACGAATGATGCGGCGGACCACCTCATTCCGAAATGGCGCACCGGATAACGGACACCGAACAACACGCAGCGGCGTTTCCCTCTCGCGGCAGATCATGGAGGGAAGTCCCGGCATTCCCGGGATCGGTGGAATGTATCGCGCCGCCATCGCGGACGTAGGTGCCCTGACCGTGGGCGGCTTCAGCCGTTCCGGCCGCCGGACGCGGACAGACGAGGGCCCCGACCGCTGCGGTCGGGGCCCTCGTCGTGCGAACGTGTCGATCCCGGTCAGACGGGCTCCGGGGAGCCGAGCAGGGCCGAGGCCGCCTCAAGCGGAGTCCGGGCCGCATCGGGTACGGCTGCCGGAAGGGAACGGCAGGTGAAACCGAGGCGGATCAGCGCTCGGCTGACCTCGTCGGCGGTGAAGTCACGGCGGTCCTGACGGGTGATCACCGCACCCACTTGCTTGATGGGGTAATGACGGCGGCCGATGATCACGAAGTCGCCCGTGACGGGTTCGGGTTTGATACCCGACATCGCTTCCTGGACCTCACTCTTGATCAGATCGAAGGGGAAGCGGGCGATGACACAACGCATAATGCCTCAACAGGGTCGCAGAGAAGCCGGAATCAGATGGCCCGGCCGGAGAGAACAGCGGGTGAGCGCGAGGACTCCCGGAGCGTGCCCGTCCTCGTCACGGACGAGGAGACGGGCGGCGCGGGCGTCCGGTCCTGGACTTACGCGGCCGAGCCGAAGCTGGACCGCCGCTGCGAGGCCCCCGATCCCGTCCGGGCCGATCCGGCGGCGCGGCGAGCCTGGCCCGGGCGGCTGCGCCGGCCCCGCGAGGTGGAGCCGCCGCGCTTGGCTCGTTCGACGACCGGCGCGGCGATGGTGACGGGGATACCGGACGGGGCCTGGGCGCCCGTGATGCGGCTCAGTTCGGCTTCGCCGGAGCGGACCCGGGTGTTGTGCGGGGTGATGCCGGCCGTGCTCATGAGGCGGGTCATGTCGCGGCGCTGGCCCGGCAGGACGAGGGTGACGACGCTGCCGGACTCGCCGGCCCGGGCCGTGCGGCCACCGCGGTGCAGGTAGTCCTTGTGGTCGCTCGGCGGGTCCACATTGACGACGAGGTCGAGGTTGTCCACGTGGATGCCGCGGGCCGCGACGTTGGTGGCCACCAGTACCGTCACATCGCCGGACTTGAACTGGGCGAGCGTGCGGGTGCGCTGAGGCTGGGACTTGCCGCCGTGCAGTGCGGCGGCGCGGACGCCGCTGTTCAGCAGGTGCTGGGTGAGCCTGTCCACCGCGTGCTTGGTGTCGAGGAACATGATCACTCGGCCGTCACGGGCGGCGATCTCGGTGGTGGTGGCGTGCTTGTCGGCGCCGTCGACGTGCAGCAGGTGGTGTTCCATCGTGGTGACGGCGCCCGCCGAGGGGTCGACGGAGTGGACCACCGGGTCGGTCAGGTAGCGCCGGACCAGAAGGTCGACGTTACGGTCCAAAGTGGCCGAGAAGAGCATTCGCTGCCCTTCGGGCCGAACCTGGTCCAGCAGGGCGGTGACCTGGGGCATGAAGCCCATGTCGGCCATCTGGTCCGCCTCGTCCAGCACGGTGATGCCGACCTGGTTCAGGCGGCAGTCGCCACGGTCGATGAGGTCCTTGAGCCGCCCGGGGGTCGCGACGACGACTTCGGCTCCACCGCGCAGAGCGCTGACCTGCCGACCGATCGCCATACCACCGACGACGGTGGCCAGCCGCAGCTTCAGCGACCGGGCGTAAGGGGCCAGCGCGTCGGTGACCTGCTGGGCCAGCTCCCGGGTGGGGACCAGGACCAGCCCCAGGGGCCGACGGGACTCGGCGCGCTGACCGGCGGTGCGGGCCAACAGGGCGAGGCCGAAGGCGAGGGTCTTGCCCGAGCCGGTGCGTCCACGGCCCAGGACGTCGCGGCCCGCGAGGGAGTTCGGCAGCGTGGCGCCCTGGATCGGGAACGGCACGGCCACGCCCTCCGCGGCCAGGGCCGCCAGCAGCGCGGGCGGCATGTCCAGCTCGGCGAAGGTCTCGGCCGGAGGCAGGGCGGGGGTACGGGTGACGGGCAGGGCGAATTCGCCCTGCGGCGCGACGGGACGACGGCCATTGCCCCCGGAGCGGGGGCGGGCGGAGCGGTTGTTCGTTCGGACAGTGCGATTCATACGAACCTTCCTCGATGCGGTACGTCGAGGAATTCTCGCCAGCAGTAGGCGGCGCATAAAAGAATCGCAAGAACGAACCGAATAGATAAACGAAACGAAGCGGGGCGAAGAGATGCGCACATCGCGTCGAAAGATGATCGGCATACGCCGCCCGGGCGGACGTTCACGCTGCCGGATCAGATGGGCGGACCGTTGCCCTGTCGCGGCACACGCGTGCCGGCGACCTGCCGGGGATGTCTGCCGCCGCGCGGTCCTCACGGCGCACAAGGGTGTTGCCCGGCAAACGAGTTGGGGCCCGCACCCAAGGTGCGGGCCCCAACTTCGCTGTACGCGTCAGCGTCAGGCGGGAACGATGTTCTCGGCCTGCGGGCCCTTCTGGCCCTGCGTGAGGTCGAAGCTCACCTTCTGGCCCTCCTGCAGCTCACGGAAGCCCTGGGCGGCGATGTTCGAGTAGTGGGCGAAGACGTCGGGGCCGCCACCGTCCTGCTCGATGAAGCCGAAGCCCTTTTCCGAGTTGAACCACTTCACGGTGCCAGTAGCCATGCCATATCTCCTTCGGGCGCAGTGCCCGGAGCCCACACTTTGCGGACCCCGCGTCGCCGCGATGATCGCCCCTCCGGAAATGCAAACCGGAAAATACAAAAGCATTCCCGCCGCATACGACGGCGAGGACGCTTGAAGTCTGGGAACCACAACTGCAACTGACAACGACAGTAGCACGGCGCACCGGGGTCAGGCACGGAAATCGGTGGTCACCGTCTGTGGGGATAAACTCCTTACCGAGTCGTACGCTATTTCTTCAGTTGCGGCATTACATATTCGGCACCGGCGGGCGGAACGCCGCCAATGATCAGCGGGCCGCCAGGGTCCCTGCCGCCGCCCCCTCCCCTCCACCGCCCCGGCCCTCCCGGCCCGGGCCACCCTGAGCCCGTCCGGGCACCAGAGGTAATCTGCATCGACCGTAGTAGACATGCGCGACTCTCGTGGTTAGGGTTTTTCTCGTCGGGGCCCTGGTGCCGTATGGCACCAGGGCCCCTCGACGCGTCCCACAGAGAGGTGCGATGAACTCGAAGCCCCGAGAGCGGGCCACCGACAAATTCGATGACGACGACTACCCCGCGTACACCATGGGCCGCGCCGCGGAGATGATCGGCGCCACACCCGCCTTCCTGCGGGCCGTCGGCGAAGCCCGCCTCATCGTCCCCCTCCGCTCCGAAGGCGGCCATCGCCGCTACTCCCGCTACCAGCTGCGCATCGCGGCACGCGTCCGCGAACTCGTCGACCGGGGCACTCCGATCGATGCCGCCTGCCGCATCGTCATCCTCGAAGATCAGCTGGTAGAAGCCCAGCGACTCAACGAGGAGCTGCGCTCGCCCACCGCCGACCCGAACCAGCCCGACGGTTCCTGAGGACATCGCCGAACTGACCGGCTACGACACCTGAAGCGCCGGTCAGCCGGTCAGCGGCTTGAACAGATGCACGTCCGCGTGGCCCCCGGGAATGCCGAGCGTCCTGCCGGTCTCGGCATAGCCGTGGCGCTCGTAAAAGCCGGGGGCCTGGAACGTGAACGAGGACACGGCGACGCGATCACAGCCACGCCGACGCGCCTCGGCCTCGGCTTCCCGCAGAATCCTGCCGCCCCACCCGTCCTGACGGCTGTCCTCACGAACCCACAGCAGCTCGATCCCGCACAGACCGCCCCACGTCCACGCGGACAGCCCACCGACAAACACGCCCGCTTCATCACTGATCTTGACCGAGAACGCGCTCCGGTCGGCCGCACCGGTGGCGGCCGTATTGAAGGCGACCAGTTCCTCGGTCAGCCGGTCGTCCAGCTCGGCGTCACGCCCACCAACGGTCAGGGCAGGGCCCGCGTCGTCCTCAGTCGTCATGGCGCGCAGCATGGCAGTCCCCCGAGCCCCGACACCACGCGGTTTCCTGTCCGTCGATCTGGCCCTGCGGCGGGCGCGACGGGAGGTGGTGGGGTCAGTCGGTGACGCCCAGGCGTAGGTGTTCTACGTGGTGGAGGGCTTGGTCGAGGAGTTCTGCCACGTGGTTGTCGTGGAGGGTGTAGACGACCGAGCGGCCCTGGCGGGTGCCGGTGACCAGGCCGAGGTTGCGGAGCAGGCGGAGTTGGTGGGAGCAGGCGGACTGCTGCATGCCGACCGCCTCGGCGAGTTCGGTGGCGGGGCAGGGGCCTTCGCGGAGGCGGGCCAGGATCAGCAGGCGGGACGGGGTGGCGAGGGCCTGGAGGGTGGCGGCGACCGTCTGGGCGCTCTCGGGGGTGAGGCGGGCGCGCGGGGCGGCGGCGTCGCCTGCGGGGGTTTGTGCTCCATGACCCATGGGCTCATCCTACGGACCGCTCGATGCATGAATACTTGTTCACATGTTGGTGGTAACGTCTGCGGCCATGACCTCCACGCTCATCGACCGATCCGCACCGCCTACAGCCCGGCCCGGCGCCGTACCGCGCCGCCGTACCCGGGTGCTCGCCCTGCCGGAGGCCCGCTGGGCACTGTCGGCGCTGGTGGTGTTCCTGGTCGCGATGGCGGGGCAGTTGCTCGGGGCGCCCGGCTGGGTGTGGGAGCCGCTGTACGTCGTCGTGTACGTCACCGGGGGCTGGGAGCCGGGGTGGGAGGGGCTGAAGGCCCTCAAGAAGCGCACGCTGGACGTGGATCTGCTGATGGTGGTCGCGGCGCTCGGCGCGGCGGCGATCGGGCAGGTGCTGGACGGGGCGCTGCTGATCGTCATCTTCGCGACGTCCGGCGCGCTGGAGGCGGTCGCCACCGCGCGGACGGCCGACTCGGTACGCGGGCTGCTGGACCTGGCGCCCGCGACCGCGACCCGGCTGCTGCCCGGCGGCGGCGAGGAGACGGTGGCCGCCGACGCGCTAGCCGTCGGGGACACCGTCCTGGTCCGGCCCGGCGAGCGGGTCGGGGCCGACGGGCGGGTGCTGGGCGGGGAGAGCGAGGTCGACCAGGCCACCATCACGGGCGAGCCGCTGCCGGTCGCCAAGGCGGCCGGGGACGAGGTGTTCGCCGGGACCGTCAACGGCACCGGGGCGCTGCGGGTACGGGTCGAGCGCGACCCGTCGGACTCGGTGATCGCCCGCATCGTGCGGATGGTCGAGGAGGCGTCGGAGACCAAGGCGCCCACCCAGCTGTTCATCGAGCGGGTCGAACAGCGGTACTCGCTCGCGATGGTGGCCGCCACGCTCGCCCTGTTCGCGGTCCCGCTCGCCCTGGGGGCGGCGCTTCAGCCGACGCTGCTGCGCGCGATGACGTTCATGATCGTCGCGTCGCCGTGCGCGGTGGTGCTCGCCACCATGCCGCCGCTGCTGTCGGCGATCGCCAACGCCGGACGCCATGGCGTGCTGGTCAAGTCGGCCGTCGTCATGGAGCGGCTGGGCCAGGTGGACGCCGTCGCCCTGGACAAGACCGGCACCCTCACCGAGGGCACGCCCCGGGTGACCGAGGTGCGCCCGCTGCCCGGTGCGGGGCTGGACGAGGACGCGCTGCTGCGGCTGGCGGCCGCGGCGGAGCGGCCGAGCGAACACCCCCTGGCCCGCGCCGTCGTGGACGCGGCGCACGCCCGCGGGCTGTCGCTGCCGGACGCCGAGGCGTTCTCGTCCGCTCCCGGGCTCGGCGTCCGCGCGACCGTGGACGGGCGTGAGGTGCGGGTCGGGGCGCCCGCCCGGCTCTGCGCCGGGGAACACGCTGCGGCCGTCGAGAAGCAGGCGCCGGTAGCCAAGGTGGAGGCGGTCGTCGCGGAGGCGCACGCGGCGGTCCCCGCGGCGGAGGGGGTCGTCGCCGACGTGGCGGCAGTCGTCGCCGAGGTGGAGGCTTCCGGCCGTACCGCCGTCGCCGTCCTCGCGGACGGCCGGGCGGTCGGCGTGCTCGGCCTCGCCGACCGGCTCCGTCCCGACGCGGCGGAGGCGGTCGGCGGCCTCACCGCGCTGACCGGCACCGCGCCGGTGCTGCTCACCGGCGACAACCGGCGCGCCGCCGACCGCCTCGCCGCCGAGACCGGCATCGACGACGTACGCGCCGGGCTGCTGCCGCAGGACAAGGCCGCCGCCGTACGGGAGTGGGCCGAGGCCGGGCGCCACGTCATGGTCGTCGGGGACGGCGTCAACGACGCCCCCGCCCTGGCGGCCGCCCACACCGGCGTCGCCATGGGCCGGGCGGGCTCCGACCTGGCCCTGGAGACGGCCGACGCGGTCGTCGTACGGGACGAACTGGCCACCCTCCCCGCCGTCGTACGACTCTCCCGCACCGCCCGGCGCCTCGTCGTCCAGAACCTGGTCATCGCCGGTGTGTGCATCACCGCGCTGGTCGTCTGGGACCTTGCCGGGCAGCTGCCGCTGCCGCTCGGCGTCGCCGGGCACGAGGGCTCCACCGTCCTCGTCGGCCTCAACGGGCTGCGGCTGCTGCGCGAGTCGGCCTGGACGAATTCCCGGAAGGGCTCAGTCGCCCAGCACCGGTAGCAGTTCCGGAAGGTGGCCGTCCGACGCGAGGGCCGCCGTCTGCCGCTCCTCCGGGACGTCCGCGTACGTCGTCGTCCGGGGGCGGGCGGGGCGGCCCGCCAGGTCGGCGATGCCGATGAGGTCCTGGATGGAGCGGTAGGAGCCGTACGAGGAGCCCGCCATGCGGGAGATGGTCTCCTCCATGAGGGTGCCGCCCAGGTCGTTGGCGCCGGAGCGCAGCATCTCGGCCGCGCCCTCGGTGCCGAGCTTGACCCAGCTCGTCTGGATGTTGGGAATGTGCGGGTGGAGGAGGACGCGCGCCATGGCGGTGACGGCCCGGTTGTCGCGGGTGGTGGGGCCGGGGCGGGCGATTCCGGCGAGGTAGACGGGGGCGTTGGTGTGAATGAAGGGGAGCGTCACGAACTCGGTGAAGCCGCCCGTCTCCTGCTGGATCTCCGCCAGCAGCCGCAGATGGCCCAGCCAGTGGCGCGGCTGGTCGACATGGCCGTACATCATCGTCGAGGACGAGCGGATGCCCAGCTCGTGCGCGGTCTTGACGACCTCCACCCAGGTCGCGGTCGGCAGCTTGCCCTTGGTGAGAATCCAGCGCACCTCGTCGTCGAGGATCTCGGCCGCGGTGCCGGGGATGGTGTCGAGGCCCGCCTCGCGCGCCGCCGTCAGCCATTCGCGGATGGACATGCCGGTGCGGGTGGCGCCGTTGACGACCTCCATCGGGGAGAACGCGTGGACGTGCATCCCGGGGACGCGCTCCTTCACGGCGCGGGCGACGTCGAAGTACGCCGTACCGGGCAGGTCCGGGTGGATGCCGCCCTGCATGCACACCTCCACCGCGCCCACGTCCCACGCCTGCTGGGCGCGGTCGGCGACCTGGTCGAGGGAGAGGGTGTACGCGTCGGCGTCGGTGCGGCGCTGCGCGAAGGCGCAGAAGCGGCAGCCGGTGTAGCAGACGTTGGTGAAGTTGATGTTGCGGGTGACGATGTACGTGACGTCGTCGCCGACCGCCGTGCGCCGCAGGTCGTCGGCGATACGGCACAGCGCGTCCAGCGCGGGCCCGTCGGCGTGCAGGAGCGCCAGGGCCTCGGGGTCGGTGAGCCGGGTGGGGTCGTCGGCCGCCTGGGACAGCGCGGCCTTCACGTCCGTGTCGATACGGGACGGCACCATGCCGGGCGCGGCGGCCTCGCGCAGCGCCTCCCAGTCGCCGTACACCTCGTCGAAATCGTCGCGGCGGTCGCCGGTGCGGCCCTCGGTGTCGATCGTATGGTGCAGATCGGTGCGGCCCGCGCCGCTGAACGCCTCGTCGGGCTCCTGCCAGGGCAGCCCGGCGGGCAGCGCGTCCGGGCGGGCGAGACCGGTGGCCGGGTCGGCCAGCGCGCGCACGTGCGGGAGCAGCCGCGGGTCCAGCCACGGCTCGCCGCGCTGGATGAACTCGGGGTAGACGGCGAGCCGTTCGCGCAACTCGAACCCGGCGGCGGCGGACCGCTCGGCCAGCTCGTCCACCTGAGGCCAGGGGCGCTCGGGGTTGACGTGGTCCGGGGTGAGCGGGGAGACGCCGCCCCAGTCGTCGATCCCGGCGCCGATGAGCCGCTCGTACTCCGCGTCGACCAGGTTCGGCGGCGCCTGGATGCAGCCGGTGGGGCCCAGGATGTGCCGGGCGACGGCGACGGTGGCGAGCAGATCGTCCAGCTCGGCGTCCGGCATGCCGCGCATCGCCGTGTCCGGCTTGGCGCGGAAGTTCTGGACGATGACTTCCTGGACGCCGTGGTACGAACGGGACACGCGGCGCAGCGCGAACAGCGAGTCGGCGCGCTCCTCGTACGTCTCCCCGATGCCGATCAGCAGCCCGCTGGTGAACGGGACGGAGCTGCGGCCCGCGTCCTCCAGGACGCGCAGCCGGACGGCCGGTTCCTTGTCCGGCGAGCCGTAGTGCGGGCCGCCGGGCTCGCTCCACAGCCGCTCGGACGTGGTCTCCAGCATCATGCCCATGGAGGGCGCGACGGGCTTCAGCCGCTGGAAGTCCGTCCAGGTCATGACGCCGGGGTTGAGGTGCGGCAGCAGCCCGGTCTCCTCCAGGATGCGGATCGCCATGGCCCGTACGTACGCGATCGTGTCGTCGTACCCCTCGGCCTCCAGCCACTCCCGCGCCTCTGGCCACCGGTCCTCGGGGCGGTCGCCGAGCGTGATCAGCGCTTCCTTGCAGCCCATCTCCGCGCCGCGGCGGGCGATGTCCAGCACCTCGTCCGGGGACATGAACATGCCGTGGCCCTCGCGGCGCAGCTTGCCGGGGACCGTGGCGAACGTGCAGTAGTGACACTTGTCGCGACACAGCCGGGTGAGCGGGATGAAGACGCTGCGCGAGTAGGTGATGACCCCGGGGCGGCCCGCGGCCTCCAGGCCGGCGTCCCGCACGCGCGCGGCGGAGGCGGCCAGGTCCGTCAGGTCGTCCCCGCGCGCCTGGAGCAGCACCGCCGCCTCGGCGGTGTCCAGCGCCACGCCCTCGCGGGCCCGCTTGAGCGCACGGCGCATCGCGTTGGCGGTGGGGGACTTCGGTTCATTTCCCTGCGCGCTCGTGGTCATCCTCCGAGCATACGAGTGGGGTCCGACATCGCCAGACCGGCCGGGCCTGCGGTTTTGTGGGGCTGATCACGACAATTCGGCGCCGGTGCCGGGAATATCCCTGCGGTCTACAGGCACTGGCACACAGCTTCCTATAGACGCCCGCAGATGCCTAGAGATACTGCGCGCAGGCGTCCAGGGTGGGCAGGATCTCCGTCTCGTCCCCGGGCGGGAGCTGCACGACGACCTCCTCGATGCCGAGCCCGGCGTAGTGGGCGAGCTTGCCGGGCGAGGGGCGCACCGCGTACGGCACCACCTCCAGCGCAGCCGGGTCGCGCCCCGCCTCCGCCCAGACTCGGCGCAGTTCGGGGAGGGCTTCGGTCAGTCCGCCGCCGCCGATCGGCAGCCAGCCGTCGGCGTACGCGGCGATGTGCGCGAACAGCTTCGGCCCGGCCGCCCCGCCGATCAGGGTGCGCGGCCCGGTGAGGGGGTCGCCGGGCGGGCGCTCCCGGTTCACCGGTTTGGGGTACGCCAGGCTCGCCCGTACCGACGCGTACGGGCCCTGATGGGCCGTCGGCTCCTCCGTCCACAGCGCGCGCATCAGCGCCATCCGGTCGCGGACCAGCTCGCGGCGGTCCGCCCAGACGGTGCCGTGGTCGGCGGCCTCCTCGACGTTCCAGCCGTAGCCGATGCCGAAGGTGAAGCGCCCGCCGGAGAGGAAGTCGAGGGTGGCCACGCTCTTCGCGAGGCCGACCGGGTCGTGCTGGGCGACCAGGCAGATGCCGGTGCCAAGACCCAGCCGCTCGGTGACGGCGGCCGCCTGGCCGAGGGCCACGAACGGGTCGAGGGTACGGCCGTACGGGCGCGGCAGGGGCTCGCCCATGGGGGCGGGGGTGTCGCGGCTCGCCGGGATGTGGGTGTGCTCGGGCAGATAGAGCCCGGCGAATCCGCGCCGCTCCAGCTCGCGCCCGAGCCAGGCGGGGCGGACGGTCTCGTCGGTGAGGAACACGGTGGTCGCGATGCGCATGAAGGGGCCGCTCCTCCGGGTTGGCCGGTCTGGCTCGCGTATGTTCCCTCACCGTCGCGGAGTTATCCACAGGGCTTTCCGCGGATGTCATCGGCGCGTACAACGGTGGGACGCGGGTGACACGAGGGCACGTCGGACTTCTGGCCGGACTTCTTGGGGGCAGGGCATGCAGCGACGGGACGTACTCAGACTCTCCGCGTTCGCGGGCGCGGCGGGGGTGCTCACGCTCGACCCGGTGTCCTTCGCGCAGGCGGACGACGCGGGCCCGGGCGAGGAGCGGTCCCGCACGATTTCCGGCCATCTGCCCATCGGGTCGCCGGACTTCGTCTATCTGCCGGTGGAGGTCCCGTCGGGGGTCCGCGAGATCGCGGTCTCCTATACGTACGACAAACCGGCCGTGCCCTCCGGCACGCAGGGGAACGCGTGCGACATCGGCGTCTTCGACGAGCGCGGTACGGAGCTGGGCGGGCGCGGCTTCCGGGGCTGGTCGGGCGGCGCCCGCACGGAGTTCGCGATCAGCGCCGCGGAGGCGACCCCCGGCTATCTCGCCGGGCCGGTGCGGGCGGGCACCTGGCATGTCGTCCTCGGCCCCTACACGGTCGCCCCGCAGGGCCTGGACTACCAGGTCACGGTGACCCTGCGCTTCGGCGCTCCGGGCACCACCCCGAAGCCCGTATACCCGCCGCAGCGGGCCAAGGGCCGGGGCCGGGCCTGGTACCGGGGCGACTCCCATCTGCACACCGTGCACTCCGACGGCAAGCGCACCCCGGCCGAGCTGGCCGCCGCTGCCCGCGCCGCCGGGCTCGACTTCATCACCACCACCGAGCACAACACCACCTCCGCCCACGGCGCGTTCGAGGGCCTGTGGGGCGACGACCTGCTGATCATCACCGGCGAGGAGATCACCACCCGGAATGGGCATGTGGTCGCCCTGGGTATCGACCCGGGCACCTTCATCGACTGGCGCTACCGCGCCCGGGACAACCGATTCGGCCAGTTCGCCCGCAAGATCCGGCAGGCGGGCGGCCTGGTGATCCCGGCCCACCCGCACGGCACCTGTGTCGGGTGCAACTGGAAGTTCGGCTTCAACGAGGCCGACGCGGTCGAGGTGTGGAACGCCGACTTCGGCCCGGACGACGAGGCGACCGTCCTGGAGTGGGACAACACGCTGGTCGCCGCCGCCCGTGGGGACGGCCGCTGGCTCCCCGCCGTCGGCAACAGCGACTCCCACCGCGAGCCCCAGCCCGTCGGTCTCCCCCAGACCGTCGTCCTCGCCGACGAGCTGTCGCGCACCGCCCTCCAGGAGGGCATCCGGTCCGGCCGCTGCTGGATCGCCGAGTCCTCCGGGGTCGACCTCGCCTTCGAGGCGGTGGACGGCCGGGGCGGGCACGCCGGAATCGCCGACCGCCTGCCGGTCGCCCCCGACGCCGAGGTGACGGTCCGCCTGAAGGTCTCGGGCGCGGGCGCGGGCCGTCAGGTCCGCTTCATCACCGACCAGGGCCCGCTGTACACCGCCACCCTGCCCGCCTCCGGCTCCGGCACGGTGGAGTGGAAGACGACGCCCTCCTACGCGGCCTACGTCCGGGCCGAGATCCGCCACCCGGCGGCGGACGGCGGAGCGTCGGGCATACCGGGGCCGATGGTCGCCCTGACCAACCCGATCTGGCTGGGGAAGCGGGAGCGCTGACGGGGGCGTTCCGCTCGCGGGGGCGTTCCGCCGGCGGGCTCAGGAGTCTTCGGCGAACTGGTTGGTGTCGAAGAGCTGGTTGATGTGTCCGCCGAGCGCGGACCAGTGCTTCCCGGAGAGTTCGGCGGCGGCGCGGGCGTCGCCGGTGGCGCAGACGTCGACGAGCTGTTCGTGGTGGTCGATGGTGTTGCGGCCGCCGAGCAGCGTGGAGAACTTGCGGTAGAGGATGCGATGGATCTGGGGGTGGACCTGTTCGACGATCCGACTGAGCACGGGGTTGTCCGCGGCCGTGATGGGGACGGCGTGGAAGCGGTCGTCGGCGGCGAGGGCGGCGTCGGTGTCGTTGCCCGCGACGGCGCGTTCGAAGTCCCGGTTGGCCTCGCGCATGTGCCGCAGGTCCTGCTCGGTCATGATCGGCACGGCGGTCTCTATGGCGAGCTGGTCGAGGGCGCGCAGCACGGCGAGGGTCTTTTCGGCGTCGCGGCGGTTGAGGGTGGTGATGCGGGTGTAGACGCCCGGCTTGGCCTCGACCAGTCCGATGTCGGCGAGCCGGGCGAGTGCCTCGCGCACCGGGGTGCGGCTGAGCCCGAGGCGCTCGGCGAGTTCACTGTCCTTGACCTTCTCCCCCGGGACCAGTTCGCCGCGGACGATGGAGTCGCGCAGGCGGTGGAAGACCTCGTCGCTGAGGAGGCGGCGGGAGACAGGACTGTCGAGTGACATATTGCGTACAATACATTGCCCTCCTGGCTCGCCTTCTCCGTCATGCCGCACGGGCCCGGCGGACGAGGGTCCGGGCCAGGATGGCGGCCGGATCGATGAGGGGCACGTCGGCGGCGACGGCGTCGGCGGGAAGCCCGAGGGGGATCTCGGTGCACCCCGCGATGATCGCCTGCGCGCCCCGTTCGGTCAGCCGCCGTGCGGCACGGGCCAGGGACGCGGTCGCCTCACCACGGGCCCCCGCCTTCACGGCGCGGATGGCGGCCATGACCTCGCTGTGCTGGTCCGCCTCGTCGGGGAGGACGAGGCGGATGCCGTAGCGGTCGAGCCATTCCTGATACAGCCCCGCCCGGACGGTGCCGGTGGTGGCCAGCAGCCCCACGGTGCGGACGGCCGGTCGCAGGGTGGTGAGGTGGTGGGCCACCTCACCGATCATGTGGATGATCGGCAGGCCGACGTGGTCGGCGATGCGGGGGACGAAGGCGTGGGCGGTGTTGCAGGGGATGGCGATGACGGTGGCTCCGGCCTCGCGCAGCACGCGGCCGCCGTTGAGCAGCCAGGGGGTGGGGTCGGGGCCGTTGCCGAGGAGCGCCTCGGTGCGGTCGGGGATGGTGGGGTCGGACCAGATGACCGTCGTGAGGTGGTCCTGGTCGCTGCGGCCGGGAGTCATCGACACCAGCTTGGCGTAGAAGTCGGCGGTGGCCGCCGGTCCCATGCCGCCGAGGATGCCGATGATCTCCGTTGTGCCGACGGGCGTGCCGACCGTTGTGCCGACGGGTGTGCCGACCGGGCTGTTCACCGTGCGCTGTCCTTCTGGAGAGCCTGCGCGAACCGGGGTTCCGGGCCGGCGTCGTGCGAGGCGGCCTCACCCATGCCGTCCTTGGCCTCGCGGCGCTTCTCTGAGCCGTCCACGACGGCGGCGGCGAGCGCGTTGCCGACGACGTTCACGCCGGTACGGGCCATGTCGACGATGAAGTCCACGCCGAGGAGCAGGGCGATGCCCTCGGCGGGCAGTCCGATGCTGTTGCCCGCGGCGATGAGGACGACGACACCGGCGGAGGCCACACCGGCCATGCCCTTGGAGAGGAGCACCAGCACGCCGACCATGAGGAGCAGGGCGGGCAGCGAGGTGTCGGCGCCGTAGGCGTTGGCGATGAAGACCAGCCCGGCGGCCTGGTAAAGGACCGAGCCGTCGGTGTTGAAGGAGTAGCCGAGCGGCACGACGAACGAGGTCGTCGACCGGCTGAGGCCGAACTCCTCCAGCTTGCCCATGAGGGGCGCCAGCACGGCTTCGGAGCTGCGGGTGACGAAGGCGATCCCGGCCAGGTTGCCGATCGCCTTCAGGAGTTCGACGTAGCGGATGCGGTAGATCGCCGCGATGAGGGGGAAGAGCACGCCGATCACGATGGCCAGACCCGCGTAGACGACGCCGATGAAGCCCATGAGGCTGCGCAGGTTGCCGAAGCCGTAGTGGGCGACGTCGTAGGAGATGAACCCGAGGACGCCCAGGGGTGCGACGCGGATGACGTAGCCGACGACCTTGAACATCACCGTGGCGACGGAGTCCAGCACCGAGGCGAACGGCTCGGACTTCTCCCCGATGGAAGCCATGGCCACGCCCACCAGCAGGGCGAACACGATCGCGCCGAGCAGATTGCCCTCGCTGAACGCGGCGAAGATGTTCTTCGGCACGGCGTGCAGGATCAGCTCGTGGAAGTCGATCCCCTGGTCCAGGCTGTCCAGGTCCTTGGTGTCGGCGGCGCCGACCGGGGCGCCCTTGCCGATCCCGGTGAGCTTGGCCAGACCCACCGCGATCACCAGGATGACGGTGGTGACGATCTCGAAGTAGAGGATGGCCTTCCCGGCGATCCGGCCGACCTTCTTGACCGACTCCATGCGGGCGATGCCCAGCACGATGAGCGGGAAGACCAGGGGCAGGACGACGACCTGCACCAGGTTGAGGAAGAGATCACCGAGGATCTTCAGCTGCTCGCCGACGCCCGGCGCGAACGTCCCGATGAGGGCTCCGAGCCCGACGGCGATGATCGACTGCACGCCGATCGGCATCCGCAGACATCGCCGCAGAAGCCCCGGCCGGGGTCCGGGAGGTGGGTCTGTGCTGGTGACCTGGGGAGGTGGAGGGTTCATGAGGGTCTCCAATATATTGCGCTCTGCGTATTGGGTGAGACTGACCCCCAGGGCGGCGCACTGTCAAGAGGTCCCGCACCAGCACGTGACCGCCACGGGCGAACCCCTCCCCGGGCTCACCGCTCCACAGGTGCGGCCAGCGCCGGGTCCTGCCCGGACCGACTCAGGGCCTCGGCGACGAACCCGGACGCCGTCAGATGAGCCACCGTCTCGCTCAGGAACCGCACTGTCTCCGGCTGCCGCGCCTTCGTCGTCCCGACGGCCTGCCGGATGGTCATGAACGCGGGCTCGACCAGGCGCAGTTCGGGCCGTTCGGCGAGGTGCGCGGTGAGTGGCTGCCGGATTCCCGCCGCGACCTCCAGCTTCTCGCCGTGGAAGACGTCCACCCCGTCCGTGCCCCGGACCACGGCGGCATGGCGCAGGGTGCGCGTCAGGTACAGGTCGTAGGCGGAGCCCTGCTTCACCCCGATACGGACACCCGCGCGGTCCACGTCGTCCGGTGTCCGCAGCCGTGACTCGGCCGGGACGGCGTACATCCCTTCGATGTGCACATACGGGGCGGCGAACGCGACCTCCGCCTCACGGGCCGGTTCGACGGCGAGGAAGCACAGGTCGGCACGGCCGGTGGTCATCGCCTCGAAGGACTTGCGGGCCGCGTCGAAGCAGAGGAACTCCACCGGCAGGCCGAGGCGCCGGGCTATCTCACCGGCCAGCTCGACGGTGACGCCGCGAGGCGCGTCCGGGGCGCCCTGGGCGAGGACGGGGTTACCGAGATTGACGGAGGCGCGCAGCACTCCGGCGGGGGCGAGGTCGCGGGCGAGCGCGGTGGTGTCAGGGAGCGTCATGAGCGGAGTCTAAGGACGCCCGATACGGGCACCCAGGGCTGCCGATAGGGCCTCCGACAGGGCCCCCGCGCCGCCGTTACGGCGCCAGGGCCGCCGTTACGGCGTCCGTGAACCCTCTCCGCCGTGTTCCGCCATGTCCACGGACGCCCATCCACCACTATGGGCGGAAACATCCGCTTCGCCTGGAGGTCTCGCATGCACCGCGATGGTTTTCCCGCCCCGGATTCCGGGCTCCTCCTCACCCACTTTCTGACGGTGGCCGACGTAGCCCGGTCCCGCGCCTTCTACACCGACGTGCTCGGCGGTGAGGTGGTACTTGAGGAGAACCCCTGCACCATCAGGCTCGCCAACGGATGGATCATCATGAACCCGGGTGGCGGCCCCACCCCCGACAAGCCGGACGTCACCCTGCGCCCGCCCACCGACCCGAGCACGGTCAGCGCCTTCCTCAACCTCCGCGTCGCCGACATCGAGGCATGCCACCGGGAGTGGAGCGCGAAGGGCGCCGAGTTCCTCACCCCGCCCATCGACCGCAAGGCCGAAGTGCGGTGCTACTTGCGCGACCCGGACGGCTACCTCATCGAAGTCGGCCAGGCCACCGGCATGACCCACGGCGTCTACGCCGACCCGCCCGCCGGTACGAGCTAGATCTGGAACTATTTTCGACAGGGCGCCTAGCATCGCTAGGATGTCGTCATGTCCGCCATCAACGAGCGTCGCGAACGCGAACGCGCCCACCGTCATCAGCTGATCATCACGGCCGCGCGCGAACTCGCGGAGACCGAAGGCTGGGAGGCGGTGACGACGCGACGGCTGGCCGAACGCGTCGAGTACAGCCAGCCGGTGCTGTACAGCCACTTCAACGGAAAGAGCGCCATCGTGGGCGCCGTCGCCCTCGACGGCTTCAGCGAACTCGCCGCCCACCTGCGCCGCGCGCGGCAGACCGCCCCCGAACCGGGGCGGGCCCTGCGCCCCGTCTGCCGCGCCTATCTGGATTTCGCGACGGAGCGGCCTGCCTTGTACGAGGCCATGTTCGTCCTCCCCACCGACCTGAAGTTCGCGAGCGCCGAGACCCCGCCCCCGCTACGAGCCGCTTTCGACGAGTTCGTCAGTTGCTTCCGCCCGGACAACGACCGGCGCGAACTGTTCGCGGAAGTCATCTGGAGCGCGTTGCACGGCCTGGCCGTCCTGTCGGACAGCGGCCGCATCCCCCCGGCCGGTCAGGAGGAGCGGCTCGACTTCCTCATCGCCCGGATCGCCGACACTCCCGGCGGGCTCAGCGGGGCAGCTTCTCGTCGATGACGAAGCTGATCTCGATGACCTGGCCGGGAAAGGTCAGCTCGGTGACGCCCAACACCGTGCTGGCCGGGCGGTGATCGCCGAAGTACGCCAGATTGCCCTCCGCCGTCGCCGCGGCGCGCTGCCGCAGGTCCACCACGTACAGAGTCTGCGAGACGACCTGGTTCCGGGTGACGCCGTAGTGGTCCAGGACCTTGTCCAGGTTGGCGTAGGTCTGCTTGAGCTGGGCCGCGAAGTCGCCCGCGTAACGGAACTCGCCCGCCTCGTCGAGCGCGAGCTGTCCGGAGACGTGGATCAGCTCGCCGGACTTGATCGCCTGCGAGTAGCCGAACTCGCTTTCAGCCGGGACGTTGTGGTTGAAGACATCAATGGTGGCCAACGGTGATCGCCCTTCTGACGCGCTCTCTTGTAGTTACTCGGAAACTGTAGGAGAGCGCGAGCTGACCTGGAAGAACGCACTTTTCGGTGACTGAGGCACCTGATGGTGACCGGGGGTCATGCCCGCCGCCCGTGGGGGTGATGGATGGAACGGACCCGCGCGAAGGTCGGATCGTACGCCTCCGCGATCGCCGCCGCCTCGGCGATGTGCTCGCGGACGTCCGAACGCCGCATCGCTTCCTGGTGCTGCTGCTCACTGGCCCACTGCGCGTAGTTGACGACCCGACGGCCGTCCAGACTGACGTGCAGGTTCGCGGAGACGAAGCCCGGCACGGTCAGGAATACGTCCCTGGTCGCCCGGTCGAGAGCGTCGGCCAGCTCGATCTGCCGCTCCGGGGCGACGGTGAAGACGTTGACCATGGTGATCACGTCGGAGTCAACAGAGATCGTCGTGGTGGGGGTGCTCATGGTTGGCGCCTCCGGCGTCGGTGAGGATGTCAGGACTTTGACATCACGAACGTAAACACGCCCCGCCCATATGTCAAACTCCTGACATGGAAGACCCGAAGCCCACCGCACCGCCCCACCCCGCCGACGACGTCACGGAACACGTGGGATACCGCCTCAAACGCGCCGCCGCGGCCTTGCGCGGCGCCATGGACACGGCGCTGCGCGAACACCACCTGACCGTGCCGCAGTACGCCTGCCTCGAACTCCTGGACCAGCGGCCCGGCCTGTCCAACGCCGAACTCGCCCGAGCCACGTTCGTCACCCGGCAGTCAGTGAACGTCGTCCTGCGCAACCTCCAGGACGCGGGCCTGGTCTCCCGCCCCGCCACCACCGACCACGGCCGCGCCCTGCCCACCCACCTGACCCCCGACGGCCGCGCCCGGCTCGACGCGGTCCGGTCCGCCGTCTACGCCATCGAACGGCAGATGATCGACACCATCCCCGAACAACGCCTGACCGCCCTCCTCACCGACCTCGACCGCATGGCCGCCGCCCTCGGCGGCTGACCCGCCCATCCCGAGCCCGGAACAACCAGCTGCCGTCCGAACCGGCGGACAAGCGCTGCTGCTTGAGTGATCCGGCACTAGGTTCCGGGCGGTTGGGGGCAGCATTCGCCCGCGCGGGGGCAGAAGATCAGGCCCCGGGACACGTACCGGCCCGACTCGCTGTAGTACCCCCAGACCACATCATGATCAGCCTCCAGGCACTCCGAGGTGTAGGCCAGTTCGGACACCTTGTGACGGCTGAACGGACCTTCACGGCTCGGGTATTCGTCCAGCGTCTCTTGCAGCCAGGCGCGGGCCTTGTCACGATCGTCCGGGATCTTGAAGGTCGCCTTGACGTACTCCGGTCTCTGCCGCAGCCAGTGGCTGATCTCCAAGGGAGGACTGGAGGAGCCGTGATCGTTCCGGTCGCTGTCCGGTGGCCGCTCCGGGCCGTTCCACGCGTACGCATGCCAATGATCGGCCGCCCCCTTCTCGTGCCAGTGATATGCCACGTCCCGCTCCGGCTCCTCTCGAACGGCGCCAGCCCGGCCCTCTGCTTCGCACGAGCCAGGCTGGCGGGGAATGAGGCGGGCTACGGCCTCACCACGTACTGACGACCGTCCCCGCTGTCACCCGATCCGGGCGGAGTTTGGTCGTCTTGGTCCGGCATGGTGTCGCCGTCTTCCGGGTCCTGTCGGATGACGGCCTTGAACCCGAACAGCTGCATCAGGGATATTTCCCTTCTGTGCGGTCGGCGCGAGGCATCTCCCCGTGCCGTCGTGCACGTGCACCCGCTCCGGCCGCTGTCCTGCCAGGGAATGGGCGGCCGGGGTGGGAGATCAGGAAATCGGCTCACTTGCGCGTCTCGCGGTACACCTGCCAGCTCACGCCAGCGCCACGAGAACCCGCTCATGACGCTTCGTCGGCTTGGTGTCGTCGGATCTCAACGTTGATGTCCGTGACCTTGGACAGATTGCCCGTTCGGCGTGCCTCGGCCCGCTGCCTGTCCAGCGCCGCGCAGATCTTGCAGCCCTGCACCGGCACCGGCTCCAGGTCAGGTACCGACAGGTGAACAGGACCACTCATGCTGGTCTGCTGGGGACGTCTCATGCTCCAGGACGCTACGAAGCGGCCATCAACCAGCTCAACGAACGTGCGCGGACTTGCGCGGGATCACCCGAGTGAGTCGATCGCAGCGGTGATCAACGTACGTGCTGCCGCGCCATAGACGGCGATGGCCGATAGCTCGGCGAAGGCCCGCCCATACTCCTTCACCTCACGGGGCTGTGTGACCGTGAGGTGGGCGGAGACCAGTTCCACGTTGACCTGGTCGTCGTCGTACATCGTGAACGACTCGACGGGCCATCCGGCGCCTCGTGACACGCCCATGGGGATGATGCCCAGGCTGACGGACGGCAGGGACGCCACGGCGATCAGGTGGCCGAGTTGTCCGGCCATGACCTCGGCATTCCCGATCACGGTCCGCAGCACCCACTCCTCGATGAGCATGGCGAATCGGTGATCGCCGGAGTGGAGAACACGCTGGCGCTCCATCCGAACCGACACGGCATCCTCGACATCGCCCGGAACATCGCGCAGCGTTGCGACCGTGCCCAGGACAGCACTGGTGTAGGCGGACGTCTGGAGCAGTCCGGGGATCACCCAGGACTGATAGACGCGGAATCGCCGGGTGCGTTCGAAGAGGGGTGCCACCGACTCCTGGACGCGCTTGAGCCCGGCACGCTCCATGCGACGCCACTCGATGTACATGCCCTCGACTGTCCGGGCGGTCGCGATGAGGTCCGTGATCTGGTCCTGGGCCCCGCAATGCAGCGTCCACGCCCGGATGTCGGCGTCGGAGGGCGGCGTGCGCCCGTGTTCAATGCGGGAGCACTTGGACTCATGCCACCCCGCGCGAGCGGCCAGCGCCCGTGCGGTGAGACCGGAGTCCTTCCGGATCTCACGCAGGCGCTGGCCGAGCGCGCGCCGCGCTTCGGCGACAGTGGACGACGACGGCAATGCGGCGTCCTCGTCAGGGCCGACGAGGAGGTGAGTACTCCGCGTGCGGCACTGCTCGCTCCCACGCCGCCTCGAAGGCGGACCCGCACAGCTTCACCGTTGCCGGATCATCTGTGGCGGTCTCGTCATCGGGGGCGAGTTCGCCGTCCCCGTCGAAGTGATGGAACACGACGAGCTTGCCGTCCAGCACCCAGCAGTCGTTGCCGGGAAGGGCGATGTCCGACGCCTGCCTTCGGGGCAGCCAACGGACCGACTCACCCGCCTCGACGTTGGCAGCTGTCAGATGGTGCTCGAACGCGATGTAGTCGCTTACCGGCTCGGAGACGATCCGCGCCCGCCGGACCTCGACGCCCCTGGCGGTCAGCTCAGCCACGAGAGTGAGCCACGACCGGAGGGTCGGATCGTTGTCCTCGGGTGCGTTGCGGACACCGTTCCGCCAAGCGATGTAGCGCGGGTCGGACCGCATGTAGCCGTCCCGCATTTCCAGGTGCACGGCCGTGCCGTGGCAGCTCCTCAGCCGCTGCTCAAGCGTCGGTTCCACTCCTACCCTTCACCTCCGGGAAGAACTGCATCATGCGGCGCGGAAACTCGATCACCGTCTCATGCTCGGGGATGTCCATCTGGCCCAAGCGGGCCGGGTCCGTCACCTTCCAGCCTTGGAGGATGTAGTGGTCCGTCTCGTCGTCGATGTACACGGTGGGCGACTTGCCATCCGGGCTCTCCGGGTCCTGTCCCAACTTGTGCAGTGCCATGCGGGCCTCCACGGGGGTCGAATACTGGCGTATGTCCGATCTTGCTCGGGCATCAGGGCAGGGGCCAGGTACTTGCACGAACTTGCGCGCCGCGCGCGGCGAACTGACGGACCGCGCGCAGCGTTCCCTGTTACGCGTCAACGGGCGCGTCAGGCTCTTCCACGGCGATGAACCGCGCCCATACGCATTTTCCGCACCCCCGGTTCCGGTACCCCCACGTGTGGGCCAGTTGCTCGACGACATAGAGGCCACGGCCGCCCTCTGCGTCGACGTCGGCGACGCGGAGCCGCGGGAGTCTGTCCCCGTCGGGGTCGGAGATCTCCAGCACGACGTCCTGCCCCTGGACCGAGACGCTGATCTCGATCCGGGCGAAGGTCACACGGCAGTGCTTGATGGCGTTGGACACCAGTTCGCTGGCCGACAGGATCACGTCGTCGGCGACGCTGCCGCTGATCCCTCAGTTCGCGAGGCTCTTGCTCACCCGCGCCCGTACTCCCGGCACGTTCCTTATGTGCTTGGCGATCCGGAAGGTGTCCCGGCGCGACTCGTCCGTGACGGTTCTGGGCATGGCAGACCTACCCCCTGACTGTTCGTCAAGATTGCGCTCTGTAGCGGCGCATGCACAGAGACTAGACGTACCTCACCCACTCACGCAATCGCCCTAGAGTGCACACGTGCACGAAGTGCTCTGTCGTGAAACGTCACTCAACGTCTGCTACTGGAGGCAGACTGAGGACTTGGAGAGAGGGAGACCACAACATGCCCGCAGGTGGGAAGCCGACCGTGCGCAGCAGGCGGTTCGGTCGCAGGATGCAGCGCCACAGGCTCAAGGCTGGCTTCGACCAGGAACAGGCCGCGGCGTTCATCTACGGCTCGCGATCCAAGATCAGCCGCATGGAAGATGGGATCACCACAGCCAAACCTGCGGAGGTCTTGCTCCTCCTGGACCGCTACAGCGTCACGGACGAGAAAGAGCGCGACCATCTCGTATGGCTCGCCAAGAACAGCAACCATCGCGGCTGGTGGTTGAACTTCCCGGAGCTTTCAGACGGCTACCGGAACCACATCTCGCTTGAAGACGACGCCACATCCATTCGCGAATGGCAGACAGTTCTCGTGCCGGGGCTGCTGCAGACGGCGGGGTACGCCGAGTGCGCAAGCACAGCTGGGCCCGACTTCGTATCGTCTGAATCCGTTGCTCAGTTGGTGAAGGTTCGCGAGGAGAGGCAGGCGAAGATCAGTGAAGGCGGTACAAGCTACGCGGCCGTCATCTGGGAACCAGTCGTCATCAACCGGCTGGTCCCCGATGACGTCTACCTCGACCAGCTTGAGCACCTGCTCAAGGTGGGCAAGCGGCAGAACGTGACCCTTCAGATTCTGCCGCTGGCAGCAGGAGTGCGGGCCGGAATGACGTACCCGTTCTCGTCGTTCTCCTTCGACAATCAGCCGACAGTTGAAGCCGTCGCGATCGACAACCTCAGAGGAGCGTCCATTCTCGAAGCCTCGGACGATCTGGCAGCTTACACACGCGCTTTTGACCAGCTACGATCGGCGGCACTCACGCCGGATGCAAGCGCACAACTTATCCGGCGCGTCCTGCGAAGCAGCAAGGAAGACGAATCGTGACCCCTGACGCTGTAGGCCCGTACATCAAGTCGTCGTACTCGGGCCAGAACAACAACTGCATAGAGGTCGCGGCTACCGTCAGCGGTGGCCGGGCCGTGCGGGACAGTAAGGAGCCCGGCCGGTCGGCCCTCCGCTTCAGCCGTGAGGGATGGCAGGCATTCCTTTTGGACATCGAACGCGGCGTGTTCGACGCCTAGTACAGCGCAACGCAGGCCAAAGAGGTGCCGACGCCGCCTGACGGGCGGTCGACAGCACGCCGGTTGCGTCAGAAGTAGTCGGTTTGGCGGAGAAGCCGGGCCGTGCAGGTGAGGCACACACCGTAAAGGTCGCGCGGAGCGCTGCGCAGGCGGACTTCGCGGGCAAAGGTCGGCTCATGACAGGCGGGGCAGGGGCCGACCAGGTGGTCTTGCCGGGGGTCGCACCAGTAGTAGGCGGAGGCGAGTTCGCCAGGATCCGGATACGTCGTGCCGCAAAAGTGGCACCGGCTGATCGGTGGGCCAAGAACCAGGGCCCACAGGTCACAGTCCGGGCAGTGGATGACGCGGTCCTCCCACCCGGTCAGTTCGCCTCTCAGCCGGTTCATACGCTTGGTGACGTACGCCGCGATGTCTCGCAGGCCTTCGCGGACGCGGTCCATCTCCGCACCGACCGCCTCTCCCTCCTCGGGGCTGAGCCCGGGCAGCAGTTCCTCCTCCAGGAAGCGGACGAGGAAGTCCAGCACCTCGCCGGCACGCGCCTCGACAGCGCGGGCGTTGTGCCGGAGACCGTAGTGCTGGAGAGCGTTGCGGAGCTTCGCCAACGCTCTCAGCGCCGAGTGCTCCTGGTCGGTGATGCAGAGGCCGACGATGCGGCGCAGCCGGTACACGGAATCGTCGGTGGTGCAGCTTTCGAAGTCGCCTTCCAGGAACCGCTTTTCGGAAGCGATCCCAGGATCCTTGAAGACCAGGGCCCAGTGCTCACGCTGCAGTCGGGCCTTCAGCAGGACCTCGACGGCGCTCTGGAGGTGGAGCACCCCGTACTTCAAGTCGCGGAGGGTCACCTCGTGGTCATACTCGAAGGCCACGAGGTGATCCACCACGCTGACGAGGTAGTCGACCCCGTTACGCACCGGCGGAAAGTCGAGGTCCGCCGCCGATCGCCTATCGGTGATCGCTGACATGGCGGATGTATCTGACGATTGCACGCGAAGCCCCTTGGTCGGATCGCGCTGACGCTAACTCAGCGTCCCGATCCCTGGCACCCTCATTGATGTGAGATGCCCGCGCCCGCCCGCGTCGGTCAAACCGGTGCTACCCCCAGGTGAGGGGGTCGAGGTGGAGGTAGAAGCACTCCCGGGTGCGGTCCAGGGCGGTGCCGTAGTGGGTGGCGAACAGGGCTTCCGCCGTGGCCGTCTGGTGGGCGTCGGGCCAGGTTTCGCGGGCGGTGGCCAGGAGGAGGGCGATGTCGGCGTAGGGGTCGGCGCGGCCCAGGCGGCCCAGGTCGATGAAGCCCGTCACGGTCAGGGTCGTCGGGTCGAGGACGATGTTGGGCAGGCACAAGTCCCCGTGGCAGACGACCGCTTCGGCGGCTTCCTGGTCCAGGCGGGCTTCGAGCTGCGGGGCGAGGCGGGCGAGCAGTTCGTCAGGTGGGGTGTGCTGTTGGTCGACGGGGAGGAAGTCCGGGTTGACCGCGCCGCGCGCCACGACCTCGCGGGCGGTGGCGTACATCTGGCGGAGGTCGCGGCTGAAGGGGCAGTCCTGGAGCGGCATATCGTGCAGCCGCCGCACGGCGTCGGCGATCGGCTCCCACGCCGCGTGGAGCGTGGCGGCCGGGACGCGGTCCGCGGGGACGCCCGGCACGGCGCTGGTCACCAGGCAGCCGCCCGCAGCGGTGACGCGGTAGTCGAGTGCCCGGGCGCCTGGAATGCCCCGGGCGTGAAGCCATTCGACACGGTCCCGCTCCGCCTCCAGCGAGGCCGTCTGGTGCGGGGGCACGCACTTCGCGTACCGAGCGCCGTCATCGGAGCGGAAGACCGCGGCCCCGGACTCGCCGGAGGTGACGGGCTCCCACCCGCTGTCGTCGCGGCCCGCGGGGAGCAGGGTTCGCAGTGCCCTGGAATCGATCACGGCACCAGCCTAGGAACCAGTTCCTCCAGCGCGGCGAGAACCCGCCGGGCTCTCTTCCACACGCCGGAGGGCATCAGCGACGAGGTGGCGAGCACGCTTCCGGTGGCCGGGCTGACCGCCGCCGCCGCGCTGGCGGCGGTCGGTCTGCGGTCCGGCGACACCCTCCTGATCGGCGGCGCCGCCGGCGGTGTGGGCGTGTTCGCCGTGCAGCTCGCGAAGCTCGCCGGTGCCCGCGTGATCGGGACCGCCTCGGAGGGCACGTTCGATTTCCTGCGGCGGTTGGGCGCCGAACCCGTGGCATACGGCGCCGGGTTGGCCGACCGGGTACGGACGGCCGTTCCCGGTGGCGTGACCGCGGCGACCGACCTGTTCGGCACCGAGACGGCGAAGACCGCGCTCGCGCTCGGCGTACCGCCCGAGCGGGTCTCCACGAATCGCCGCGGGGCTCAACCCTCCCGGCGGTGTGCGCGCGACCGGCGGCGTCGACGCGGCGCCGGATGCCCCGGAACGGATCACTGACGCGATCCTCGCGGGTCAGCTCACCGTGCCGATCGCCGCGACCTTCCCGATCGAGAAGATCCGCGACGCCGTGACGCTGCAGGCCGGACGCCACGTCCACGGCAAGGTCGTCATCACGCTGTGATCAGGTCCTCCGTCCGCCGGGTCCGTACGGGTCCGTACAGGTCCGTACGGGTCGGTACAGGTCCGTACGGGTCGGTACAGGTCAGTAGCGGACCTTGCCGTAGTCGATCGGCTGCTCCGGATACGTGGTGGCCCGGTGGGCGAGGGCTCGCATGCGGGTCCTCATCTCTTCGGCGGGGAGGCGGTGGAAGCTGCCGTGGCCGGGGAGGACCCATTCGAAGGTCAGCTCCTCGGCCCCGCGTGCCACCGACGCGGCCAGGGTCTTGATCGAGTCGTAGACGACGCTGTCGGCCACCTCCAAGTCCTGCTCGGACTCGGACCAGAAGAACGCGTCGCCGGTGAAGCAGAACGTGTCGTCCGCGACGAAGACCGTGCTGCCCGCCGTGTGGCCGGGGAACGGGTGGGCGATCACGCCCGGGCCGATCTCCACCGGGTCCCGGCCGCGGATGACCGAGTCGGCGTCGGGCCGGGAGTGGAGGTCGCCCTCGTGAATCCACAGCCGGGCGCCGAACGCGTCGGCGTACCGGCGGCCGTGCGCCACATGGTCGAGGTGGGTGAGCAGCACGTCGGTGATCTTCCCGGCCCGCTCCTCGTAGTGGCGGGCGAGCGCGGGCTGCCAGCGCGGGGTGTCGATCATCATCGCGGTGGCATCGGGGCGGCGCAGCAGGTAGGAGGCGGCGCCGTAGGTCCGCGGTGAGGCGTGCCCGCACAGCAGGACGGTTCCGGCCTCGTCCAGGGGCAGGGGGTACGGGTCCGAGTCCGGCTCCCACGCATCGGCGGGCGGGTGCACGGACCGGGTCGGGCACGAGTGGGCGGCCATGTAGAGCTGCCGGACCTCGTCCTCGTTCTCGGGCTGACGCAGGACCGTCGACAGGCCGCCGTAGTCGCCGCCGGGCGTGTAGCCGATAAGGCCGGGCGCGTACTGGCGGGCGAGGTTGCAGTTCAGACAGCGGCCGTCGACGTACCAGCCGGGTGAGGTGTCGGTGGGGCTCATGAGCGCCCTCCTGAGGATAGAGCGACACCCACGTCGTCGAGCGGTTCCGTGGCGCGGGTATGACGCTGCTGCGAATCAGGTCATGGAATGCGCGACGGAAGGCGATGCGACGGACGACGTTTCCGCGGTGAACCCTAACGGATAGCGGCCCCCGGCCAGGTGGAGTTTCGGCCGAAGTGCGTGGCTGGGGTCTGTCGTTTGGATCAGGCCGGATCAGGGAGCGGGGTCTGGTGCGTGCAGCTGCAAGGCGGAGGAGGGAGTCGACGCGGAGCGTCGGCGAGTGACGACAACGCCGCAGATGCGCGTGCCAGACCCCGCGAGCCCGGCCTGATCCAAACGACAGGCCCTACCCCACCCGCTCGATCCGCTCGCTGCCGCCCAGCGGGTACGGCCGCTACCGGGGCACCTGCCTGCTCATCCCGCACTACCGCCCACGCGGCCGGCCGTCCTGAAGTCGTAGACGGTACCGCTGGTGACGCCCTCTTCCAGCTTCTCCAGCGACACTCCGCGGGTCTCAGGCACCTGGGTGACGACGAAGATCAGCGCGACCACACCGATGCCGGCGAACAAGAAGAACGCCCCGGTGATACCGACCCCTGCGACCAGCGATGGGAAGAACAGGGCGAGCAGTGCGTTCATGAGCCACCCGAAGAACACGGCGACGCCGATCCCCAGGCCGCGCATGTGCAGCGGGAAGATCTCCGCCAGCCACACCCACACCGCGACGTTGAGGCATGACTGCATCGAGAAGACGAACGCCACGACGAGGAACAGGAGGACGTACGGGCGCAGCGGGTTCCCGACCGGCAGCACCATCGAAGCGGCCCCGATGAGGAGATGGCAGGTCGTGGTCAGCGAGAGACCGATGACGAAGGTGTTGCGCCGGTTGATCCTGTCCATGTTGTAGAGCGCGATAACGCCGCCGATGACGGCGAAGACACCCGAGGCGATGTTGGCGATGAGCGCCGCGCCTGCCGTGAATCCTGCCTCGATCAGCACCCGCTGGCCGTAGTACATGATCGAGTTGATGCCGGTGAGCTGCTGGGTCATGGAGACCCCGATGCCGACGAGCAGGATCCGGATCAGCCACTTGTTCGCCAAAATCGCCCGCACACCGACGTGGCGGTCCTCCTTCTCCTCTGCGGCGACGCGCTGCACCTCGGCCAGTTCGGCGATGGCCCGCTCCTCCGAACGGACGGTCTTCAATACCGCCAGAGCCTGGTCGTCGTGTCCCTTCTCGACCAGCCAGCGAGGCGACTCGGGCATCCGCAGCATGCCCACGAACAGGGCTATGGCAGGGAGCGCGCAGATGGAGAACATGATGCGCCAGACGCCGTTCAGATCACCGAAGACGGTGCCGATGATCGCGTTTATCACGAAGGCGGCGAGCTGGCCGGTCACGATCGCCAGCTCGTTCCGCCCGGTGATCGAGCCCCGGATCTCGACTGCCGCGAGCTCGGCGAGGTAGACCGGAACCACGGTCGACGCACCACCGACCGCGAGCCCGATCAGGATCCGTCCGGTCACGAGGGCCTCGAAGCCCGGCGAGAACACGACGAACAGCGTGCCGAAGAAGAACAGAACCGCGAACAGGAGGATCGTCTTGCGACGCCCCCAGGCGTCGGAGACCTGCCCGCCGAACAGCGCGCCCACCGCGGCGGCGAAGATCAGTGAGCTGATGACGACGCCCAACGACAGATTGTCCAGACCGAGCTCGATCTGCATCGGGTTCTCTGCACCGTTGCTTACGCCGGTGTCGTAGCCGAACAGCAGGCCTCCGAAGGAGGCGACGATGGAGATGAGGCCGAGCCTCTTGCGATGCGGACCGGGAGTGAGCGGTGGAAGTGCGAATTCGCGCGCGCTTACGGACTGCGTCATGGGGAGGGAACTCCTTTGTCCAAACCTCGGGGCGTCCCGCGGCCCCTTGTCGGCCTCGACCTGGTTCTGGAAGCGGTGGGCGGCGTCACCGTCGTTGGTAAGCGGTGCGGCTGCGCGCCCGGGAAGGCGGCTTCCGGTGGGAAGTCCTTCCGCGCTCGGTGACGCCTGTCATTCTTGAGAGCTCCCCGCTCGTCAAGCAATGCTCAGACATCCATCAAAAGTCCCTCATTCAATACCGGTGGGACGCACCTTCGATGAGGTCCTTTTGATGGGTCTTTTTGATGGGCCCTGCGATTTACCATGGGGAGCCGAATTATCAGGATTCCGCCCGCTCGATCCACTCGCTGCCGCCCAGCGGGTAGTCGTAGCCGGGGCGTCCGGCGTCGGCGCTGGTGCGGAACGGGGTGCCGTTGTTGTCGATGTGCACGGTGCCGTGGCGGTCGCCGCTGGACCACTTCAGGGAGAGGTCCCACCGGACGTCGTGCGCCGTGGTGCGGGCGGAGACGTAGAAGACCTCCGGGTCGGACTCGCTGACCTTGTACGGGAAGTCGCGCTGACCGTTCTCGACGGTGACGGTGGGGCTGCCGTCGTCGAGGTCGACGCCGAACGACTTGGTGCCGACGCCACCGCCGCAGCCGACGCCCATCGAGTAGTCGTTCCAGGCGAGCGGGGCGCCCTTGTCGACGACGCGTATGTGCAGCGCCTCCAGGACGACGGTGTCCTTCCCGGTGCCCTGGACGGTGAGGGCCACGCGCTGCTCCCCCGAGGAGACCGCGCCGTTCGCGGCCGCCCAGCGGGGCGCGTCCTGCTCGGCGGCGGGCGGGCCGACCTGTGCGGGCTCGGCGTCGACGAGGAAGTGCTGGCTGCACGGACTCTCGTAGATGTAGGGGCGGATGGCGACGTTGACCGGTACGCCGCCGGTGCGCTCGGCGGCGCCCCCGCCCCCGTGCGCCTCCCCGCCGCCGCGCGCGCCGGACTCCCGCGTCGGGGCGGGGGGTTCGCCGGTCTTCGCGCTCCGGGATGGGGCTGGGGAGGAGGGCGAGGAGGGCGGCTTGGACTGGCGCTTGCCGTCCGCCCGGACGGTGGTGGCGGGCGCGTTGGTCGGGGGGACGGTGACATCGCCCGCCCGCCGGTCTGCACCGTCGTCCCCGGAGGACGACAGGTTCACGGCGAGCACCAGGGCTCCCAGCACGGCGGCCGTGGCGACGGAGGCGATGAGCGCGGTGCGGCGCCGACCTGGCCGCACGGGTGCGGAGGGGGCGGGGTCGCCGACGACCGGTTCATCGCCTGCGGCGGGCTCGGTGGGTTCGGCAGGCTGGGTGGGTTCGGCCTGCTTACCGGATTCGGCGGGCTCGGCGTCCTGGGCGGCGGATTCGGCTTCCAGGGCTGCGGGTTCGCCGTCCCGGGCGGCGGCGGGCGCCTGCTCCTCGGGCGCCGCTGCCTCGGGGCCCGCTGCCTTACGCCTCCGCGCCGCGTCCGCCAGAATCCACCGCCGGTGCAGCTCGACCAGCTCGTCGGGGGTCGCCCGGCACACCCGGGCGAGCCGCTCGGCCGGTGCGTAGTCGGGCGGTATCGCGCTGCCGTTGCAGTAACGATGCAGCGTGGACGTGCTCATGTGTAATCGCTTGGCGAGCGCCCCGTAGCTCAGCCCCGCGCGTTCCTTGAACCCCCGCAGCAGCTCCGCGAACGCCTCCGCGTCCGTCCCGGCCGCCCCTCGTGCCCCTGACACCCGTTTCTCCCCATCCCTGTGCGGCCCGGCGCGTCCCATTTCCGCGTCCCAAGCCCCTGGCGTTCCCCCTGGTCACAGCCCGTTTTCGCGTTCCACTGTCCCAAACTGCCCGGATTTTCTGGCGGTTGGGACAGATCACCCCACAAGCTCCGGTCATCCAAGCACCACACGCACCGCACCACCGAAAGGGCTCACCCATGTCGAGCATCCGGATGTCCCGCGCCCGCTTCGTGACCGCCGCCGCGACCGTCGCGGTCGCCGCGCTGTCCCTGACCGCGTACAGCAACGGGGCGACCGCCCACGCCGAGGGCGCGCGGGCCGCGGGGGCGGCGAAGGCCAAGGCCGCCGTCACCTGCCAGGGGTCCAACACCAAGACGGTCGCGGCTCCCCTGAGCCGCCCGGTGAACCACATGCTGCTGACGGTCACCAACACCGGCAGCGTCCCCTGCAACCTGTACCAGTACCCGGCCGTCCAGTTCGGCGAGGCCCAGTCGGTGCCGCCGGTCATCGAGGCGTCGAAGCCGCAGGCCGTCGTCACGCTCGCCCCGAAGCAGTCCGGCTACGCCTCGGTGAACCTGTCGGCCGCCGACGGCAGCGGCAAGCACGGCCACACCGAGAAGTCGCTCACCGTCTGGTTCCAGGGCCGCACCGCCGACGAGGACGTCTCCTCGGCCGCCCACCCGTCGCTGCCCGCCAAGGGCGTCTGGATCGACGACTCCATCAAGGTCACCTACTGGCAGCAGAACCTGGACGACGCCATCATCTGGTAGCCCCACGGTAGGCCGCCCGGACCCGGCGGCCGCCGTCCACCACCAGGTCGGTGCCGGTGATCCAGGACGCCTCGTCCGAGACGAGCCAGCGAACGGCGCCCGCCACGTCCTCCGGTTCGCCGATGCGGGCCAGGGGGAGGGTGGCGGCGATGGACGGTTCGTCGGGCTCCCAGACGAAGCGGGCCATCTCGGTGCGGATCAGCCCCGGGGAGACCGCGTTGACGCGGACGCCCGGGGCGAGTTCGGCGGCGAGCTGGCGGGTGAGGCGCAGGAGCGCCGTCTTGCTGGTGCCGTAGGCGCCGATGCCGGGGCCCACGCCGTGGGTGCCCTCGGTGCAGATGTTGACGATCGCGCCGCCGTGGTCGCGCATCCAGGCGCGCCAGGCCGCCTGCGCCAGGCGCAGCGGGGCCTCCACGTTGACCGTGAAGGCCGTGCGCCAGGCGAGCGGGTCGGCGTCGATCAGCGGGCCGAGCGGGGCGTTGGTCGCGGCGTTGTTGACGAGGATGTCGAGGCGGCCGAAGGCGGCGACCGTGCGCGCCACGGCCTCCTCGATGTGCGACGGGTCCGCCACGTCACCCGGGCAGGTGATGACGTGCGGGCCCAGCTCGCGTACGGCGGAGGCCAGGGCGGCGGGCTCGCGGGCCGTCACGCACACCGCCACCCCGTCCGCCACCAGGGCCTTCGCCACCGCCAGGCCGATGCCGCGCGAGGCGCCCGTGACCAGGGCGGCGCGCCGCACCGGTTCGCCTCGCACCGGTTCGCCTCGCACCGGTTCGCCTCGCACCGGTTCGCGCCGCACCGGTTCAGCCACGTGTCGACACGCTGCGGGTGTCGCGGCCCGAGCGCAGGACTCTGCCCGGTATCGCGCCGGTGATCTCGTCGTCGCGGATGGTTTCGACGCCGCCGACCCGGACGCTCACCATGCCCGCCGCCCGGGAGTCCAGGCGGGGGCTGTCGCCGGGCAGGTCGTGGACCAGCTTCGCCTGGCCCGCGTCGATCCGTTCGGGGTCGAAGAGGACGAGGTCGGCGTGGTAGCCCTCGGTGATACGGCCGCGCTCGCGCAGGCCGAACAGCCGGGCCGGGTCGTCGGTGAGCATCCGCACGGCCCGCTCCAGCGGGACCAGCCCGCGGCCGCGCAGGCAGTCGCCGAGGAAGCGGGTGGTGTACGGGGCGCCGCACATGCGGTCCAGGTGGGCGCCCGCGTCCGAACCGCCCAGCATGACGTCCTCGTGTTCCCAGGTCCGCCGCCGCAGTTCCCAGCTGGCCGGGTCGTTGTCGGTCGGCATCGGCCACAGGACGGTACGCATCCCGTCGGCGGCGCAGACCTCCACCAGGGTGTGGAAGGCGTCCTGTCCGCGCTCGGCGGCGATGTCGCGGACGACGCGGCCGGTGAGTCCGGCGTTGGCGTCGCTGTACGTGTCGCCGATGACGTACCGCTCGAAGTCGGCGAGGCGGCGGAAGACCCCGGCCTCGGGGCTGTGCGCGCGGCGCAGCATCTCCTCCCGTACGGCCGGGTCGCGGAGCCTGGCGATGCGCTCCGGGATGGGCAGGCCCAGGATGTCGCCCCAGCCGGGGATGAGGTTGAGCGCGCAGAACGTGCCGAGCGACATGTTCATCGGGGTGAGGATGGGCATGGTGAGGGCGACGATGCGGCCGCCCGCCTTACGGGCCCGTTCGCTCGCCTGGAGCTGGCGCGGGACGCGCTCGGGGACGGCGGCGTCGATGGTCAGGACGTTCCAGTTGAGGGGGCGTCCGGCGGCGGCGCTCATCTCCACCAGCAGGTCGATCTCCTCGTCCGCGAACTGGTCGAGGCAGCCCGCCACGATGGCCTCGATCTGGGTGCCCTCGTGCTCGCCGACGGCCCGGGACAGGGCGAGGAGTTCGCCGGGCGCGGCGTGCCGGGAGGCGACCGGCTTCCCGTCCCCGTCGGCGTGGGTGGAGGACTGGGTGGTGGACAGCCCCCACGCGCCCGCGTCCATCGCCTCGTGGAGGAGGAGCAGCATCTGCTCCAGCTGGCCGGGGGTGGGCTGGCCGCCGGTCGCGTCCGGGCCCATGACGTGGCGGCGCAGCGCGCAGTGCCCCACCATGAAGCCCGCGTTGACGGCGATCCGTCCCTCCAGGGAGTCGAGGTAGTCGCCGAAGCTGTGCCAGTTCCAGGGCGCGCCTTCCTCCAGGGCGACGAGCGACATGCCCTCGACGCGGCTCATCATGCGCCGGGTGTAGTCGGCGTCGCCGGGGCGCTCGGGGTTGAGCGGGGCGAGGGTGAAGCCGCAGTTGCCGCCCGCGATGGTGGTGACGCCGTGGTTCATGGAGGGGGTGGCGTACGGGTCCCAGAAGAGCTGGGCGTCGTAGTGGGTGTGCGGGTCGACGAAGCCGGGGGCGAGGACGAGCCCGGTGGCGTCCTCGCTGGTGCGGGCCGGTTCACCGACTGTGCCCGGCTCGGCGACGGCCACGATCCGGCCGTCCCGCAGGCCGACGTCGGCGGTGTACCCGGGCGCGCCCGCGCCGTCCACGACGGTCGCGCCCTTGATGAGGTGGTCGAGCACGGGTGGGTCCCTTCTGGCGGCTGCGCTCAGGGGGTCAGCCGGCCTGGCGGAAGCGGGTCGTGCGGTGCACCGGGTCGGTGTCGATCTTCGGGATGACGTGCTCGCCGATGAGCTTGATGGTGTTGATGGTGTCCTCGTAGCCGATGCCGATCGGCAGCCCGAAGGAGAGCTGATCGGCCCCCGCCTGTTCCCACCGCTCGCACTGCCGGAGGACCTCGTCCGGGTCGCCGCAGATCATCAGCTCCTCGGCGATGAGCAGTTCGATGATCTCCTCGGTGTACTCGGGGAGGAGCTCGGGCCACTCCGGGACGCCGTCCGGGCGCGGGAACGTGTCGTGGTAGCGGAAGAGCAGCGACTGGAGGTAGTTGAGGCCGCCGCCGAGCGCGATCTCGACCGCCTTGGCGTGGGTCTCGGCGCAGATCGCGGTCGAGGTCACCATGACGTTGTCGTTGACGAAGCCGCCGACCGGTTCCGCGTCCTTGACGGCGTTCTTGTAGGAGTCGAGGACCCACTCCATGTCCGAGACCTTCTGGATGGAGAAACCGAGGACGCCGAGGCCCTTGGCGCCCGCCATCGCGTACGAGGACGGGGACCCGGCCGCGTACCACATGGCCGGGTGGCCGGTGCCGTACGGCTTGGGCAGCACCTTGCGGGGCGGCAGCGACCAGTGCTTGCCCTGGAAGCCCGGGTACTCGTCCCGCAGCCACATCTTGGCGAATTCGCCGATGGTCTCTTCCCAGATCTCCTTGGTGTAGTTCATGTCGGTGACGCCCGGTATGAACCCCAGGATCTCGTGGCTGCCCGCGCCGCGCCCCGAGCCGAACTCGAACCGGCCGCCGGAGAGGTGGTCGAGCATGGCGACCTTCTCGGCGACCTTGACGGGGTGGTTGACCTGCGGGAGGGGGTTGAAGATGCCGGAGCCGAGGTGGATGCGCTCGGTGGCGTGGGCGAGGTAGCCGAGGAAGACGTCGTTCGCGGAAAGGTGGGAGTACTCCTCCAGGAAGTGGTGCTCGGAGGCCCACGCGTATTTGAAGCCGGACCGGTCGGCCTGGATGACGTACTCGGTCTCCTCGATGAGGGCGTGGTGCTCGGCCTCGGGGTCGGTGCGGCGTCGGCGCTCCGGCACGTATCCCTGTACGAACAGTCCGAATTCCAAGGGGGTCACCGCCTCCAGTAACAAGCAATCTGACGTATCGTCAGATTTGAATCCGACCATGGCACCGGGACGGTGGACCGTCAAGGGCCACGGACTAGAACACGGCCTAGAACACCGAGACGCCGCTCAGCCAGCCGCCGTCGGCCACGAGCGGCTGGCCGGTGATGTACGAGGAGTCGTCCGAGGTGAGGAAGAGCGCGAGGCGGGCGACCTCCTCGGGACGGCCGATGCGGCCCATCGGGATCAGCTTGCGGTAGAGGCCGTTCACCGCCTCCGACGCCTCGGCCACCTCCGAGGGGTCCGCGCCGGGGTCGAGCCGGGCCGGGTTGCTCATGGGGGTGTCGACCGCGCCGGGGCACACCGCGTTGACCCGTATCCCCTTGCCCGCCAGCTCCATCGCGGCCACCCGGGTCATCCCGACGATGGCCGCCTTGGTGGCGGCGTACGAGGTCAGCAGGGCCATCCCGGAGAGGGCGACGTACGAGGCGGTGTTGACGATCGTGCCGCCGCCCGCCGCCGCCAGCTCGGGCGCGACCGCGCGCATGCCGAGGAACGCGCCGACCTGGTTGACCTGGACGACGGACAGGTACTCCTCCAGCGGAGTGCTGGTCAGCTCGTTGAAGCGGAGGATGCCCGCGTTGTTGACCAGCCCGTCCAGCGTGCCGAAGGTGTCTTTCGCGAACGTCACGGCGGCCGCCCAGTCGTCCTCGCGGCTCACGTCCAGATGGACGTAGGCGGCGGACTCCCCGCCCAGCTCCTCGGCAACGGCCCCGCCCTGGTCGTCGAGCACATCCGCGAGCACCACCTTCGCGCCCTCGGCGGCGAACAGCCGCGCCTCCTGCTCGCCCTGCCCGCGCGCCGCACCCGTGACGATCACGACGCGTCCGTCCAGCTTGCCCATGGCGATCTCCTCAAGGATTGAGATGGGGAGCGACACCGGCCGCGAAGGCCGCCATCTGGTCGGTCAGTTCGGTGCGGCTCCGGCTGCGGAACCGCACCTGGATCTGGTCCACGCCCATGGCCGCGTACGCGCGCAGGGACTCGGCCAGCCGCTCCGGCTCACCCGTGAGCGTGCGGCGCCCCACGCGCCAGGCCGGATCGCCCACGTACAGCGGCTCGGCGATGGCGCCGATCTCGGCGGGCTCCTCGATACCCGCCGCCTCGCGCAGCGCGCGCAGCCGGGCGATCTGCGCGGGGAGCCGGTCGCGCGGGTCGCCCTGCGGCAGCCAGCCGTCGCCGCGCACGGCGGCCCGGCGCAGCGCGGCGGGGGACGAGCCGCCCACCCACAGCGGGGGGCGCGGCGTCTGGGCGGGGCGCGGGGCCTGGCCGAGGCCCCGGTACGTGAAGTGCTCACCGTGGAAGTCGGCGAACTCCTCCGGCCCCAGCGCCGCCTTCAGCGCGTCGACCGTCTCGTCGAGCAGCGGTCCGCGCGCGTCGAAGTCGACGCCGAGCGCGTCGAACTCCTCGCGTACGTGCCCGGCGCCGACCCCGAGGATCAGCCGCCCGCCGGAGAGGTGGTCGAGGGTCGCGTACTGCTTGGCGGAGAGCAGGGGGTGCCGGAGCGCGGCGACGGCGACATGGCTGAGCAGCCGCACCCGCTCGGTGGCCGCGGCGAGGTAAGCGAGGGTGGCGACCGGGTCGTACCAGACGGTGCCCATCGCGTCGGCCAGCCGCCGTGGGATGGCCACGTGGTCGCAGACGGCGATGTAGGCGAAGCCGGACCGGTCGGCGGCTCGGGCGATGGCCACGAGATCGGCCGGACCGGCGGCCTCCTCCCACGGTTCGGCGTAGAGGGTGCTCTGTGACTGGACCGGCAGCTGCATGCCGTAGCTCAACCGGCCCCGGGGCAGGACGCGCATACCGGGCCTCCTCGTCGGTGGACCGCCATCGTGATACCTGACGGCCCATCAGACAAGGGTGGTGTTAGCGTACGGACGACGTCGGTCCCAGGCCACGCCCGCCCTTCCCCCTTCTGAGGGCAGACATGAGGACACTTGATGATCGAGACGGTGTTCCGGTGCGACGACATCCCCCAGGCGGACCGGTTCGACTACTGGCGCGAGCAGATGACGAACCTCGTCGCGCCCATGGAGATGAGCAGCGACCACACCGGTGACTTCCAGGGCCAAGCACGTGTCCTGGAACTCGGCGCCGCCCATGTGTGGCCCACGAAGTTCCACCCGATGCGCTTCCGGCGGACGCCGAAGCTCATCCGTCAGTCGGACCCCGAGCTGTACCACTTCTCCTTCCTCGTACAGGGGAACCTCCAGGTCTCCCAGGCCCGCCAGGAGACCGCGTTCGTCCGCGACGGCCTGTACGTCGTCGACACCTCACGGCCGTACGACTGCGTGGCGTACGGCGAATCCCCCGCCGGTGTGGGCCTGGAGATACCGAAGGCGATGATCCCCCTCCCCTACGACCGGATCGACCCGCTGCTCGCCCGCCCCATCCCCGGGCACGAGGGGATCGGCGCCCTGCTGGGCGGGTTCCTCACCCGGCTGGCCTCGGACGACGGCGCGTACCGCCTCTCCGACGGGCCGCGCCTGGGGAACGTGCTGGTCGACCTCGCGTCCAGCCTGCTCGCCCACGCCATCGAGGCCGAGAGCGCGCTGCCGCCGGAGACCAACCGGCACACCCTGACCCTGCGCGTGAAGAACTTCATCCAGCGGAACCTGCACGACCCGCAGCTGACCCCGGCCGCCATCGCCGCCGCGCACCACATCTCCGTCGGCTATCTGCACCGGCTCTTCCGGGACGAGGACACCACCGTCTCCCGTTGGGTCCGGCAGCAGCGCCTGGACCGCACCCGGCGGGACCTCGCCGACCCCGGGCTGTCCGCCGCCCCGGTCCACGAACTCGCCTCGCGTCGGGGCTTCTCCCATCCCGCCGTCTTCAGCCGCGCGTTCCGCGCCGCGTACGGCATACCGCCGAGCGACTACCGGCAGCTGGCACTCAAGTCTGGTGTACCGGACGCACCCCCGTAGCGTCCGGCACACACGGAACCCGGCCCCGCGCCTCGTCGGACGAGGCGGGGCGGGGCGCCACATCTCAACCCTGCCGCAGCGCCCCGGGGGTGTCATTGACCAGCAGTGCCCTCTTCCTTGCCCCTGAGTGAACACGCCCCCGATTCCGCGCCGTGGCCCGGGGCTCAGGCCCCCGGCCCGGCCCAGAGCCCCTCGGCGGTCAGCCCCAGCAGCTCGATCGCGTTGCCCCGGACGATCCGCTCCACCACGTCCGGCGCCAGATGCCCCATCTGCGCCTCGCCGACCTCCCGGGACTTCGGCCAGGTCGAGTCGGAGTGCGGGTAGTCCGTCTCGTACAGGACGTTGCCCACCCCGATCGCGTCGAGGTTGCGCAGCCCGAACGCGTCGTCGAAGAAGCAGCCGTAGACGTGCTCGGCGAACAGCTCGGACGGCGGCCGCAGCACCTTGTCGGCGACGCCGCCCCAGCCGCGGTTCTCCTCCCAGACCACGTCGGCGCGCTCCAGGATGTACGGAATCCAGCCGATCTGGCCCTCCGCGTACATGATCTTGAGGCGGGGGAAGCGCTCGAACGTGCCGCTCATCAGCCAGTCGACCATCGAGAAGCAGCAGTTGGCGAAGGTGATGGTGGAACCGACCGCCGGGGGCGCGTCGGCGGAGGTCGAGGGCATCCGGGAGGACGAGCCGATGTGCATGGCGATGACCGTGCCGGTCTCGTCGCACGCCGCGAAGAAGGGGTCCCAGGCGTTCGTGTGGACGGAGGGGAGCCCGAGGTTCGGCGGGATCTCCGAGAAGCAGACGGCGCGCACCCCGCGCGCGGCGTTGCGCCGCACCTCGGCGGCGGCCAGCTCGGCGTCCCACAGCGGGATGATGATCAGCGGGATGAGACGGCCCCGCGCCTCGGGGCCGCACCACTCCTCCACCATCCAGTCGTTGTACGCGCGCACCCCGAGCAGCCCCAGCTCACGGTCGTCCGCCTCGGTGAACGTCTGCCCGCAGAAGCGGGGGAAGGTCGGGAAGCAGAGCGCGGACTGCACATGGTTGACGTCCATGTCGGCCAGCCGGTCGGGCACCGCGTAGGACCCGGGCCGCATCTGCTCGTAGGTGATGGCCTCCAGCCGGACCTCGTCGCGGTCGCAGCCGACGGCGGTGTCGAGCCGGGTGAGGGGCCGGTGCAGATCTTCGTACACCCACCAGTCGGCGATCGGCCCGTCGTCGCCGGGCGCGCCCATCTTCGGGGCGAACTTGCCGCCGACGAAGGTCATCTCCTTCAGGGGCGCCCGGACGATACGCGGGCCGGTGTCGCGGTACTTCGACGGGAGGCGGTCCCGCCAGACGTGAGGGGGCTCGACCGTGTGATCGTCCACCGAGATTATCTTCGGGAAGCTCTCCATGTCATTCACGGTAGCGCCGATCTGACGGAGTGTCAGTTATCGGGGCGTCAGGTATCGAGGTGACGGATACAGGTACGGATACAGGTGTCGAGGTGACGGATATCGGAGGGTCCGGTTCGCCCCGGCGTCTCCGCGACGTCGCCGTGCGTTCTTCCGCGTCCCCGGAAACACCCTCCCGGCACAAGGGCCGCGCCACGCACCATGGGTACTTCGGACAACTATGGCGGGGTTGTGGAGGACGTGGGGGCCCTACTGACGCGGAAGGCGTTGACAAGGCAAACTGGCCCGTGCGACTGGGCAGGACAGGCGAGGGGGAGACCATGGACGGCGAAAGGGAGCGAGTGCCGGGACAGCACTTGTACTTCACCGTGCTCGGCCCCGTTCGGGCCTGGCGGGGCGAGGACCAGATCAGCACCGGTTCACCGCAGCAGCGCGCGCTGCTCGCCGCGCTGCTGCTGCGCGGCGGACGCACCGCGACCGCGCCCGAGCTGGTCGACGGCCTGTGGGGCACCGAGCCGCCGGAAGCGGCGATCGCCGCCCTGCGCACGTACGCCTCGCGGCTGCGCAAGGCGTTCGGGCCGGACTCCGAAATCCTGGTGAGCGAATCCGGCGGCTACGCGATCCGGATCGGCCTGGGCGCCCTGGACACCGACGTGGCCGAGCAGTTGACGGCCGAGGCGGAGAAGGCGCAGCACTCAGGGGACCGCACGCGGGCCCGCGAGCTGTTCAACAAGGTGCTCGACCTGTGGGACGGCGAACCGCTGGCCGGAGTGCCGGGCCCGTACGCGGAGACCCAGCGCACCCGGCTGGACGAGTGGCACCGCTCCCTGGTCGAGACCCGGCTCGACCTGGACCTGGAGCTGGGCCACCACTCCGAGGCAGTCTCCGAACTGACCGCGCTGACCGCCTCGTACCCGCTGCGCGAGCGGCTGCGGGAGCTGCTGATGCTGGCGCTGTACCGCAGCGGGCGGCAGGCGGAGGCGCTGGCCGTCTACGCCGACACCCGGCGGCTGCTCGCCGACGAGCTGGGCGTCGACCCGCGCCCCGAGCTGTCCGCGCTGCACCAGCGCATTCTGGAGGCCGACGCCGAACTGGCCGTCGCCGCGCACGCCGCCGAGGAGCCGAGCGGCGGCGCCGCGAGCTTCGTACGCCCCGCGCAGCTGCCCGCGACGGTCTCGGACTTCACCGGGCGGGCCCCCTTCATCAAGGAACTGAGCGACCAGCTCGCCACCGCCGAAGGGCGTGTCATGGCCGTGTCAGCGGTCGCGGGCATCGGCGGCGTCGGCAAGACCACCCTGGCCGTGCACGTCGCGCACGCCGCGCGCCAGCAGTTCCCGGACGGCCAGCTCTACGTCGACCTGCAAGGCTCCGGCCCCCTGGTCGCCGACCCCGGCGCGGTGCTGGGCTCCTTCCTGCGCGCCCTGGGCACCGCCGACAACGCCATCCCCGACGGCGTCGAGGACCGCGCCGCGCTCTTCCGCTCCCTGCTGGACGGCCGCCGCGTGCTGACCCTGCTGGACAACGCGCGCGACGCCGCCCAGGTGCGCCCGCTGCTGCCCGGCACCCCGGGCTGCGCGGCGCTGATCACCAGCCGCCACCGGATGGTCGACCTGGAGAGCGCCCACCTGGTCGACCTCGATGTGATGAGCCCCGACGAGGCGCTCGTCCTCTTCACCCGCATCGTCGGCGAGGAGCGGGTCGCCGCCGAGCGGGACGCCGCCATGGACACCGTCGCGGCCTGCGGCTTCCTGCCGCTGGCCATCCGCATCGCCGCCTCCCGGCTGGCCTCCCGCCGCACCTGGACCGTCTCCGCCCTGGCGGGCAAGCTCGCCGACGAGCGGCGGCGGCTGGACGAGCTGCGCGCCGGTGACCTCGCGGTCAAGGCCACCTTCGAACTCGGCTACGGCCAGCTCGAACCGCAACAGGCCCGCGCCTTCCGGCTGCTGGGCCTGGCCGACGGCCCGGACATCTCGCTCGCCGCGGCGGCGGCCGTGCTGGACATGGACACCGACGACGCGGAGGACCTGCTGGAGGGCCTGGTCGACACCAGCCTCCTGGAATCCGCCTCCCCCGGCCGCTACCGCTTCCACGACCTCGTCCGGCTCTACGCGCGTGCCGTCGCGGAACGGGACGAGATGCCCCCGGCCGAGCGCGACGCCGCGCTGTCGCGGCTGCTGGACTTCTACCTCGCCTCCGCCGCCCGCGTCTTCGCCCTGGCCCGCCCCGGCGACCGCCTGGTCGACCACCTGGAGCCGACCCGGTACCCCGGGCTGGACTTCCGGGACTCGGCGGCCGCGCTCGACTGGATCTTCACCGAGGCGCACTGCCTGCTGGCCGGCATCCAGCAGTCGGCCACGGGAGACACGCTGCGCCGTGCGGCCGACCTCCTGGTGGCGGCGAAGGACCTGGGCGAGTCCGGCGCCAACTCCCGGCAGTACGAGGCGGCGGCCCAGACAGTGCGGGACGCGGGGGAACGCGCCGGGGACCCGCGCGCGGAGGGCCGTGCCCGCTTCACCCTCTCCCATCTGCACTGGATGACCAGCCGGTACGAGCAGGGTGAGTACGAGGGGCGGCAGGCCATGCGGCTCGCCCTGGCGGCCGAGGACCCGATCCCCGGCTGCGAGGTGCCCAACGAACGCGGCATCATCGCGCTCTACCAGAAGCGGTACGAGGACGCCGAGGCGTACTTCCGTCAGGCACTCGACGCCTTCCGCGCCGATGACAACCGGCCGGGCATCGCCGGCGCCCTGTGCAACATCTCCCGGGCACACTCGGCGATGGGCCACACCGACAGCGCCATCGAACTCGCCGCCGAGGGCGTCGAGATCTACAGCAGCCTGGGGCTGGCCCTGCGGGTCGCCAACGGACGCTTCGCCCTGGGCATCGCCCTCCACCAGGCCGGGCGGTACGACGAGGCGCTGGACCAGCTGACGCAGGCGCTCGCGTTGTTCCGCGAGAACCGGCAGCGGCTCTGGGAAGGCTCCACCCACGCCCGGCTGGCCGAGACCCACCTCGCGGCAGGCCGCCCGCCGGAGGCGGCCACCCATGCCGAACAGGCGCTCGCGCTGCGCTTCGTCGGCGGTGAGTTCCGCCGCGGCACGGTGCTGAAGGTGCTGGGCAGGGCGCTGGACCTGATGGGCCAGACGGACCGGGCCCGGGCCTGCTGGCAGGAGGCCCTGACCATCTATGAGCAGCTGAACAACCCCGCGGAGGCGGAGGAAGTTCGTTCTCTGATGGCGCCCCTGGCGGCCGCGTAGCAGGTTCACAGCGCCGCGTTCATCAATCGTTTATCCCGGACCGGCAGCCTTATAGCTGTCGATCCGTCCCCGCGGGGGGCAGACGGGTCGGTGAAGAGGCCACTCCTTGCCTCGTTAGGGTGAGCGGCCTTGTGTGCCCGTCCGGCGACCCACGGGGGAGTCGCCGGACGGGCCTTGTGCACCCCGAACCGACTGAGTTCAATGGAGTTGATCCTGGTGAGTCAGGACAAGAAGCCCACGTCCGACGCCTACCGGCCACTGGACAGCCACCCGGACAGCCCGTCGCCGCTCCAGGCCGACAGCCACCCGGACGGCGCGGGTATCGGAACGCTCGACAGCCACCCGGACAGCACGAAGCCGCTGACGGCCGACAGCTACCCGGACAGCGCGGGCATCGGCACGATGGACAGCCACCCGGACAGCGCGAAGCCGCTCCAGGCCGACAGCCACCCGGACGGGGCGGGCGTCGGGGCGCTGGACAGCCACCCGGACAGCGCGACCAAGTAACGACTGTCGGCTACCGCCGGCAGAACACGGCAAGGCGGGGCCGGTGTTGGTGGGCCGGAGGGGATTCCACCAACACCGGCCCCTGCCGCAGTGAGTCGCACATGTCGCTGGTTGCGCCATTTACCGACGACTTCCAGACAATTCAGTCGAACACTTATTCACATATCAATAATCGTGCGTTTCACTCAGCAAACGCCCGTGCAGCTTCAGGAGTTGGTATGACCTACTCGAAGAAGGCCCTCGTCGCCTTCGCCTTCGCCGCAGCGATAGCCGCCGGAACCGCGATTCCGGCGATGGCCGACGCCCACCCGGACCGTGCGGGTGCCTCGGCGCAGGACGCTCACCCGGACACCTCCAAGCCCATCTCCGGGGCGCAGGACACCGACGGCTGACCACGCGCCGACGAGCGACGACGACGCGGGGCCGAGCCGAATGCGGCTCGGCCCCGCGTCGTCGCGTCAGGCCCGGCGGCCCCGCAGGCTGCGCTTGAGCACCTTGCCGCTCGCGTTGCGCGGCAGCTCCGGCAGGAACTCCACATGGCGCGGCACCTTGTAGTTGGCCATCTCGCGGCGCGCCCAGGCGATCAGGCCGTCGGCGGTCAGGGCGGCGCCCGGGCGGCGGACCGCGAAGGCCTTGGCGACCTCGCCGAGGCGGGCGTCCGGCACACCGACGACGGCGACATCGGCGATACCGGGGTGGCGGGCGAGGAGTCGCTCGATCTCGGCGGGATAGGCGTTGAAGCCCCCGACGATGAACATGTCCTTGATCCGGTCGGTGATCCGCAGATTGCCGTCCGCGTCGAGGACGCCGATGTCGCCCGTCCGCAGCCAGCCGTCCGGGGTGATGGCACGGGCGGTGGCGACCGGGTCCTCGAAGTAGCCGCGCATCACGTGGTGGCCGCGGACCAGGACCTCGCCGGGAGCGCCCGGCGGGCGGGGTTCGCCCAGCGGGCTCACGACCTTGACCTCGGTGTCCGGGATGGCGCGGCCGGAGGTGGCCGCGATGGTCTCCGGCGGATCACCCCGGCGGCACATGGTCACGGTGCCGGACGCCTCGGTCAGGCCGTACGCCGTCAGCACGGTGGCGACGCGCAGTTCGGAGCGCAGCCGCTCCACCAGCTCCAGCGGGACGACGGCGGCGCCGGTGACGACCAGGCGCAGCGTGGACAGGTCATGGGCGGCGCGTGCCGGGTGGTCGAGGATCGCCTGATGCAGGGTGGGCGGCCCGGGCAGGACGCTGACGCGCTCGGCGGCGATGCGGGCGAGCGCGGTCTCCGCGTCGAAGACCGGCTGCGGCACCATCGTCGCGCCGCGCATCAGACAGGCGATGATCCCCGCCTTGTAGCCGAAGGTGTGGAAGAACGGGTTGACGATGAGATAGCGGTCGCCGTGCGTCAGCCCCGTGACCTCGCTCCAGGTGTCGTAGACCCGCAGGGTCTGCGCGTGGGTGATCACCACGCCCTTGGGGTCGCCCGTGGTGCCGGAGGTGAAGGTGATGTCGGAGGGGTCGGCCGGGCGCACGGAGTCGGCCCGGGCCCGTACCGCGTCCGGGGTCACGGACTCCCCCGCCGCCAGGAAGTCCTTCCAGGTGCGGAAGTCCTCGGGCGCGTCCCCGGCGAGGACGATCACCTCGCGCAGATACGGCAGCCCCGGCAGCGGGACGCCCTGGCCGGGCCCCCGCTCCGTCGCCCGGCGCAGCGACGCCACGTACGAGGCGCCCAGGAAGGTGCCGGTGATGAACAGGTGGGTGGCCCGGGTGCGCCGCAGGACGTACGCCGTCTCGGCCCCCTTGAAGCGGGTGTTGACCGGGACGAGGACGCCGCCCGCGGTGACCGCGCCGAGGGCCGCCACGATCCAGTCGGTGGTGTTGGGCGCCCAGATCGCGACCCGGTCGCCCCGCTCGACGCCGGAGGCGACGCACGCGGCCGCGGCGCGTTCGACGCGGGCGCCGAGTTCGGCGTAGGAGATCCGGGTACGGCCGTCGACGACGGCCTCCGTCGCCTCGCCGTAGCGCTCGGCGGCGGACCGTATCAGCGCCGGGATGGTCTGCCACTGAGCCATGAGATGTCTCCCGCCAGGCGCCAAATTTTAGTTGCGCGCGTATCTAAAACTGACAGTCCGTCAGATTAGCGCTAGCCTTCCCCGCTGTCAGCACCGGTGACCGCGACGTACGGAGGTGGCCATGGGCCTGAAGGACGCGACGGCGATCGTCGGCATCGGCCAGACCGCGTTCGCCAAACGCCTCCCCGAATCGGAGAAGACCCTCGCCTGCCGGGCGATCCTGGCCGCCCTCGACGACGCCGGAATCGCTCCCTCCGAGGTGGACGCCTTCGCCTCGTACACCATGGAGGAGACCGACGAGGTCGAGGTCGCCAAGGCGATCGGCGCGGGCGACGTCACCTTCTTCAGCAAGGTCGGCTACGGCGGCGGCGGTTCCTGCGCGACCGTCGCGCATCTGGCCGCCGCGATCGCCACCGGGCAGGCGGCCGTCGGAGTGGCCTGGCGCTCCCGCAAACGCGGCAGCGGGCCCCGGCCCTGGACCAACACCCGCGTCCAGCTGCCCACCCCCGCCCAGTGGACCCGGCCGTACGGACTGCTGCGTCCCGCCGACGAGATCGGGCTGCTGGCGCGCCGCTACATGCACGAGTACGGCGCCACCCGCGACCACTTCTTCAACGTCGCGCTGGCCTGCCGCAACCGCGCCAACCAGAACCCCGCCGCGATGATGTACGACCGCCCGCTGACCCGCGAGATGTACATGACGGCCCGCTGGATCAGCGAACCGCTGTGCCTGTTCGACAACTGCCTGGAGACGGACGGCGCGCTGGCCTGCGTCGTCGTCTCCGCCGAGCGGGCGCGCGACTGCGCCCGCCCCCCGGTGTACGTCCACTCCGCCGCCCAGGGGCTGCCGTCCCAGCACCACGGGATGGTCAACTACTGGAACGACGACCCGCTCACCGGGCCCGCCTGGACCGCCGCCCGCCACCTGTGGAAAACCGCCGACTTCGGCCCCCAGGACGTGGACGTGGCGCAGATCTACGACGCGTTCACCCCGCTGATCCCGCTGTCCCTGGAGGGCTACGGCTTCTGCGGGCGCGGCGAGGGCGCCGCGTTCACCGAGGGCGGCGCGCTGGAGACGGGCGGGCGGCTGCCGCTCAACACGGGCGGGGGCGGGCTGAGCGAGGCGTATGTGCACGGCTTCAACCTCATCACCGAGGGGGTGAGGCAGTTGCGCGGAACCAGCACCGCCCAGGTCCCCGACGCCGCCACCTGCCTGGTCACGGCGGGTGAGGGGGTTCCCACATCGGCCCTGCTGCTGAGGAGTTGACCACCCATGACCGAGCTGACCGAGCCGACCGAGCCGCTGGAGCTGCTCCGTCCCGTACCCGACGAGGACGGCGCCCCCTTCTTCGCCTACGCGGCCCGCGGGGAGCTGCGCGTCCAGACCTGCACCGGCTGCGGTGAACCGCGCTTCCCGCCCCGGCCCTGCTGCCCGCACTGCCAGTCCTTCGACAGCCTGTGGACAAGGACGAGCGGGCATGGCCGGATCTGGTCGTACGTCCTGCCGCATCCGCCGCTGCTGCCCGCCTACGCGGCACAGGCCCCGTACAACGTGATCCTCGTCGAACTGGCCGAGGCGCCGCGCATCCGGCTGGTGGGCAACCTGGTCGCATCCGCCGGTGCCGCGCTCAACTCCGTCGACCCGGCGCGGATACGGATCGGGGCGCCCGTGCGGGCCGTCTTCCACCCGATGCCCTCCGACCGGTCGGCCGACGGGCCCACCGTGGTGCGCTGGCTGCTGGAGCGGCCGTGACGATCGCGGTGGAGACCCGGGACGACGGGGTCGCGGTCGTCACCCTGGACCGGCCCGAGCGGCACAACGCCATCGACCTGGCGACCGCCGCCGAACTGACCTCCCTATGGCGGCGGCTGCGCCGGGAGGAGTCGGTGCGCGCCGCGGTGCTCACCGGGGCGGGCGAGCGCGCGTTCTGCACCGGCATCGACCGCACGGTCACGGTCCCGCAGCCGCCGTCCCCGTACGCGATCGACGATCCGCTGCGGGACATCGGCCCCAAGGCGAACGACCTGTGGAAACCGGTCGTGGCGGCCGTGGGCGGGATGGCGTGCGGCGGGGCGTTCTATCTGCTGGGCGAGGCCGAGTTCATCGTCGCCGACGAGACCGCCACCTTCTTCGACCCGCACACCTCCTACGGGATGGTCAGCGCGTACGAGGCCGTCTACATGGCGCAGCGCATGCCCGCCGGGGAGGTCGCGCGGATGGCGCTGATGGGGACGGCCGAGCGGGTCTCGGCGCGGCGGGCGTACGAGACGGGGCTGGTCAGCGAGGTGGTGCCGCAGGGGGAGGCGGTGGCCGCCGCGGTGCGCGCCGCCGCCGTCATCGCGTCGTACCCGACGGAGGCGGTCCAGGGCACCGTACGGGCGCTGTGGGCGGCGAAGGAGGCGGCGCTGTCCCAGGCGCTCGCCCGGGCCCCGGAGCTGATCGCCCTGGGGAATGCGCCGCCGGACGCGCAGGCCGCGCTGTTCGCGGCCCGCACGCCCGGCTTCCGTACCCGGTGAGCCGGTGCCCGTTGAGCTCGTGCCCGGTGAGTCAGCTCGTGGTGGTCTTGCTGGCCAGGCTGATCTGGCAGGTGTACTGGGTGCGCTGGGTGATGGTGTAGCTCGCGGCGGCGGTGAACGTCTCGCTCTGGCCGGGCAGTACGGTCACATCCTGGCTGTCGTAGCCGAGCAGCCCTTGGTCCGCGTAGTCGTTCCACTTGACGCTGACCGAGTAGCGGAAGCTGCGGGTGGCGTCGGTGTTGGTGACCGTGATGTCGTACTTGAACTGGCTGGTCGACTGGTCGTAGCTGCAGTTGGTGCCGCTCGTCTCGCTGGTCGCGTCCGGGTTGTAGGTGGGCGGCGCGGAGGAGGAGTAGGAGTACGGGTCCGACGGCGTCGGGGCGCCGTACGACGGCAGGTCGGAAGGCCCGCTCGGCAGGTCGGTGGGGATGTCGCTGGACAGGCCGCTGGGGCCGGACGCGGGTTCGTCTCCGCCGGTACCGCCGGAGACGAACCCGTTGTCGCCGCCGCCGAGGCCGTGGCTCTTCTTCTTTCCGCATCCGGTGAGCGCGAGAAGCCCGACCAGGGCGACGGCGAGCAGGCGCAAGGAACGGCGTTGCATGGAATTACCCCCGTGGAAAAGCTGCAATCAAGCCAACCTGAGATTGGTTGACAAGTGCACGCCACCCTAGCCAACGGGGGTACCTACCCCAAAGTCACTACGGCCGCCGGTCTCAGTAGACGGATTCGACCTCGCAGCGCACGACGTTCCGGGCCTCCAGCGGATCGTCGAGCGGCACTCGGACGCTCTCGGTCCGCCCCGCCGGGACGCGTACGTTCCCACTGCCCCGGGTCACCTCGCCGCCGCTCTTGTCGCGGAAGATCATGTCGACGATGTACAGCTCGGACGAGCCCGAGCGGTTGCGCACCTTGACCGTGGCGGCCGGGTCGCCGCTCTTGTCCCGCCCGGCGCAGGTGACGACGGTCGTCTCCGGCTCCTTCGGCGACGCGCTGGCCGAACCACCGCCGGACGGGGTGGAGCCGTAGCGGTTGTTGTCGCGGTAGCGGGAGCCGCCGGAACCAGTACCGGAATCAGAATCGCCGTAGTCCGAACCGGAGTCGGAATAGCCGCCGGAGCTCGAACCGGAACCGGAACCGGACTGATGCGAGCTGGAGCTGGAGCTGGAGCAGCCGCCCCCGCTGCTGTGCCCCCGGCTCCCGCGCGACTTGCTCTTGAAGCCGGTGAGAGCCACCAGCACCACCATGAGCACGGCGGTGAATCGCAGACCCCTCCGCATGATGAACCACTTCCCCCGTTGACACCTGCGACCTCCCGGGACGCCCGGGAGGTCAGTGAACGCGCATCACGGTAGCAGGGCTTGTCAGGGACACAGCCTTCACGCGCGGGCCGAGGGACGCGACTGACCAGTGCCCTTGACCGCGTCCAGGGCGTACACACAGCGGTCCTTGCTGCACGCGTACACCACACCGCCCGCCGCCACCGGCGAGCCGGTGATCTCACCGCCCGTGGCCAGCTTCCAGCGGAGCTGGCCGCCCGCCGCGTCGACCGTGTAGAGGCAGTGGTCGGCCGAGCCGAAGTGGACGCGGCCGTCGGCGACGACCGGGGAGCCGATGACCTCGCCGCCCGCCGCGAACCGCCACTTGGGGGTGCCGGTGACCGCGTCGAGCGTGTACAGGGCGCTGCCGCTGCCCAGATGGACGGAGCCGTCGGCCACCAGGACCGGTTCGATCGAACCGCGCGCCTCGGTGGCGATGCGCCAGCGGTCGCGGCCGTTCGAGGCGTCGAGCGCGTAGACCGTGCCCAGATAGTCGGCGATGTAGATGCCGCCGCCGGTCACCGCGGGCCCCGGCGCGTACGCCGGGGCGCTCAGGAAGACGGCGGGCGCCTCGAAACGCCACCGCACCTCCCCGCGGGCGATGTCGATCGACAGCACCCGGGTACCGGCCGAAACGTACACGGCCCCGTCGGGCGCCGGGATCAGCCGCAGCGGCACACCGCCGCAGGACGCCGTGTCGCCGACCGGATACGACCAGCGCTCCACGCCCGTACGCGCGTCCAGCGCGCGCAGCCGGGCGTCCGACCACACGAAGACCGTGCCGTCGTGCACGGCCGGACCGGCCTCGGGCGTCTCGAAGTCGGTCTGGACGCCCTGCATCTCCCACAGCAGCTCGCCGCTGGCCGCCTCCCAGGCCTGGACGCCGCCGCCGCGGGTGCCGGTGACGACCGTGCCGCGGTCGACCTTGAGCGAATAGACCCAGCCGTCCGTGGACAGCCGCCACCGCTCGGAGCCGTCCGTCGCGTCCAGCGCGTACAGGGTGGGGCCGTCGGAGGCGTGGATACGGCCGCCGTCCACGGCCATCGCCCAGGCCACGTCGCGGGTCTTGAACTGCCGCCGCCCGGAGCCCACATCCAGCGCGTGCACCTCGAACGAGGTCACATAGAGCAGGTCTCCGGCGACGGCCGGAGTGCCCCACACGTCGTTCGACATGCGGAACCGCCAGGGGCGCCAGCGGCCGTGGCCCGCCGCGCCCGGCGGCTCGGCCGCGTCGGTGGACGGGGAGTGGGAGGGCGGCGGGACAGCGGCCTCGCCACCGCTCACCCCGCCCGTGGTCAGCCCGCTGGGCGGCCGCACCCAGCCCGTGGCGGGGCCGGTGTCGTGCCGCGGCTGCGGGTCGCGGGTGAGGGCGGCGTGCAGCCCGGGGCCGATGGCCACCTGGGAGTTGTGCAGCCGGACCGGCCCGTCGGTCCCGGTGGACAGAGGGGCGGGCGCCGGGGCGGGCGCGGGCGCGTGCGGGGCGATCTGGGCGGGCTGGGGCGACGGCGACAGCTGCGGGGACGGCTGCGCGGACGGCGCGGCGTGCCGCCCGGGGCCGATGGAGCTCAGCGCGTTCGACGGACCGGCCGCGTCGGGCGCCCGCAGGCCCCCGCGCGGATCGCCCACCGGCTCCCAGCCGCCAGGGGGCGCCCCGTGCCGCCCACCGCCACGCCCGTCGGCCCCGGCGGGGGCGTACGAGGGCGGCGCGGGCGGCCGCTCGGGCGGCAGCGGAGCGGAGGCCGGGCTTCCGGCCCCGCCGCCCCCGGAGGGGCGGGAGGAACCGGACGGGGGCCGCGAGGATCGGGCCACCTGGTTGCGCCCGCTGCGCTTGCGCTCGATGAGCGCGACCGCGCCGCCGGGCAGCCACGCCGAGGCCGTACCGCTGTCGTCGGCGTTGGACGCGAACAGATGCGGGGCCAGCTGCGACTGCAAATCGGCCGGGGACGGCCGCCGGTCGGCCTCCATCTGCATGGTCGACTCGATGAGCGGCCGCAGCTCGTCCGGCAGCCCGGTCAGGTCCGGGCCCTCCCGCAGCAGCATGAACACGGTCTCGACCGGGTTCGCGCCGTGGAAGGGGGCGTGTCCGGTGGCCGCGAAGGTCAGGGTCGAGCCGAGCGAGAAGATGTCGCTGGCACCCGTCACGCTGCGCGAGTCGCGCGCCTGCTCGGGCGACATATAGGCGGGCGTGCCCACGGCGACGTTGGTCATCGTCAGCCGGGTGTTGGAGACGCCCGAGGCGATACCGAAGTCGATCACGCGCGGGCCGTCCTCGACGACCAGCACGTTCGACGGCTTCAGATCCCGGTGGACCAGGCCCGCGCCATGGATGGACTGCAGCGCCTCGGCGACCCCGGCCGCCAGCCAGCGCACCGCCTGGGCGGGCATGGGCCCGCACTCATTGATTATTTCCTCAAGGGAAGGCGCGGGGACGTAGGCCGTGGCCAGCCAGGGCACCGCGGCGCGCGGATCGGCGTCCACGACCGCGGCCGTGTAGAAGCCGCTGACCGCGCGGGCCGCCTCCACCTCGCGGGTGAAGCGGACGCGGAACAGCTGGTCCTCGGCGAGCTCGGTCCGGACCGTCTTGATCGCGACCCGTCGGCCGGACGCCGAACGTGCCAGATAGACGAGCCCCATGCCGCCCGCGCCAAGCCGGCCCAGCACCTCGAAGGGACCGATCCGCCTCGGATCGTGCTGCGTCAGCTGGTCCACCACTTGCCTGCCACCTCCCCGTAGGGGCCCCAAAAAGTACAGCCCCGTGCAGCGTCTCACCGACAAACCAACCGGCGGCACGCATCCTGCATTCTCTCTGGCGAAGGCGGCGGTTGCGAACCCGGGGGCAATTCGTCGTGTCATCGGGCGATACGGAGCCGGAGCCCATCCGGTTCGACCATCCGGCCGCCGGACCGCTCTCAGCCCCGCCCCGCCTTGTTCTCCCGTGCTCCTTCACTCCGGCGACGAGGGGTCGATGACCGCGAAAACCGCGCCCTGATTGTCCGCTAGGACCGCGAAACGCCCGTACGGCGTATCTTCGGGCCCATTGAGAACCCGTCCGCCCAGCCGTTGGGCCGTACGCGACGCATGATCGCAGTCCGCCACCACAAAGTACGTCAGGAAGTGCGCGGGCAGTTCGACCGGGTACCGCTCACCGATCACGACCCGTCCGGCGACGGCGTGGGCGCGGTCGGTGGGGTCGCCGCGCGGCGACCAGAGCAGGACATCGGCGGGCCGCCGAGGCCCGGACCGGGCCTCACCGGTCTCCCTTGTCTCGCCTGCCTCGTATCCGAAGACCGTCCGGTAGAACGCGTCCACCACCCGCGGCTTCCGGGTGTGGACCTCGGTCCAGCCGTAGGTGCCGGGTTCGTCCCGGCGGGCGAAGCCGGGGTGGCTGCCGGTCTGCCAGAGCCCGAAGACCGCGCCGCCGGGGTCGGCGGCCGTCGCCATGACGCCCAGGTCGTCGATCCACCGGGGCGCGACGATCACCCGGCCGCCCGCCTCGCGGATACGGGCGGTGGCCGCGGCGGCGTCCGCGGTGGCCAGGTAGACGTTCCAGACGGTGGGCATCCGGCCGTCCGACTTGGGCACCAGCGCCGCGACGTCCTTCCCGCCGAGCCGGGCCCAGGTGTACGGGCGGTAGCCCGCGGCGCCCTCGGCGAAGGTCCAGCCGAACAGCTCGCCGTAGAAGCGGCGGCCCGCCGCGAGGTCGGGCAGCATCGCGTCCGCCCAGCAGGGCACGCCTTCCACGCATGCGACCATGACCCGAGTCCTCCCGCGTCCTCACCGTTCGCGGCCTTTACCGCATTTGCCACGCTAACGGGGGATCGTCCCGGGTGCCCGCTCCGAAAGTCGAAATATTTGGCCAATCCTTGGCCCGCTCCGGCAAGCCCCGACCGGGTCATTCACGATTCTTATCCACAGCCTGTTGATAACACGATTCACCCGCTTGGCTGAGCGGTAATTGACGGCTTGACGACGCCCGAGAGGCCTTCGGATGGGGCCGGAATCAGCCATTCCGAGCTGCTGCGGAGGGCTCACAAACCCTCTCATCCCGCACGAACCCCATTTGCACGCAGTCGAATCGCGCTTCGATCACCCCTCGGTAAGCTGACGGCATGACAGGACAAGTACGCACCGTCGACGGTCGGGTGGCCGGTCGTCGCGGGCAGGCGACGCGGCAGAAGCTGCTCGACTGCCTCGGCGAGATGCTCAGCACGTCCCCGTACCGAGACGTCAAAGTCATCGATGTCGCCCGTAAGGCAGGCACCTCACCGGCGACGTTCTACCAGTACTTCCCCGATGTGGAGGGCGCCGTCCTCGAAATCGCCGAGGAGATGGCGAAGGAGGGCGCGAGCCTGACCGATCTGGTCGCCGGGCGCACGTGGGCCGGGAAGTCCGGCACCACGGCCGCCGACGAGCTGGTCGACGGCTTCCTCTCCTTCTGGCGCAAACACGACGCCATTCTGCGCGTGGTCGACCTCGGAGCGGCCGAGGGGGACAAGCGGTTCTACAAGATCCGCATGAAGATCCTCACCGCCGTCACCAATTCCCTGACGGACGCCATCAAGGAGCTCCAGACCAAGGGCCGGTACGACAAGGACGTCCAGCCTGCCGCCGTGGCGGGTTCGCTCGTCGCGATGCTGGCGGCGGTCTCCGCCCACCAGAAGGGGTTCCAGAGCTGGGGCGTCAAACAGGCCGACCTGAAGCCGAGCCTGGCACTGCTCGTGCACCTGGGGATCACCGGCCGCAAGCCGACGAAGTAGCGCGCCCGGCGCACACCACGCCACCCGCGCCCCCGCGCACGTCCACGCGCCATGCCGACCGGCCGGTCGGCGGGCCAGCACGTCCTGTCATGTCACGGCGGACCACCCCCGGGGTGGTCCGCCGCGGCCATTCCCCGGCGAGGCCCCGGCGCCCCTCCTTACGCCCCCGGCCTGTCACGCCCCTGGCCAGCCCGCAACAGCGTGGCCCGTCACGGCTCCGGCCCGACCATCGCGGTCACGGCCGGTTACGGCCCCGGCCTGCCCGTCACAGCTCCGGCCCATCACGACCCGGGCCAGCCCGCTTCAGCCATGGCCCGTCACAGCCCCGCCCCCTTACGGCTGAGCACACAGCCCGGGCCGATCCGCCCGAGGTCGCGCACCGCGCGGGCCCTTCTCGGCTCCCGGGCCCCGTCATGGCCCGGCCCGTCACGTCCCTGGCCCGCAGCAGCCCCGGCTCACCACGACCCCGGGCCGCCCGTCACGGCCACGACCCGGTCACGCCCCAGCCCGTCCGTCACGACCCCGGCCGTTTATGGCTCTGGGGCGGCTGTCGGGGTCCGTCGCAGGCGGAAGAGGCGGATTTGGCGGGTCACTCTTGCCTGGTAGTGCTCGTACGGCGGCCAGAAGGTCACTACCGCCGACCAGGTCCGTTCCCGTTCCGGGCCCTCCAGGAGGTGGGCTCGGACGTGGATGTCGTGGCCCTGCCAGCTGATCTCCGCGTCCGGGTGCCGCAGCAGGTTGGTGGTCCAGGCCGGGTGGCCGGGGCGGCCGAAGTTGCTGCCGACGAGAATCCAGCCGCCGTCCTCCTCCGGCATGCAGGCCAGCGGCGTACGGCGGGGCAGCCCGGACTTCGCGCCGGGCACCGTGAGGACCACCCCCGGCAGCATGCGCGCGCTCGGCAGCACCCGGCCGCGGGTCAGGCGGTGGACGGCGCGGTCGAAGGCCGGGACGACGTACGGGGCGAGCCGTGCGAAGGCGCGCGCCGAGGACACCTTCTGGACGAGCCGCGTCACCCGCGCCCCCAGCGGCATCAGACCGTCACCGCCGGGGCGAAGAGCCCGTCCCGGTCGGCCGCGCGCGCCCGCAGCCGGTGGGCGGGGCCGAAGAGCAGCTCGTCGGAGGCGGCCCGTTTGAGGTACAGATGCGCGTCGTGCTCCCAGGTGATGCCGATGCCGCCGTGCAGCTGCACGGCCTCGCCCGCGGCCGCCCGCTGCGCCTCCAGCGCGGCGGCGAGTGCGAGCGGGCCCGCGACCGGGCTGTCCGCGCCGTCCGGCCCGTCGGCCGCCCAGGCCGCGTAGTACGCCGCCGAGCGGGCCGCCTGGACCGCGACGTACACATCGGCCAGCCGGTGTTTGACCGCCTGGAAGGAGCCGATCGGACGGCCGAACTGCTCCCGCGTGCGGACGTGGTCGACCGTACGGGCGAGGGCCGCGTCCGCCGCGCCCACCGCCTCGGCGGCGAGCACGGCCGCCGCCGGACCGCCCAGCGCGGCCAGCGCGCCCGCCACGTCCGCGCCGTCCGCGCCGTCCGCGCCCAGCAGCTCGGCCGGGACGTCGCGCAGCTCGATACGGGCCTGCGGCCGGGTCTCGTCCAGCGCGGTCTGCCGGGTGCGGACCAGACCGGCCGCCCCGGCCCGGACGGCGAAGACCAGGGTGCGGCCGCGCGTATAGCCCCCGGCGCGGGCGGCGACCAGCAGCAGCCGCGCGCTGTGCCCGTCGAGGACCTGGTCCACCTGCCCGTACAGCCGCCAGCCGCCGTCCCCGGCCCGGGCCTGGACGCCGCCCGTACGTCCGCCGCCCGCCCAGTCCGCCTCGTCGCCGCCACCGGGCTCCGGGACGAGCGCCCGGGACAGCGCCCGGCCCGGGACCGCGAGCGCCGCCGTCAGCTCGCCGTGCGCGATGCGCGGCAGCAGCTCGGCGCGCTGCTCGCCGGTCCCGAGGGCGGCGATCAGCGGCGCGGCGAGCACGGCGGTGGCCAGCAGCGGCGAGGGCAGCAGCGCTCGCCCGGCCTCCTCGCAGGCGAGCGCCAGCTCGACGGAGCCGCAGCCGACGCCGCCGTACGCGGTGGGCAGGGCGAGGCCGGGGAGGCCCAGCCGCCCCGCGAGACGGCCCCACAGCTCCTCGTCGTATCCGGCGGCGGTGCGGACCGCGGCCTTGACCTCGGCGCCGCCGCACCGCCCCCGCAGCAGCTCGCGCAGGGTGCGCCGGATCTCCTCCTGCTCCTCGCTGAACGCGGCATCCATCGGACGAGCACCTCCCGTTCCTGACGGACCGTCATACTAACGCAGGTACCTGATGTACCGTCAGGTACATGACGCCTGCCCCCCGCAAGGTCGCCGTCGTCGGCGTCGCCCTCGCCGACTGCGGCCGCGTCGACGGCCCCACCCCCTACGCCCTGCACGCCCAGGCCGCCCGCCGCGCGCTCGCCGACTCCGGTCTCGACCGGTCCGTGGTGGACGGCTTCGCCTCGGCGGGGCTCGGCGCCCTGGCGCCCGTGGAGGTGGCCGAGTACCTGGGGCTGCGGCCCTCCTGGACCGACTCGACGGCCGTCGGCGGGGCCACCTGGGAGGTCATGGCGGCGCACGCGGCGGACGCCATCGCCGCCGGGCACGCCCGCGCCGTCCTCCTCGTCTACGGCTCGACCGCCCGCGCCGACATCCGGGCCGGGCGGCGGACCGCGGACCTCTCCTTCGGGGCGCGCGGACCACTCCAGTTCGAGGTGGCTTACGGCCACACCCTGATCGCCAAGTACGCGATGGCCGCACGCCGCCATATGTACGAGTACGGCACCACCCTCGAACAGCTCGCGGACATCGCCGTTCAGGCACGCGCCAACGCCGCGCACAACCCGGACGCGATGTACCGGGAACCGATCACGGTCGATGACGTGCTGAGCGGGCCGATGATCGCCGACCCGTTCACCAAGCTGCACTGCTGCATCCGCTCGGACGGCGGCTGCGCGGTGCTGCTGGCGGACGGGGACCTCGTCGCGGACACCGCCCGGCCCCCGGTGTGGGTGCTGGGCTCGGGCACCGCCGTCTCGCACTCCACCATGTCGGAGTGGGACGACTTCACCGTCTCGCCCGCGGCCGCCTCCGGACGGGCCGCCTTCGCACGGGCGGGGGTGCGGCCGTCGGAGATCGATGTGGCCGAGCTGTACGACGCGTTCACCTATATGACGCTGGTGACCCTGGAAGACCTCGGCTTCTGCGCCAAGGGCGAGGGCGGCGCGTTCGCGGCGGACGGACGGCTGACGCTCGGCGGCGCACTGCCGGTCAACACCGACGGCGGCGGCCTGTCCGCCTGCCACCCCGGGATGCGCGGACTGTTCCTGCTGGTCGAGGCGGTACGTCAGCTGCGCGGCGAGGCCGGGGCGCGGCAGGTGCGCAAGGCGGGCGGACGGCTGCCGGAACTGGCCGTGGCCTCGGGGACGGGCGGCTGGTTCTGCTCCTCCGGCACGGTCGTGCTCGGCCGCGGCTGATGCCCCGCCCCGGGGCCGCCCGCTTGCCCGGACCGGTGCCGGGTGATCGGATGGGCTCCCGATGAGCGACGCATATGACGACGATGAGGCTTTCCGGGAGCTGCTGCGGGGCCTGCGCGTCCCGCACGCGGACGAGCTGCCCGTATTCGACCCCGCCCAGGCCCCGGACGCGCCGCTTCCGCTGTTCCGGCGGTGGCTGCGCGAGGCCGCCGAAGGCGGCGAACCGGGCCCGCACACGATGATGCTCGCCACGGCCGGAGCGGACGGCCGCCCGTCCCTGCGCACGGTGATGCTGCACGGCGCCGACGCCGACGGCTGGCACTTCGGCACCCACCGCACCAGCCGCAAGGGCCGCGAGCTGGCGACGCACCCCTACGCGTCGCTGGGCTTCCACTGGATGCGCACCGGACGCCAGGTCCGGATCTGCGGGCGCGTCACGGAGGCCGGGCCCGGGGAGAGCGCGGCGGACCTGCGCGGCCGCTCCCCCGCCGCACTGGCGGCGGCGCTGGCCGGGGCGGGACGGCAGAGCGCGGTGCTCGGTTCGTACGAGGAGCTGGAGGCGGCCTTCGCGGACGCCTACGAGCGGGCCGGGCGCGACCCGGAGGCCACCGCCCCCACCTGGACGCTGTACGTCCTGGAGCCGGACGAGGTGGAGTTCTACCAGGAGGAGGCGCGGCGCCGGCACGTCCGGCTCCGCTACCGCCGCGCCCCGGAGGAACGCGGCGGCTGGCGGCGCGAGTTGCTGTGGCCGTAGGGCCCTCGTCAGGCCCATGGCCGTAGGCCCCTCGTCAGCCTTGCGGTGGGCCCAGCCGCACCGGAAGCGCCCGGTGACCGTTGACGATGACCGACGGGGACCGCTCCAGCGGGCCGTCCGGTTCGGCGAGCCGCAGACCGGGGAAGCGGGCGAAGAGTTCCCGCAGCGCGGTGGTGGTCTCCAGCCGGGCGAGCGAGGAGCCCGGGCAGCTGTGCGGGCCGTGGCCGAACGAGGTGTGCCGGGGGCGGCGGGCGATGTCGAAGCGGTCGGCGTCCGCGCCGTGCTGGGCGCGGTCGCGGCCCATACCGCCGTAGGAGATCACCACGCCCTCCCCCTTGCGGACGAGGGTTCCGGCGACCTCGATGTCCTCGGCGGCGAAGCGGAACAGGAAGTTCAACGCCGGGGCGTCCAGCCGCAGGCTCTCCTCGACCACATCGTCCCAGCTGTAGCGGCCGCTGTGGACGAGTTCGAGCTGCGCGGGGTCGTCCAGCAGCGACCGTACGGCGTTCACGATCGCGTGGACGCTGGTCTCGTGCCCGGCCGTGATCATGACCTGGATGGTGGCGATCAGCTCCTCGACGGCCTCCTCCGACGGCTCGTCACCGAGTTCCGACAGCAGCGCGCTGGTGAGGTCGGCGCCGGGCTCGTCGCGCTTGAGCTGGACGAGCCGCACGATGTAGCCGTACAGCCCCTGAAGGGTGGCGTGGACGGTCTCGGGGGCGGCGTTGTCGTCGAAGAAGCTGTCGTACAGCTCCCGCAGCGGCCCGTGCCATTCGACCGGCATGCCGAACAGCTCGCCGACCACGGTGATGGGCAGCGGGAACGCGAAGGTGTCCTTGAGGTCCACCACCCCGCCGGAGCCGTCGGCCGCGGCGGCCCGCTCCGTACGGTCGAGCAGCTCGCCGGTGATCTCCTCGACGCGGCCGCGGAGCGCCTCCACCCGCTGCGGGGTGAACTCCCGGGCGACCGGGCGGCGCAGCCGCCGGTGCTCGGTGCCGTCCGTGGTGACCAGGGAGGGCGGCAGGTCGACCAGGCCGATCAGCGGCCAGTCCGCGGGGACCTCACCGCGCGTCCAGGCCCCCCACCGGCCGATGTCCTTTACGAAGCGGCTGTCGCGCATCACCTCGCGGGCGGGCCCGTCATGGGTGACGGCCCAGGCGGGCACCCCGCCCGGCAGCTCCACCCGGACCACGGGACCCGCGGCGTAGAGGAGTTCGCTCTCCTCGGCGGACGTGCGGATCGTCGGGTCGAGCTGGACGGGTCGTTCCTCGGTCAGTCCCAACCGAAGCCTCCGGTGTATGAGTGGGCGGGCGTATAAGTGACGGGCAGCGAGGTCAGGCCGCGCAGCCAGGGCGAGGGACGCCACCGCAGCTCGTCCGCGGGCACGGCCAGTTCCACGTCCGGCAGGTGCTCCAGCAGCGTCTCGACGGCGGTGTGGGCGACGACCTCGGCGATCCACTGGCCCGCGTACGGGCACCGGTGTTCGCCGTGGCTGTACGACATGTAGGCGTTGTGGCCCTCCGGCCCGGATATCCCGGTCATCCCGGACGCCCCGGACGCCCCGCCCGCTTGCGGACGTATATAGGGGTCGGTGTTGGCCCCCGCGAGCCCGAGCAGCACCAGGTCCCCGGCCGGGATGCGGGTCGCGCCCAGGACGGTGTCCTGGGTGGTGAAACGGCCCGCGAAGATCTGCACCGGGGTGTGGTCGCGCAGCACCTGGTGCATGGCCTGGCGGACCGAGCGGCGGCCGCCGCCCATGTCGGCGGCGTAGTCGTGGTCGGTGAGCAGCAGCCACAGGGTCATGCCGATCCAGTCCGTGCAGGGCTGGTGTCCGGCGAGGGTGAGGACCATCAGGTCCTCGATCACCTCCTGGTCGCTGAGACCGGCGTGGTCGGCGAGCATCCGCGAGGTGGCATCCGGGCCGGGGTCGCGGCGCTTGCGGGCCACCAGCCGCTCCATGGTGCCGCGTACCTCGATCTGCCCGCGCAGGGCGTCGGGGCCGCCGTCGACCATGTCGTTGATCGACTTCACCATGGCGAAGCCCTCGGAGTCGGACAGGCCGAGGACCCGGCTGAGGGCGAGCACGGGCAGCGGATGGGCGTAGTCGGCGATCAGATCGGCCCGGCTGCCCTCGCTCAGCTTCTGGATCAGATCCTGCGCGAACGACTGGGTGGCGTCCTGTATCTGATTGAGATCGACCGCTTCGAGCGCGGAGCCGACCGCTCCGGCGCGCCTGCGGTGCTCGTCGCCCTCCCGGTACAGCAGCGACCCGTTGTCCTCGACCATGGGGCGCAGCGGCCAGTCCGGCGGGATCTGCGGCCACAGCTTCCAGCGGGCCGAACCGCGCCCGAACACCTTGGTGTTCTCGGTGACGCGCAGCAGTTCGCGGTAGCCGACGACCAGCCAGGCGGGGACGCCGCCGGGCAGCAGCACGGGGGCGACCGGTCCGTAGGTGTTCCGCAGCTCCCGGTACACCTCGGCGGGCGTGTCCTGGAAGCGCGGGCCGAACAGCTCGGGGGCGTTGTGGTGGGAGGCGGGCGGCTCGATGGCGGGCGGCGCGGGCTCCGGTTCGCCGGGTGCGCCGGACGCGCCGTGTAAACCCGGCTCGTCCGGCTCGTCCGGTGCGGCGGGTTCGTCGGACGGTGAGGTCGGCTGGGTCACGAAGCGGCCTCCTGGGCGGCGGACAGGGTGTGGAGATGGTCGAGCAGCGCCACCAGGACGTCCCTGCCCGAGGTGTGGGAACGTGCGTCGCAGGCGACCAGCGGTATCGCGTCCGCGAGGTCGAGCGCGCCGCGTATGGCGTCGAGGGTGTGGTCCGGGCTGTCGTCGAAGCGGTTGTGGGCGACGATGAACGGCAGCCCCTTGCGCTCCAGGTGGTCGATGACGGGGAACGAGTCCGCCAGCCGCCGGGTGTCCACCAGGACCACCGCACCCCAGGCGCCCACGAACAGGTTGTCCCAGAGGAACCGGAAGCGGCTCTGCCCGGGAGCGCCGAACAGATACGTCACGATCCGCTCCGTGACGCTGATCCGGCCGAAGTCGAAGGCGACCGTGGTGGCCGACTTGCCCTCCACCCCGGCCACGTCGTCGACTCCCACGCCGTTCTCGGTCATCACGGCCTCGGTCGTCAGCGGGTCGATCTCGCTGACGGCCCGGACGAAGGTGGTCTTGCCGACGCCGAAGCCACCGGAGATCACGATCTTGACGGCGTCCCGGGCCGTATCGCTCAGGGGGGCCTCGACGTCGCCCAAGGGGGCCTCGTCGGCCGTCTCAGAGATTTTTGAGTGCAACGAGAACCTCTCGGACCAGAGCGGTGTCGGGCAGCGGGGGCCGCGCCGGGGCGGCCTCCACGCCCCGCGGGGCCGACCGTCCGCCGCCACCGGCTCCGCTGCTGGGATGGCGGACCGAGACCCGGCCCTCGGCGAGCAGATCGGACAGCAGGATCGCGACGACGCCCACGGGCATGCGTAACCGCGCGGAGACCTCCACCAGCGCCATCGGATGGCGGCACAGCCGCAGGATCTGAACCGTCTCCGGGGCCATGCCCGCGGTCGGTTCGGATTCGCTGACGACCAGTGACACCAGATCGAACTCCGTATACGCGCGGCTACGTCCTCCCGTCGCGGCGAACAGCCGGTCCGGCTGTTCATGGACGTCCCAACGCATCATGCCGTCGCGCCGCCCTCCTCCCCGGGCGCGCGCTGCGGCGAGGTGAGGTACGACAGAAGGCCGTCGACCAGCACGGACATGCTGTTCCCGACAATCCCCGGGTCGGCGTCCTCCCGGGCGAGCACCGCGAGATGGGCGCCCTCGCCCGCCTCGACGGTCATCAGCACCGCACCGCCGACCGCGACCAGGGAGTGCTCCACGCTGCCGGAGCGGTCGCCGAACTTGGTCGACACCGTTCTGGCCAGGCTCTGGATGCCGGAGGCGATGGCGGCCAGCGTCTCCGCGTCCGACTGCGTCAGATCGGAGGAGTGGGTGATCACCAGTCCGTCGTTGGACACCGCGAGCGCGTGCCGCGCCCCCGGGGTCTTCGCCAGCAGGGCGTCGAGCTTCCAGTCGAGATCATGCGGGTTCATGAGGTCGTGCCTTCCGAGCGTGGGGTCGTGCGAGTGCGGTCCTGCTTGACGGCGGTGTGGAACGAACCGAACCGGTTCCCCGCCTCCGCGGGCTTCTTGCGTACGGGAGGTGGCGGCGCCGGTGGCGCGGCGCCCCGCTCGGTGCCGGTCTCGACCTGCTTGCGGCGTCGCCTCGGCAGCCCCTCGGCGGTGAGCGGATGGGCGCCGGACCGCTCCTCGGACGGCTCCTCGCGCGGCTTCTCGTGCGGCTTCTCGTGCGGTGGTGGCGACGGCGGTCGGCGGGAGGGGAGCACGGGCGAGGCGGTGCGGTGTCCGGGGGCGTGGCCGTCCGGGGCGCGGTGGCCCGGGGCGTGGCCGTCCGGGGCGCGGTGTTCCGGGGCGTGGTGTTCCGGAGCGTGGTGCTCGGCTCGGGGCTCGGTGAGCAGCTGCTGCGGGATCAGTACGGTGACCGACGTACCGCCGGTCGCGGACGACTGATACCTCACGCGCAGCCCGAACTTACGGGCGATCATGCCCACCACCAGCAGCCCCTGCCGGGTGCCGGACAGCTTCAGCATGCTCGACGGGTCGTCGGCGACCGCCTGCTGGGCGCGGGCGAGCATGTCGGGCTGCATGGCCAGACCGCTGTCCGCGATCTCGACGGCGATCCCGCGCGGGACCTCCTGCACGTAGACGTTGACGGCGGTGGAGGGCGGCGAGAAGCTCACGGCGTTGTCGATCAGCTCGGCGAGGAGCGTGATCACCTTCTCGGCCGCGGCGCCGACCACGGCCTGTTCGCTGGAGCAGCGGATCTCCACCCGCTCCAGCCCCTCGATCCGGGAGGTGGCGGCCCGCAGCACCCGCCAGATGACGATGGGCCGGGGCCAGTGCTTACCGGACAGCGCGCCGGTGAGGACGGCGATGCGGTCGGCCATCCGGCCGGTCTGCGAGGTGGTGCTGTCGAGCTGGAAGAGGTCGTCGAGGGCGTCGGCGTCGTAGCGGTCCTGCATCTCGCGCAGCCGGGCGAGGTTGCCCGCGACCAGCGCCTGGAGCCGACCGGCGACGCTGCGGAACGCGGCCACCATCTCGGTGCGCCGCTGCCGCTCCCGGGACAGCTCACCGCCCACGCTCTCCAGCAGGGCGCGCAGCGGGCCGGTGGCGGGCCGCTCGATCCCGGCCAGGGCCTGGTCCACCGGGACCCGGCCGCGCAGCTGCTCGACGAGGGCGGGCAGGGCGGTGCCGACGCTGTGGTCGAGGTCCCGCTCCACGGCGGCGGCCCGCTGTTCGGACGCGGCGGCCTGCTGCTCGGACGCGGCGGCCTGCCGCTCCACGGCGGCGACCTGCTGCTCGGAGGCGGCGACGCGGTCCCTCAGTTCACGGATCTCGGCCTCGGCCCGCTCGGCGGTCAGCCGGTTCGTCTCGGCGATGGCCCCGGCCTCGGCGGCCCGGGCCTCGGCCTGTGCCGCCCGGAACTCCAGCGCCCGCACGGCCGATTCGGCGCGCACGAGCGCCGCGCCGCGGTGGGCCGCCGCCGCGACCGCGGCGCTCACCAGCACCCCGGCCACGACCGCGCATCCGATCACCGCGGATCTCGCCGCTCCGGGCACGGCCACGGCCGCCGCCCACCCGGCGATGCCGAGCACGGGGACCGTCACCAGGAGGCCGAGCAAGGCCCGCTTGGCAGGGGAGTTCCCCCCGCGGGCACGCGACCGCTGACGCTGATCGGGGTGTATCGGAGTCATCGATTCCTCGCGGCCGGTGGGTGGGGCGGGCAACAGCCGCCGGGCGCCCTGGTCATGGCACTGAAGGGTAAGTCCTCGGTAAAAGGCGGAAGTTAGGCGGTCAGTCTAGGCATCCGGCCAAGCGGTTGTTCAAGATTGATCATCGAATTTCTTTGTCGGCGGATGAGAATTCGGCCTGATCATCCAGACAGCCACCGACCGGCCGGAAGACGGGAACGGCCGGGGCGCCCTCCCCGAGCGCGCGGAAGACGACGCGCAGCCGCATCCCGGCGCGCAGCCCGCCCGCCAGGTGGCCGACGATCCGGGTCATCATCCGCGGGCCCTCGGCGAGATCCACGACGGCGGCGGTGTACGGGACCTGGGCACCGAAGGGCGGGAGGTCGTTGCGGTGCACCTCGGACCACGTGTAGAGGACGGCGGCGCCGCTCGCCTCCTCCCAGGCGACGTCCTCGCTCCAGCAGTGCGGGCAGAACTCGCGGGGGTAGTGGTGCGCCCGGCCGCAGGAGGCGCAGCGGCGGATCAGCAGCCTGCCCTGGGCGGCGGCGTCCCAGTAGGGGCGGGTGAAGGGGTCGGGCTCGGGCAGATCGAAGCGGGGCGCCGCGGGGGCGCCGGAGGCGTCGGGGCCGCTCATGGGCACACTCCCTACCGGCCGACGTTTCTGACGACACATCAGTTTCAGGTGTCCGTGACCGATCCGCAACCGATTCGGAATTCCTTTGACCGAAACCCGTCAAGCAGCCGACTACGCTCCCCACCATGGCCGATAGCCTCCCCGCGAGATCCCCTTCACCCGTCTATGTGATCGGCGGCGGACCCGGCGGGCTCGCCACCGCCGCCGCCCTGGGCAAGCGCGGCATTCACGCCGTGGTCCTGGAGAAGTCCGACTCGGTCGCCACCTCCTGGCGCGGCCACTACGACCGGCTGCGCCTGCACACCACGCGCCGCCTCTCCGCCCTGCCCGGGCTGCCGATCCCGCGCGCGTACGGGCGCTGGGTCGCCCGGGCCGACGTGGTGCGCTACCTGGAGCGGTACGCGGAGCATCACCGGCTGGAGATCGCCACGGGGGTGGAGGTGACCCGGATCGACCGGGCCGACGACGACACGGGCTGGGTGCTGCGGGCCGGGGGCGGGCGTGAGCTGTTCTCGCCGGTGGCCGTGGTCGCGACCGGCTACAACCACACACCGCGACTGCCGGACTGGCCGGGCCGGGACGCCTTCACCGGCGAGCTGCTGCACGCCCACCGCTACCGCGACGCCCGGCCGTACGAGGGCCGGGACGTGCTGGTGGCCGGGGTCGGCAACACGGGCGCGGAGATCGCGGTCGACCTGGTCGAGGGCGGTGCGGCGCGGGTGCGACTGGCGGTCCGTACCGTGCCGCACATCCTGCGCCGTTCGACGGCGGGCTGGCCCGCCCAGCGCACCGGCATCCTGGTGCGGCGGCTGCCGCGGGGCGCGGTGGACCGGGCGGCGTGGGTGATGTGCCGCCTGAGCATGCCGGATCTGACCGCACAAGGACTGCCGCGGCCGGACACCGGCCTCTACACCCGGGTGCGGGAGGGCGCGATCCCGGTGCAGGACGTGGGGCTGGTCGACGCGGTGCGGACGGGGCGGGTGGAGGTGGTCGCCGCGGTCGCGTCGCTGGACGGGGACAAGGTGGTGCTGGCCGACGGCTCGCGCATCGGCCCGGAGGCGGTGATCGCGGCGACCGGCTACCGGCGCGGGCTGGAGGGCCTGGTCGGGCATCTGGGCGTACTGGACGACCGCGGGCATCCGCTCGCCCACGGCAGGCGGACCCCGCACGGCGCGCCGGGCCTGTACTTCACGGGCTATACGAACCCGATCAGCGGCATGCTGCGCGAGCTGGCCCTCGACGCGCGGAAGATCGCCACGACGGTGTCCCGCACGACGGCTTGATTTCGCCGCCCGCACGGCGGCGTGAGCAGACCGCCGCGCGGGCACTCTCTTGTTGCCGTCGCGCCGTACCGCCGGTAACGGCCGCGCCGTCACCCTGCGTGTTCTCCGCGCACCGAGCATTCCTGACAGCCCGTCACCTCTGTAGCCTGACTACTCAGTAATGTGACTGGGCGTCAGATACCTGGTTATTGGCCAACGAGCAGGAGTGGCGGATACCCAATGCTTGGATCGACTCACGGCACCCTCACCACCAACTCCCGTCACGCCCGTGCCGTCGCCTGCGGGCGGCCCCCCGGCCCCGCCGTCCACGTCCACAGCAGCGCCTCGGCCCTCGACGACGCCGAGGACCTGGACGTCAGCGGGCGGCCCCTGCACGCCGACGTCCCCGATCTGGACCGCTTCTTCCGCCCCGAAGCGGTGGCCCTCATCGGCGCCTCCGACACCGAAGGCCGCCCGGGCACCGGCATCACCCGGCAGCTCCTCGCCTGGGCCGAGCGCGTCGGCGCCCGGCTGCACCCCGTCCACCCCTCCCGTCCTGCCGTCTTCGGCCTCCCCTGCGTCCCGTCCGTCGCCGAGCTGCCCGAACCCGTCGACCTCGCCGTCCTCCTCGTCCGCGACCCCCTCCCGGTCCTCGAAGAACTCGCCCAGGTCAAGGTCAAGTTCGCCGTCGTCTTCGCCTCCGGCTTCGCCGAGACCGGCGCCGAGGGCGCCGCCGCCCAAGCCCGGCTGGCCGCCGCCGCCCGCCGCGCCGGACTGCGGCTCCTGGGCCCCAACACCAACCTCAACGCCTTCGAGGAATTCCGCGACGACCTCGACGGGCCCGCCATCGCCCTCATCACCCAGTCAGGCCACCAGGGACGCCCCCTCTACACCCTCCAGGAACTGGGCATCCGGCTCAGCCACTGGGCCCCCACCGGCAACGAGGCCGACCTGGAGAGCGCCGACTTCCTCTCGTACTTCACGACCCGGCCCGAGGTCGGCGCCATCGCCCTGTACGCGGAAGGGCTCAAGGACGGCCGCGGCTTCCTCCTCGCCGCCGACCGGGCCGCCCGCGCCAAGGTGCCCGTCGTCGCCGTCAAGGTCGGCCGCACCGAGACCGGCGCCCGCACCGCCGCCTCCCACACCGGCAAACTGACCGGCGCCGACACGGTCGTGGACGCGGCCATGCGCCAGTTCGGCGTCATCCGGGTCGACGGCCTCGACGAACTCCAGGACACGGCCGCGCTGCTCGCCCGCGCCCGGCCCCCGCGCGCCGACGGCGTCGTGGTGTATTCGATCTCCGGGGGCACCGGCGCCCACACCGCCGACCTCGCCACCGCGGCCGGACTCCCGATGCCCGTCCTCTCCGCCGAAAAGCAGGCCGAACTCCACCAGTGGATACCCGGCGACCTCGGCGTCGCCAACCCGGTCGACAACGGCGGCCACCCCGTCGGCGACTGGCGCGGCCCGAAAATCATCGACGCGATCCTCGCCGACCCGGCCGTCGGCGTACTGATCTGTCCGATCACCGGCCCCTTCCCGCCGATGAGCGACAAGCTCGCCCGCGACCTCGTCGACGCCGCGGAACGCACCGACAAACTCGTCTGCGTGGTGTGGGGCTCGCCCGTCGGCACCGAGGACGCCTACCGCACCACCCTGCTCGGCTCCTCCCGCGTGGCCACCTTCCGCACCGTCGGCAACTGCATTACCGCCGTCCGCGCCTATCTGGGCCACCACCGCTTCACCGCCTCCTACCGCTCCCCCTTCGACGACGCCCCGCGCACCCCCTCCCCCTCGATGCGCAAGGCGAGCGGACTGCTGCGCCCCGGCCAGCGCCTGAGCGAACACGCCGCCAAGCAGCTGCTGCGCGCCTACGGCATCCGGGTGCCGCGCGAACAGCTCGTCACCAGCGCCGCCGCGGCCGTCCGCGCCGCAGGGCTCGTCGGCTATCCCGTCGTCATGAAGGCGTCCGCGCCCCAGCTCGCCCACAAGACCGAACTCGGCCTGGTCCGGCTCGGCCTGACCTCCGCCAGCCAGGTCCGCGACACCTATCGCGAGCTCACCGACATCGCCCGCTACGAAGGCGTCGAACTCGACGGCGTGCTGGTGTGCCAGATGGTCGAGCGCGGCGTCGAGATGGTCGTCGGCGTCACCCACGACAGCCTGTTCGGGCCCACCGTGACCGTCGGCCTCGGCGGCGTGCTCGTCGAGGTGCTGCGCGACACCGCCGTCCGCGTCCCCCCGTTCGGCGAGGACCAGGCCCGCGCCATGCTCGCCGAACTGCGCGGCCACGCCCTCCTCGACGGCGTCCGCGGCGCGCCCCCGTCCGACGTGGACGCCCTGGTCGAGGTCGTGCTGCGGGTGCAGCGCATGGCCCTGGAACTCGGCGACCAGCTCGCCGAACTCGACGTCAACCCCCTGATGGTGCTGCCCCGCGGCCAGGGCGCGGTGGCCCTCGACGCGCTGGCCGTCTGCCGCTGAGCGCACGCCGTGCGCGCCGCGCATGCCGCGCATGCCGCGCATGCCGCCGCGCAGGTGCCACCGCGCCCACAGGCTGAGCAGCCCGAAGAACCTGAGGAGCCTTCCCATGACGTCTCCCTCCCCCGAAGAAGTGCTCGATTCCGTTGTACGGCACGCCACTGACAACGGGGTCGCCTGGATCACCCTCGACCGCCCCTCCGCCCTCAACGCCCTCACCCCTGACCAGCGAGAACGCCTGATTCTCCGGCTCGATCAGGCGTCGGCCGACCCGGCCGTGCGGGCCGTCGTGCTCACCGCCACCGGCAAGGGCTTCTGCGCGGGCGCCGATCTGCGGAGCGCCCCGTCCGCACCGGCCGAGCGGATCGCGGGCGATGTCGCCCGGCTCATCCGTGGCGGGGCGCAGCGGCTCGTCGCCGCCGTACTCGACTGCGAGAAGCCCGTGATCGCGGCCGTCAACGGCACCGCCGCCGGGCTCGGCGCGCATCTCGCGCTCGCCTGCGATCTGGTCCTGGCCGCCGAATCGGCCACCTTCACCGAGGTCTTCGTACGCCGCGGGCTCGTCCCCGACGGCGGCGGCGCCTACCTCCTCCCCCGGCTGATCGGCCCCCAGCGGGCGAAGGAGCTGCTGTTCTTCGGCGACTCGCTGCCCGCCGCCGAGGCGCGGCGGCTGGGGCTGGTCAACCGCGTCGTACCGGACGGCGAACTGGCCGACACCGCCCGCGCCTGGGCCGAACGCCTCGCCGCGGGCCCCACCCGCGCCCTCGCGGCCACCAAGGCGCTGGTCAACGCCTCGCTGGAGTCCGGCCGGGCGGCGGCCTTCGCCGCCGAGGCGGCCGCCCAGGAGACCAACATGACCACGGCCGACGCCCACGAGGGCGTCCGTGCCTTCGTCGAACGCCGCACCCCGGTGTACCGGGGCCGCTGAGCAGCAGGGAAAGGGAAAACCATGATGGGACACGCCGGAATGGCCGCCACCGCCGTCCGCTATCTGCGCGCTGCGGGCTCGCCCACCACCGCCGGGCCACCGCCTCCGCCCGGCGCGCGCCGCGCACTGCGCGCCGTCCAGGAGGATGAGCGCCCGCCCCTGAACCCGGCGGAATTCCGCCGGGTCCTGGGCCACTTCGCGAGCGGCGTCACCGTGATCGCGACCACGGACGAGGCGGGCCCGACCGGCTTCGCGTGCCAGTCGTTCACGTCACTGTCCCTCGACCCGCCGCTGATCGCCTTCATGGTCGCCCGTACGTCCACGACCTGGCCCCGTATCGCCCGCAGCGGCGTCTTCTGCGTCAGTGTCCTGGGCGCGGCGCAGGCCGGGCTGTGCCGGTCGTTCGCGATCAGTTCGGCCGACCGCCCGGACAAGTTCGCGGGCGTCCCCCATACTCCGTGCCCGGTGACCGGTTCCCCGCGCCTCACGGGCGCCCCCGCCTGGATCGACTGCACCGTCCACACGGTCCACACCGGCGGCGACCATCTGGTGGTGGTGGGCCGGGTGTGCGCCCTGGACACCGACGAGCAGGCGGCGGCCGACGGCCCCCTGCTCTTCCACCGCGGCGCGTTCACAGAACTGGCACCGGGTCTTTAGCCTCACCGCGCCGGATCATCAGCGACATCAGCGCCGCCACCGCGCACAGTCCGCCCGCACCGATCCAGACCAGGTCATACGATCCGAACGCGTCCCGGGCCATGCCCCCGACGAATGCCACGAGCCCCGCGCCCACCTGGTGCGACGCCAGCACCCACCCGAACACGATGGCGCTGTCCTCGCCGTACCACTCCCGGCACAGCGCGATCGTCGGCGGCACCGTGGCCACCCAGTCGAGCCCGTAGAAGACGATGAAGAAGATCATCGGCGGGTGCACCGCGTCGTCCAGCAGCAGCGGCAGGACCATCAGGGACAGTCCCCGCAGCGCGTAGTACCCGGCCAGCAGCCGCCGTGCGTCGAAGCGGTCGGTGAACCAGCCGGAGGCGACCGTCCCCACGATGTCGAAGACGCCGATCACCGCGAGCAGACCCGCGGCCGCCGTCACCGGCATGCCGTGGTCGTGTGCGGCGGGTACGAAGTGGGTCTTGACCAGGCCGTTCGTCGAGGCGCCGCAGATCGCGAACGTCCCGGCCAGCAGCCAGAACGTACCCGTCCGGGAGGCCGAGACGAGGGCCGTCACGGCACGCCGGGCGGCATCGCGGCGCGGGGCGGGCCGGGCGGCGGGCGGGCCGTCGACCCCGTACGCGGCGAGCCCGACATCGGACGGGTAGTCGCGCAGGAGCAGCCATACGCACGGCACGATGGCGAGCGCGGCGACCGTGACGATCATGGCGGCGGGACGCCAGTCGTGCTGCCGCTCCATGATCCAGGAGAGCAGCGGCAGGAAGACGAGCTGGCCGGAGGCCCCGCCCGCGGTGAGGATGCCGGTGACCAGGCCGCGCCGTGCGACGAACCACCGGTTGGTGACGGTCGCGGCGAAGGCGAGCGCCATGGAACCGCTGCCGAGGCCGACGAGCACGCCCCAGCACAGGATGAGCTGCCAGGGGGCGGTCATGTAGACCGTGAGACCGCCACCGGCGGCGATGAGTATCAGCGCGGCGACGACGACCCGGCGGATGCCGAAACGATCCATCAGGGCGGCGGCGAACGGCGCGGTGAGCCCGTAGAGCGCGAGGTTGACGGAGACGGCGAAGCCGATGGTGCCGCGCGACCAGCCGAACTCCTCGTGGAGCGGGTCGATCAGCAGCCCGGGCAGGGAGGCGAATCCGCCCGCCGCGACGATCGTCACGAAGGTGACGGCGGCGACCAGCCAGGCCCGGTGCGGACGGCGTACGCGGGCCCGCCGGGTCGGCTGCTCGTCCTGCCCGGGTACCTGTTGTCCGGAGGCCTGTCGTCCGGGCTCCTGATGTCCAGATGCCTGGTGTCCGGGTGCCTGGTCTCCGGAGGCCTGGTGAGGTCTGGTTGTCTGCGTCACCCGACCAGCATCGGGCGGCGGTTCAGCACGGACGAGTGGCCCGTGGGACAGCATTCGCTAGGATCGGGCCATACCACTGCGACGAGAGGCCGGACCCATGCCCCAGCCCGGGATGACCGAAAAGCTCCATCGCGTCGTCGTGCTCGCCCTGCCCGGCGTGATCCCCTTCGAACTGGGCATCCCCTACCGGATCTTCGGCCAGGCCCGCTCCGCCGGCCGACCGCTGTACGAGGTGGTGACCTGCGCCCCCGAGCCCGGTCCGGTCCCCACCGACGCCGACTTCCCGATCATGGTCGAGCGGGGCCCGGAGGCCCTGGTCGAGGCGGACACCATCGTGGTGCCCGCCTCGTACGCGCTCGGGCCGGTCAAGGAGGAGGGCCGGCTGACCGCACCGCTCGCCGCCGCCCTGGCCCACGCCCGCCCCGGCGTCCGCTGGGTGTCCATCTGCACCGCCTCGTACGTCCTCGCCGCCGCCGGACTGCTCGACGGCCGCCCCGCCACCACCCACTGGGCCAGCGCCGACCACTTCCAGCGGCTCTTCCCGTCCATCGCGGTCGATCCGGATGTGCTGTTCGTGGACGACGGCGATGTCCTGACCTCCGCCGGAGTCGCCTCCGGCATCGACCTGTGTCTGCACCTCGTACGCCGCGACCACGGCACCGCCGTCGCCAACAAGGTCGCCCGGCGCAGCCTGGTGCCGCCGCACCGCGACGGCGGCCAGGCCCAGTACATCCGGCGCCCGGTGCCCGCGCCGCAGCAGGCCACCACCACCTCGGCGCGCGCCTGGGCGCTGGGCCGCCTCGACCGTCCTCTCACGCTGCGCGACCTGGCCGTGCAGGAGTCGATGAGCGTCCGCACCTTCACCCGCCGCTTCCGCGAGGAGGTCGGCGTCAGCCCCGGCCAGTGGCTGACCCAGCAGCGGGTGGAGCTCGCCCGGCAACTGCTGGAGGACACGGATCTGTCGGTGGACCAGGTCGCGCACGACGCGGGCTTCGGCACGCCCGCGTCGATGCGGCAGCATCTGCAGGCCGCGCTCGGGGTCTCCCCCACCGCGTACCGGCGCACCTTCCGGGCCTCCGGCTCGGGCGGCGGACCCGTTCAGAACGTGAGCACGGCCCGTGCCACCCGTCCGCCGCGGGCGTCGTCCACGGCCTTGGGGAAGTCCTCCACCGGGTAGACGCGGGTGACGAGTTCGTCCAGCAGCAGCCTGCCCCGCCCGTACAGCTCCGCGTACAGGGCGATGTCGCGCTGCGGGCGGGAAGATCCGTAGCGGCAGCCCAGGATGGACTTGTCCAGATAGAGGGAGGAGACCCGGAAGGCCGCCTCGGCGTCCGCGGGCGGGACCCCGAGCAGCACCGCCTGACCGTGCCGGTCGAGGAGGTCGACGGCCTGCCGGATGAGTGTGGTGGAGCCGACGCATTCGAAGGCGTGGTCGGCGCCGGTGGGCAGGATCTCCCGTACAGCGTCGGGCGTACCGGCGAAGTGGGTGGCGCCGAAGAGCTTGGCCAACGGCTCCTTGGCCGGGTTGTTGTCGACGGCGACGATGGTGGTGGCCCCGGCGATCCGGGCCCCCTGGAGGACGTTGAGCCCGATGCCGCCGGTGCCGATGACGACGACCGACTCGCCGCGGTCCACCCGGGCCCGGTTGAGGACGGCGCCGACGCCGGTGAGGACGCCGCAGCCGATGAGGGCGGCCGAGGTGAGCGGGATCTCGTCCGGGATCTTCACCGCCTGGACGGCCGTGACCAGGGTGCGCTGCGCGAACGCCGAGTTGGAGGCGAAGTTGAACAGCCGCTCCCCGCCCGCACGGCGGAAGGGGCGGCCCGGTCTGCCGATCGCGGCGCGGCACATGGTGGGGCGGCCGCGGTCGCAGTCGGCACAGGTGCCGCAGTTGGCGAGGGTGGAGAGGGCGACGTGGTCACCGGGCGCCACATGGGTGACGCCGGGCCCCACCGACTCGACCACGCCCGCACCCTCGTGGCCGAGCACCACCGGCACGGGAAACGGAATGGTGCCGTCGATGACGGACAGATCGCTGTGGCACAGCCCGGCGGCGGCGACGGCCACCAGCACCTCGCCCGGGCCCGGGTCGCGCACCTCCAGGTCGTCGACCACCCGTGCCCCGGCACCGTCGAAGACCACACCTCTCATGCCGCTTTCCCCCTTCTCTCCCACGCTTCTCGGGTCCTCATCAGGAGGCCCAGACCACCGACTGGAGTTCGCTGTACGCGTGCAGCCCGAACGAGCCGCCATCGCGGCCGACACCGCTGTACTTGAAGCCGCCGAACGGCGTCTCGGGGTGGCGCTGGACCGTGTTGATGCCGACGTTTCCGCTGCGCAGCCGGGCGGCCAGCGCCCAGGCGCGGCCCGCGTCGGCGCTGAAGACGTAGTCGTAGAGGCCGTACGAGGTGCCGTTGGCGATCCGCACCGCCTCGTCCTCGTCGTCGAAGGGCAGGGCCACGACGACGGGGCCGAACAGCTCCTCGCGGGCCACGGTCATGCCGGGAGCGGCGTCGACGACGAGGGTCGGCGCGACGTAGAACCCGGACTTGACGGCGGGGCGTTCACCGCCGGTGACGATGCGGGCACCCTCCTGACCTGCACCGACGAGGTACGCCTCGACCCGGTCGCGCTGCGCGGCGGAGATCAGCGGGCCCACGACCGTGGAGTTATCCACAGGGTCCCCCACGATCAGTGACGTTGCGTAATCTGTGAGTGCGGCGACCACCCGCTCGTACAGCGATCGATGTACGAGCACCCGAGTCGGCGCCGTGCAGATCTGCCCGCTGTGGAAGGAGAAGGTCGAACCGACCGCCCCGACCGCCGACGCGATGACTCGCTTGTCGGCGTCCCCAAGGACGATGGCCGCACCCTTGCCCCCCAGTTCCATCAGGGTGCGTTTCATCGAGTGGCCTGCGGATTCGGCGATCTTCTTCCCCACGGCGGTAGATCCGGTGAAGCTGACCATGTCGACACCGGGGTGCGCGACCAGCGCCTCGCCCGCGGCCGCGCGCGAGCCGGTGACGACATTGAAGACACCGTCAGGGAGCCCGGCCTCGGTCAGCAGCGGGCCGAGTTCGAGACAGGCCAGCGGGTCCTGCGGGGCCGGTTTGGCGACGACCGTATTGCCCATGGCGAGCGCCGGGGCGACCTTGCCCGCGAGATTGGCGAGGGGAAAGTTGTAGGAGGTGATACAGGCGACGACACCCACCGGACGGCGGACCGCCGCCGCGCCGATCAGCCCGCCGGGCGCCAGCGGGCTGGCGGCGACCGGCAGCGGGGCGAGCGGGACGGTGTCCGGTTCCATCGCGCCGCGCGCGTAGCGGCGGAAGCGGTCGGCCGCGGGGGGCACTTGGAGGGCCGCGGTGACCCGCAGGGTCGCGCCGGTCTCGGCCTGGACGAGGGGCACCAGGTCGGGGGCGCGCTCGGCGAGCAGGTCGGCCGCGCGGTCGAGTACGGCGGCGCGCTCCCGGGGGGCGGCGCGCGACCAGCCGTCGTACGCGGCCCGCGCGGCCCGCACCGCGGCGTCCACATCGGCCTCGTCGGCCTCGGGCGCCCGCCCGACGGTCTCCTCGGTGGCCGGGTTGACGACCGCGTAATGCCCGGCCCCGGGCGCCCGCCAGGAGCCGCCGATCCAGTGCCCGTACGTCTTCTGCTCGTACGTTGTCATCGGGGCTCCCTCGGGAGGTGGAGTACGCGCTCGGCGATGATGTTGCGCTGGATCTCGTCCGAACCGCCGTAGATAGTGTCGGCGCGGGAGAAGAGGAAGAGGCGCTGCGCGGCGTCGAGTTCATACGGCCTGCCCTCGGTCCAGCACACCGGCCCGAGCACGGCCGCGGCGCCCCGCACCCGCACGGCCAGCTCGCCCAGCCGCCGGTGCCAGCCACCCCACAGCAGCTTGGCCACACTGGCCACCCCGTCGTCCTGCGACGCGGGGCGAGGGGGAGCGGGGCGAGGGGGACTTGGGGCGGGGGTGGAGGAGGCGGGAGGGGAGGGGGTGGGGGTGGGGGTGGGGCCCCCGGAGACGGGATTCCGGGCGGCGCCCAGCGTGCGCAGGGCGTTCCAGCGCATGACCTTCAGCTCGGCCCACTGCTGTATCAGCTGGTCGCGCAGTACGGGTTCGTGCGCGGCGCCGGTTTCCAGGGCCTGGCGTATGACGCGGTCGAGTTCCTGGGCGAAGCCGATCTGCTGGACCAGGGTGGAGACTCCGCGTTCCACGGCGAGCAGGCTCATGGCCATGCTCCAGCCCCGGCCCGGGCCGCCGACGAGGTGGTCGGGGTGGGCGAGCGCTCCGTCGAAGAACACCTCGTTGAACTCCGCGGTGCCGGTGAGCTGCCGGATCGGCCGGACCTCGATGCGTCCCGGCTGGTCCATCGGCACCAGCAGGAAGGAGAGTCCGTGATGGCGTTGTGATCCGTCCTCGGTGCGGGCCAGGACGAAGCACCAGTCGGCTTCGCGGGCGTGGGAGGTCCAGATCTTCTGGCCGGTGACACGGTAGGTTCCGTCGCCCGGGTCGCGGACGGCGCGGGTGCGCAGTCCGGCGAGGTCCGAGCCCGCGTCGGGTTCGCTGTAGCCCTGGCACCAGAGTTCCTCGCCGCGGGCGATGGGCGGCAGGAAGCGGGCGCGCTGGGCGGCGTCGCCGTGTGCGAGCAGAGTGGGGGCGAGCAGGTTCTCGCCGATGTGGCCGAGTCGGGCGGGGGCTCCGGCGCGGGCGTATTCCTCGGCCCAGACGACCTGTTGGGTGAGAGTGGCGGCCCGGTTTCCGTAGGTCCCGTGAGTCTTATGGGTCCCGTGAGTTCTCTGGGTCCCGTTGGTCTCATGAGCCTTGTGAGGCCCGTTGGTCTCGTGGGTTCGGTCCCAGCCGAGTCCGATCCAGCCGCCGGCGCCCAGTTCGCGTTCCCAGGCGCGCTGGGTGGCGGCGTCGGCAGCGGCGTTCGCCGATTCCGTGAAGCGGCCGGTCAGATGGGTGTCGAGCCAGGCGCGGGCCTCGTCGCGGAAGTGTTCGTCCCCGGGCCCGAAGGCGAAGTCCACGGCCTCTCCCCTTCCTCACATCGCACGGTGGGCGTGCGGGTCACGCGTTGGGGCGCTGGTCGGCCGCGGCGGCCCGGGCCATGGCTTCGAGCTGGGCCAGCAGCGGCATGGGGTCGGTGCCGACCGTGCCGGGCAGAAAGTCGGCGATCTTCTCCGGGGTCCAGGCGCCCTCGGCGTATCCGGCGCGCAGTTCTCTCGGCTGGGCCCAGACCGCGATCTTGGGGCCCGCGATCGTGTAGACCTGTCCGGTGATCTTCTCCTCGCGGGCCCGTTCGCTCAGCAGGTAGACGACCAGCGCCGCGACATCCTCCGGTTCGCCGATCTCCTTCAGTTCCATCGGCACATTGGCGGACATGCGGGTACGGGCGACCGGGGCGACGCAGTTGGCCGTGACGCCGTATTTGTGCAGGCCGAGTGCGGCGCTGCGGACCAGCGAGATGATGCCGCCCTTGGCCGAGGCGTAGTTGGCCTGCGCGACGCTGCCCTGGTGATTGCCGCTGGTGAAGCCGATCAGAGTGCCGGAGCGCTGCCGCCGCATCACCGCGGACGCGGCGCGGAAGACGGTGAAGGTGCCCTTGAGGTGGGTGGCGACGACCGGGTCCCACTCCTCCTCGGTCATGTTGAAGAGCATCCGTTCGCGGAGGATTCCGGCCACGCACACCACACCGTCGAGCCGTCCGAACCGGTCCACGGCGGTGTCCACGATCCGCTGGCCACCGGCCATGGTGGAGACGTCGTCGGCGACCGCGACCGCCGCTCCGCCCGCCGCCGCGATCTCCTTGACCGCCGCTTCGGCGATCTCGCTGGTGGGTTCGCCGCCCTCGACCGAGACTCCGTAGTCGTTGATGACGACCTTCGCGCCCTCGGCCGCGCAGGCGAGGGCCACGGCGCGTCCGATGCCGCGTCCGGCCCCGGTGACGGCGATCACCTTGCCGTCCAGGAAGTTGCCCACGTCGCGTCCCCTCCCGCAGTTTCTGACGGACCGTTAGATTTTTGAGCAGACCCGCTCCGAGTACAAGCCCTGGAACGGAACCGACCGAGGAACCGACCGAGGGAACCGACTGAAGGAGGCGCCATGTCGCTGCCGCCCGAGTTCCACGACATCGCCCAGCGCGTCAACAACTGGGGGCGCTGGGGCGCCGACGATGAGATCGGCACGCTCAACCTGATCACCGACGCGGTGGTCCGGGACGCGGCCGCGGCGGTGCGCACCGGACGCCGCGTCCCGCTCGCGGTTCCGCTACGGCAGGACGGCATCCAGACCGGGATGATCCCCGGAAGGGTCAACCCGCTGCACACCATGGTCGCCGTGAACGCCGAGATGTTCGGCCCCGATACGGTCGCCACCAGCGACGACGCCGTGACGATGGGACTGCAGTCCGGCACCCACTGGGACGGGCTGGCCCATGTCTCGCACTCCGGCCGGATCTACAACGGCCGCCCCGCCGCCTCCGTCACCGCCCACGACCGCGCGGCCTTCAGCGGCATCCACACGGCGCGGCACATCGTCTCGCGCGGGGTGCTGCTCGACGTCGCGCGCGCCCGGGGCGCGGACCGGTTGCCCGAGGGGCATGCCGTCACCCCCGAAGACCTCGCCGCCGCCGAGGAACTGGCCCGGGTCACGGTCCGGTCCGGCGACATCGTGCTCGTCCGGACCGGGCAGATCCAGCGGTATCTCGCGGGCGAGCGGGAGGCGTACGCGTTTCCGTCGCCGGGTCTGTCGCTGCGTACGCCCGAGTGGTTCCATGCCCGTGACGTGGCCGCGGTCGCCAACGACACGCTCACCTTCGAGATCTTCCCGCCGGAGATCGAGGACCTGTGGCTGCCCGTCCACGCCCTCGACCTGGTCGAGATGGGCATGCCGCAGGGCCAGAACTGGAACCTGGAGGAGCTGTCGGCGACCTGTGCCGAGGAGGGGCGCTACACCTTCCTGCTGTCGGCCACTCCCGAGCCGTTCACCGGCGGGACCGGTGCCCCGGTCGCGCCCGTGGCGATCCTCTGACGCCAGAGGTGAGATCAGAGGGGAGATCAGAGGCGACACCCGGGGTGACATCCGGGGCGCGAGGGGGCGGGTGGACGGGTCTATCGGGCGGCGGTGCGCTCATGCACACCCCGAGCACGGCATCGCGCACCGCCACCCGGCTCCGGCGCCGAGCCCTGATCAGACGCCGGGCCGCGACCCGCACTCGCCAAGGAACGGCCTCGCGAACACACGGTTCACGTAAGACCCACAGCCCTCGGCGTCCCCTCGCGACGAATCGCTGATCCTAGAGTGATCACTCGGCCACGTCACGTCAACACCTGGTCTGGACTTTGTGGGTTCCGGCCCAGATGCGAGGGCGCACGGGAGGCGCCATGCCCCGTCAGAAGGGGCTTTTCGCGCGCCCCGTGATCGTCGCGCTCGACGCGCTCCGCGCCGTCCGCGCACTCTTTCCGCCGATCGCGGTCGATTTCGCACCAAATGCGCTTGCCCGCGCCCTCGGGCTGCCAGCCCCAGCGATCCGCGAGGCCGTCGACCAGCTCCAGCCCGCGACCGTTGGTGGCCTCCTCGTCGGCGCGGCGCTGACGCGGGGCGCGGGCGCTGACGTCCGCGACCTCGACCCGGACGGTGCCCAGTTCGGGCCCCTCGTCCGCGGCGGACTCCGCGGACCCGTCACCGCCGCCGCCATCCCCACCGGCGGTGCCGCTCTGCGCGGGGAAGCGCATGCGCAGCACGGCGGGACAGCCGGTGTGCACCACGGCGTTGGTGACGAGTTCGGAGATGAGCAGGATCAATGTCTCGGCGAGCGGCTCATCGGCCCCGATACCGGACCCGGCGAGCCGCGAACGCGCCCACCGACGGGCGCGGCTCACCTCCGCGGGGTCGGGCCGAACCTCCATCTGCATCTGAAGCACCTGCACCGCTCACACCATCCGAACCGGCGGACACATCGCCTCATACCTCCAAGAGGTCCTCCAGGAGGTCACGGAACGTGACTCTCCCCCGGCTGCCGCCGGGAGGTACCCCCTTGCGAGAAAGCATGGTTGACGTACAGTCACCCCAACAAGCGCTTCGGTCATATTCCAGCGCCAAGGAGTATGCGTGGGGCATACTGTGCGACGCACGCCCCGAGGACTCGAACAGCGAGGCTTTGCCGGAGCGCGCCCCGTGCGAGCGGGGCACATCGGCGTGCCCGGAGTCGCCCCACGGGCCACGCCGGGTTCGTTGTACCCCAAAACCGCTCGCACCCAACGGAGAGTACCCGAGCCGGAGCCCGACTCCGCCCTGTGACGAGTCACGCCTAGGAAACAACCCGATATCAACGCTCGGTCACCTCAAAGCCTCCGGGGATCTCTCCCAGAGAATGCGACATCCCAACAATTCAGGCGTATCCATGGAGCCGGGTTACAAACCTGTTTCACCGGTCAACAAGAGTCCGGCAGGAGTCCGGCGGCGAGTTCCTCCTCGGCCGCGGCCGCCGTCTGCCACTGCCCGGCGCGCACCCAGGCCCGTTTGAGGTGCAGATGGACATCGGCTTCCCAGGTGAAACCCATCCCCCCGTGCACCTGAAGACAGTCGCGGGCGTTACGGACGGCCGCCTCGTCGGCGAGCAGTTTGGCGGCGGCGATATCACTCGCCTCTTCTGTGACCGCGGCGGCGTACACCACACTTCTGGCTGATTCGGCGCGTACGAGCATCCGCGCGCACAGGTGCTGTACGGCCTGGAAGGCGCCGATCGGACGGCCGAACTGCGAGCGCGCCGTGGCGTGGTCGACCGCCATCCGGACCGTACGGGAGGCGCTGCCGAGCTGTTGGGCGGCGGTCAGCAGGGCCGCCTCGCGGCGCAGCCGGGCGGCGGCGCCGGTGTTCCGCGCGGCCCCGGGGGTCACGGCCGGTGGGTGCACCCGGTGCAGTGGCGTGGCCGGGTCGACGGAGCGGATGCGCCGTGCCGAGTCCCCGAGCGCGGCCGCCGGACACACCTCGGCGTCCTCGCCGTTCAGCACCAGCACGGCGTCGGCCGCCGCCAGATGCTCCACCAGCCGGTCCGCCCCGGCCTCGTCGGTGCCGAGGTCCAGCGCGGTGATGACGGCCGACCCGTCGGCGGCGTGCGCGGCGCCCAGGCCCGCCGCGAGCTGGGTGGCGACCAGCGGCCCCGGGAGCAGCGCGCGGCCCGCCTCCTCCATGACCAGCACCGCCTCCGGCAGTCCGAGCCCCACCCCGCCCGCCGCCTCGGGCAGCCGCAGCGCGAAGAACCCCACCGTGCCGAGCTCCCGCCACAGGGCGCGGTCCGGCCCTGCTCCCACCCCGGGGCCGTCCACCACCGCCCGTAACCGGGCGCGCGGGAAGCGCCGTTCCAGCAGTTCGCGCGTTCCGTCCCGCAGCGCCCGCTGGTCGTCGTCAAGCTGGAAGTCCACGGTCCGGGTCACCGCCCCTTCGGCAGGCCGAGGATGCGCTCGGCGACGATGTTGCGCTGAATCTGCGAGGTTCCGGCCGCGATGGTGTACGAGAGGGACGACAGCCGGTCCGCGACCCACTCGTGCCCGGCGTCCAGCGCGTCCGGGCCCAGTACCTCGGCGGCGGCCTCGTACAGCTCCTGCCGTACCTCCGAGAAGCGGAGCTTGAAGACCGAGCCGCCGACGCCCGGCACCCCGCCGGTGCGCTGCGCCTCGCTCACGTTCCACTGGGTGAGCCGCCACAGCGCCGCGCAGTCGGCGGCGAGCCTCCCGAGCCGCCGCCGCAGTACGGGGTCGTCCCAGCGCCCGTTGGCCTTGGCGGTGCGGGCCAGGGCCTCCAGTACCCGTCGGCAGGCGACGACCTCGCCGACGAAGGCCGTGCCGCGTTCGAAGGAGAGGGTCACCATGGTCACCCGCCAGCCGTCGTTCTCGGCCCCGATGCGGTGGTCGACGGGCACCCGCACCTCGTCGAGGAAGACCTCGGCGAACTCGGCGGTCCCGGCGAGGGTGCGCAGCGGCCGTACGGTCACGCCGGGCGCGTCCATCGGCAGGGCGAGCCAGGTGATGCCCCGGTGCTTCGGCGTGTCGGGGTTTATGGGCGCGGTGCGGACCAACAGTTCGCACCAGTCGGCGATTTCGGCGTGCGAGGTCCAGATCTTGCTGCCGCTGACGAGGTAGCTGTCGCCGTCCCGTACGGCCCGGGTGCGCAGGGAGGCGAGGTCGGACCCGGCGTCGGGTTCGGAGAAGCCCTGGCACCAGACCTGGTCGCCGCGGAGGATCGGCGGCAGCCAGCGGGCCCGCTGGGCGGGGGTACCCTCGGCGGCGATGGTGGGGCCCGCGTGCAGCAGGCCGACGAAGTTGGCGCCGACGTAGGGGGCGCCCGCGCGTTCGGTCTCCTCCAGGAAGATCAGGTGCTGGGTGGGAGTGGCGCCCCGGCCCCCGGCGTCCTCGGGCCAGTGGAGTCCGGCGTATCCGGCGTCGTACAGCATGCGCTGCCAGCCGCAGTCGTAGGCGCGGCGGGCGGGCCAGTCGGCGGGGTCGGGGCGGTCGGGCAGGGTGGGGAGGACGTTCGCGAGCCAGGCGCGCAGTCGGCGCCGGAAGTCCTCCTCGTCCTCGGTGCAGGCGAGATCCATCGGCGGCCGTCCTCACGTTTCTGATGACTCGTCAGACCAGGCGGCAGGGGAAGGCTAGTCCGCGCCCCCTGGACCGACAAGACAGTCGGCCTTACGCTTCCCGCATTATCTGACGAGACGTCAGGTCTACGAAAGACGTCAGATCTACGGGTAGGCCACGGGCCACGGGAGGCCGCGATGACCGACACCGCACATGCCCTCGGCGCGTCGGCGACGCTGTGGGAACTGCTGGAGCGGCGTGCCGAGCTCACCCCGGACGCCCCCGCGCTGATCCAGGCCGCCGCCAGCGGCCGGTACGACCGGCGGCTGACCTTCCGCGCCCTGCTCACCCGCGCGGAGCGCACGGCGGCCGGGCTGTACGCGATGGGGGTGGGCCCCGGCAGCCGGGTCGCCTGGCAGCTGCCCACCCGGCTGGAGACGGTCGTGCTGACCATGGCGCTGGCCCGGCTGGGCGCCGTACAGACCCCGCTGATCCCGTACTACCGCGACCGCGAGGTGGGGTACGCGCTACGGGCCTCCGGCGCCCGGTTCTTCGCCGTCCCCGGGACCTGGCGCGGCTTCGACCACACCGCGATGGCGCACCGGCTGGCCGCGCGGCTGCCCCGGCCGCCGCGCGTCTTCGAGGCGTACGACGCGCTTCCGGTGGCCGACCCGAAGGCGGCGAAGCTGCCGCCGCCGCCCACCGATGGGACCGCCGTCCGCTGGATCTACTGGACCTCGGGCACCACCTCCGACCCCAAGGGCGTGCTGCACACCGACCGCAGCCTCATCGCCGCCGGGTCGTGTCTCGCCCACGCGCTGCGGCTCAGCTCCGACGACGTCGGGTCGATGGCCTTCCCGTACGCCCATGTCGCCGGGCCCGACTACACGGTGATGCTGCTGCTGTACGGCTTCCCCGCCGTGCTGCTGGAGCACTTCGCGCTGCCGGACTCCCTCTCCGCGTACCGGCGGCACGGGGTGACGGTCGCGGGCGGCAGCACCGCCTTCTACTCCATGTTCCTGGCGGAGCAGCGCAAGGACCCCGCGCACCGGCTCATCCCGACGCTGCGGCTGCTGGCCGGTGGCGGCGCCCCCAAGCCGCCCGAGCTGTACTACGAGGTGGTGCGGGAGCTGGGGTGCCGCCTCACCCACGGGTACGGGATGACCGAGGTTCCCATGATCACGATGGGGTCGCCGGACGACGGTGACGAGCTGCTGGCGACGACGGAGGGGCGCCCGCCCGCGCAAATGGAGATCCGCGTCGTGGACGGGGAGGTGCGGCTGCGGGGCGAGGCGGTGTGCGCCGGATATCTGGACGAGGCACAGACCCGGGAGGCGTTCGACGCGGACGGCTTCTTCCGCACCGGCGATCTCGGCCATGTGACGGCGAGCGGTCATCTCGTGCTCACGGGGCGCGCCAAGGACATCATCATCCGTAAGGGCGAGAACATTTCCGCGAAGGAGATCGAGCAGTTGCTGTACCGGCATCCGGATGTGGGGGATGTGGCGGTGATCGGGCTGCCGGACGCGGAGCGGGGCGAGGTGGTGTGCGCCGTGGTGGAGCAGCCGGTGGGGGCGGCGCCGCTGACCGTGGAGGGCGTCGGTTCCTATCTGCGCGAGGTGGGGCTGTCGGTGCACAAGGTGCCGGAGCGGGTGGAGGTGGTGGACGCCCTGCCGCGGAACGAGACGCTCCGGAAGGTGCTGAAGTACCGGCTGCGGGAGCGGTTCGGGGGCGCGGTGCGCTGAACGGTTCGGGGGCGCGGTCCCCGCTGAGGCGGGCGTATCAGCCGGGTCAGCCCGTCGTGCTGTACGTGGCCGTCGCCTGCTCGAAGTGCTTGTTCACCGCGCGGCGCTCGTCGGCGGGGCCTATCGCCAGGACCACGTGGTAGCGGCCGCCGATCAGCATCGCCAGGTTGCGCGCGTACACGGTGCGGCCGCTGCTGTCCCGCCAGCTGAACTGGCCCTCGGCCATCGCCGTCTGCCCGACGTCGATCCGTTTCAGCCCGGAGGACGACGCCCACGCCGAGTCGCGGAACGCGGCCAGTTCGGCCTCCCGGTTCTGCTGGTACGCCATCGGGTCGCCGCCGAACTCGGACACCTTGTCCCGCCCGGCCACGATCACCAGCTCGATGTCGCCGCCGATGTAGCGGACCTGGCCGCGCGCGTTCTCGCCGCGCCGGGTCCAGTCCTCGTCGACGGCGACGGTGAAGCCCTTGGGGTCCTTGCGGACCGCGAAGCCCTTGGCGAGTCCGGCCGGTTCGGTGGACTGGGGTTCATCGGAGCCCGGGTCCGCCGTGCCGTCGTCGCCCTTGCCCGCCTCACCGCCCTTACCGGCCTCGCCCGCGGGTGACGCCGGGTCGTGGACGCTGGTGGGCGCGGGACTCCCGGCGCCCGCCGAGCCCGTACGGTCCTGGCCGCCGGTGTCCTCGTCGCGCGGCATGAACATCATCGCGTACAGCACCGCCGCCGCCAGGCCCAGCAGTATCAGCAGGAGCAGCATCCGCCCCAGCCTGCGCGGCTTGCGGCCCTCAGTCTGCTCCCGCCGCGGGGCCGGGCCCGGTTCGGGCGCGGGCTGCTTCGCCCGCTTGTGCCGCCCGTGCGCGGCCGCCGCCGCCCGGTCCGGGCGGCCCCGGCCCTTGCGCACCAGCCAGCCGCGGCGGCGCACGATCGGCAGCCGGTTGGGGTCGGACGCGCCTCCCGGGCCGAGCGACGGAACGGTGACCGTGCTGCTGCCGACGTCCGGTTCCGGCGCCGACCTGATCAGCGAGCGCAGCCAGCCGCGCAGCTCCTCGAAGTCGGGCCGCTCGGTGGGGTCCTGGCGCATCAACGACTCGACGACGGGGCGCAGCGGACCGCACTCCTCCGCGTAGGCGGGCGCCTCCGCGCACACCATCTGCACCAGCTCGGCGGCGTGCTCCTCGGGGTACGGGGCGTGGCCCTGGACGGCGCGGAAGAGCAGGACGCCGAGCGCCCACAGGTCGGCGGCCGGGCCGACGGGCGGCGCCAGCTGCCAGTTCTCGTGGACGGGACCGGCCTGCTCGGGCGCCCAGCGCTCGGTGACGGCGCCGACCACGACGATCCGCGCCTGCCGGGCCCGTTCGGCGGCGAGCGCGGTGGTGGGGCCGCGCGGCGGGCCGCCGTCCGCCGTGCCGCCGCCGTCCCAGGAGCCGCCGCCGTCCTCCCGGTTCGGCTGCCGGGGCACCACGACGGCGCCTTTCGGCGCACGGGAAGCGGAACCGGAAGCAGCAGCGGAAGAGGAAGCGGAATCGAAACCGGAACCGGAGGTGGTGCCGGGCCAGGGCGCGCCGCCGGTGAGCGGCCCCGGCTCCTGGGCGGGGTGCCGGGGGGTGGCGTCGGCGTTGGCCCGTGCGGCGGCCGCGCGGGCTCCTGCCGCGTACGCGGCGATGGCCTTCGCCCGTGCGGCGCGCGCGGCCGCTCCCGGTGCGTCGTCCGCGGCGCCGCCCTGTGGGTCGTCTCCCGCGCCCTGCGCCGGAATGTACCCGGACCCGTCGGCGGCCCATTCGTCTTTGGACTCCGGCCCGTCCCAGGCGCCCGGACCGATGCCCATGCCGCCCACGTCCGGGCGCCGCCCGTGGTGTTCGTGCGGTCCGGCCGACTCCGGGTAGCCGTGCGCACCGGGCCCCTGGTCGGCGTCGTCCGCGCCGCGCGGAGCGGGGAAGCCGCCCGCCATGCCCTGGTCGCGGTAGACAGGGCCCCGCGCGGCGTGGTGCCGGTCGGGGTCGGCGCTCTCGTAGCCGTGCGGCAGGGCCGGGGTGGGGGCGGCGGCGATGGGAGTGCCGTCGGGCGGCGTGGGGGTATACCCCTCGTCCTCGGCGGCCGTGCCCCGCGGCGACGCGGGCCCGGCACCGGGCCCGGCCGGGCCCCCGTCCAACGGCCTCGGCACCGGGTCGTAGCCGCACAGCGCCTCCTCCGCCGCGCCCGCCGCCAGGCCCATCAGCATCGCGCGGCCGTCGTCGCACAACAGCACCGTGCGGGTGGTGATGTTGCGGTGCGTCCAGCCGTGGGCGTGGAGCGCGCGGAGCGCCGTCAGCACGTCGTTGGCGACCTCGGCGGCGCGGTGCGGGGACAGGTTCTGCTCGGTGAGCAGCGCGGCGAGCGGGCGCCCGGCGACGAGCTCGCTGACGATCCACAGGCTTCCGGCCTCCGCGAAGACATGGAAGACCTGGCCGAGCCTCGGGTGGTCGGGGACCTGCGCCGCGGCGGTCGCCGCGTCCAGGGCGCGCCGTACGGCGGGGTCGCCCGCGCCCCGGGCGGCCGCCCCGCCCGGCGCCCGGCCGGGGTGGCCGTCGTCGTCGACGACTTCGGCGTCGACGACCTCCGGAAGCGGTATCTGCCGCAGATGGACCTGTTGTCCGCTGTAGGTGTCGAAGGCGCGGGTCTCGACGAACTCGTACGCGTCGGCGGGCGGCACGGGCAGGCGATAGCGGTCGGCCAGCACCCGGCCCGCGAACTCGTCCACGACGCCTCCCCTGGCGCACGATCGGCGCGATCAACGTCCCTTTATGCGATCAGCACAGTGCTATCCGTCAATTGTGGTCGTTTTGGCGGGTTCATGCGACTGCGCACGGTCTACGGGCACTCACGATACGGGCCCGCGCGACGCTTCGCCGACAGGAGTGCTCAGTCCGTGATGTCGAAGGTTTTGAACGCCGTGTCGCGCAGCGTGCGGCACTCCTTGTCGTCCCACTTGCTCGCCTCGCAAGTGATCATGATGGAGAAGCCATGGCTGTCGTCGACCTTGAAGCCGCGGTTGAGGACGCGTACGTGCTTACCGTCCTGGTCACGCTCGAACTCCCAGTCCGCGACGGTCGGGTAGCCGCGCCACTGGACCGACTTGATGCCGAGGCCCTTGTACCCGGACATGCTGCTCCGCGCGGCGGCCTCGCCCTTGCGCCACTCGGCGGCCGCGTCGGACTTCGGGGAGGAGGTGAAGTCGATCTGAATACGCGGGATGCTGGAGCCGCCGTAGTACTTTCGGCTGCCGCTGTAGCTCCCGTCGTGCACCGACCATCCCTTGGGCATCGCCATGGTGAAGGGGAAGTCGGAGCTGCTGACGGTCTCGTAGCCGCCGGGCACGGAGGCGTCCTTGCCTTCCCCCTTGCCGCCGCTTCCGCCGTCGTCCCCGCTTCCGCCCTTGCCCTTGCCTTTACCGCTGTTGTCGTCGTCCGCGTCGTCGCCCTTGGACTTGTCGGCGTCGGTCTGCTCCGTCGATCCGCCGGAGGTCTTGCCGTCCGGGGACTGGCTGTTCGTCCCGCCGGACGCGCCCGCGTCCTTGCCGCTTTGCCGGTCGTCCGAGGCCCCGGCCGAGGCCGACGCCTTGGCGCCGGACGCGCCCTTGGCGTTCTTGTCGTCCTCGCCACCGTTGAGGGCGATGGCCAGCACGGTGCCCACGATGACGACCACGACCACCGCGATGATGATCAGCGTCCGCTTGGACACCACATCGGTGATCGGAGCGCGCTGCGGCACCGGGGGGTACGAGCCGGACGCGCCCTCGGGCTTCCCGGAAGCGGAAGACGAGGGAGAAGAGGGAGCGGAACCGGCGGCGGGCTCCCCCTTCTTCGATGCCTTCGGGGCCTTCGAATCCTTCGAATCCTTCGAAAACGAAGCGGCGGCCGCGGAGGCCTTCGAGGACGGGGAGGAAGCGGAGGACGGTGAGGACTTCGAGGCCTGCGGCGATGCCGCGGACTTCGCCGACTCGGCCTTCTTCGACGCCTCCGGCTTCTTCGCCGAGTTCGCCTTCTGCTCGGTCTTCGCGTTCCGCGCGGACTTCAGCGCACCCCGGGCCCGCTCCGCGACAGCCGCGGACTTGGCCCCCGCGGCCGCCTCGTCCTCCGCCGAGGGGGCGGGCGGCAGGGTCATCGTGCGGGTCGCGTCGGGGGCGGGCTTCGGCCCGGCGTCCTCCGTGGCGCTCAGGGCGTGCTCCAGCAGGACCCGTGCGCCGTCATCGTCCAGTCGCTGGTCGGGGTCCTTGTTGAGCAGGCCGTAGATGACCTCCTCCAGCGGACCCGCGTTCTTCGGCGGCTCGACCGGCTCGGTCATCACCGCGGTGAGGGTCGCTATGGCCGTGCTCTTGTCGTACGGCGGTACGCCCTCGACCGCTGCGTACAGCAGGCCGCCCAGCGACCACAGGTCGGCCGGCGGGCCGGGCTTGTGGCCGCGGGCCCGTTCCGGGGAGATGTAGGAGGGCGCGCCGACGAGCATGCCGGTGGAGGTGACGGACGGGTCGCCCTCGACCTGCGCGATACCGAAGTCGGTGAGGACGACGCGGCCGTCGTCCGAGATGAGCACGTTGGACGGCTTCACGTCACGGTGCAGGATGCCCGCCTGGTGCGCGGCGCGCAGCACGTCGAGGACGGCGAGCCCGACCTCGGCGGCGCGCTGCGGGGTGAGCGGCCCGTCGTCCCGGACGGCATCGGCGAGCGAGCGGCCCTCGATCAGTTCCATGACGATCCACGGCCGGTCGTCCTCGTCGACCACGTCGTAGACGGTGACGGCACCGTTGCTGCGGATACGGGCGATCGCCTTCGCCTCGCGCAGCGTGCGGGTGATGAGCCGTCTCTTCTCGTCTTCCTCGACGCTGGACGGGAAGCGCAGCTCCTTGACCGCGACCGTACGGCCGAGGGTCTGGTCGCTCGCGCGCCAGACGGTGCCCATGCCGCCTTGACCGAGGATCTCCCCCAGCCGGTAACGCCCGGCGAGGAGGCGCCCAGTCGAACCCTGCGTCTTCTCAGCCTCCGACATGCGACCCCTCTGCAAATCAACCCACCCTGAACCCACCCTGGGAGAGCCCCCATTGTCTCTCATCCACGACCCCGGGAAAGCCCGGGGTCCGGGGCACGGAGCGGGCACGGTGCGGCGGCCGTCCCGGCACCTGCGAACATCGGAGGGTCCGCAGGAAACGGAAAGGCCCGTGTCATGCCCATCTCCGCCATACGATGGCACAGGCGAGGCCGTATGCCGACCGCCGTGGCGCTGGTCGTGGCCACGGCCGTCGCACTGACGGGCTGTACGGCCGAGGTGGAGGCCCGGGCGAGCGTGGGCGGCGGTGCCCGGAAGGCCGCCGCCGCGAGGGAGGCCGCCACCGCGCGTGCCGCCGCCCGTAAGCAGCGCGGCGCCGTGACGGCGGCCCTGCGGCGACTGGTGACCGGCGGCGAGGCGCCCGGGGCCGCGGCGCTGGTCCGGGACGGGGGCGTGGCCCGGTTCGCCACCGCCGGGGTCGCGGACACCCGGAGCGGGCGGCGCATCGAACGGGACGATCACTTCCGCGCGGGCAGCGTCACCAAGACCGTCATCGCCGCGCTGACGCTGCGGCTGGCCGGTGAGGGCAGGCTCCGCCTGGCCGACACCGTCGAGAAGTATCTGCCGGGACTGGTGCGCGGCCGGGGCAACAATGGCCGAAAAATCACCCTCCGCCAGCTCCTCACCCACACCAGCGGGCTGTTCGACTACACCGCCGACCCGGTGCTGGCGCGTCAGCTGTCGGCAGCGGACGGCACGACGACGCACAGCCCCGCCTCCCTGATACGGACCGCGCTCACCCACCGCCCCGACTTCGCGCCCGGGGCGAAGTGGGGTTACTCCAACACCAACTACGTACTGCTGGGCATGATCGTCGAGCGGGTCACCGGGCGCCCGTACGGTGCCGAGGCCCGGCGCCGGGTCCTCGCCCCGCTCGCGCTGCGCGACACCTCGTTCCCCGGCACCCGCACCACGCTCCCGGACCCGCACGGCCACGCGTACGACGCCCGGGGCGACGGCGCCTGGCGCGACGTCACCGACCTGGACCCCTCGTCCGCCGGAGCGGCGGGCGAGATGATATCGACGCTGGACGATCTGTCCCGTCTGCTCGGCTCGCTGCTGCGCGGCAAGGCGGTGCCGAAGGCCGCGCTGCGGCGGATGGAGGACACCTCGGCGTCCGGCGGCCAGTACGGTATGGGCCTGTTCCCGGTGCGGCTGCCGTGCGGGACGACGGTCTGGGGGCACAACGGCCAGGTCAACGGCTCGTACGCGCTGGCCGTGGCCACCCGCGACGGCCGCCACACCCTCGTCTACCGCCTCAACAGCGACGGACCGCCGGACCCGGACGCCGAGACGGCCCTGCTCACGGCGGAGTTCTGCCCGGCCCGGTGACGCCCGGCCCGACAGTCCCCGGTAGCCCCACCGGCGCGTAGCCCCATCCGCGCGGACTACAGCGGCACGATGTCCGGTGCGCCCAGCCGCGCCGCGTCCGCCGTCAGGTCGTCCGGCTGCCGCTGCGATTCGCGCTCCGCCTCCACCCGCTTCTCGTAGTGCTCGACCTCCTTGTCGATCTGCTCCGGCCCCCAGCCCAGCACCGGTGCCATCAGCTCGGCCGCCTCGCGCGCCCCGCGGGTGCCCCGGTCGAAGGTCTCGATGGAGATCCGGGTGCGCCGGGTGAGGACGTCGTCCAGGTGGCGGGCGCCCTCGTGGGAGGCGGCGTAGACGACCTCGGCGCGCAGATAGTCGTCGGCGGCGGTGAGCGGTTCGCCGAGCGTCGGATCGGCGGCGATCAGCTCCAGCACCTCCTCGGCGAGCGCGCCGTACCGGTTCAGCAGGTGTTCGACGCGGGCGACGTGCAGCCCGGTGCGGCGGGCCATGCGCGCCCGCGCGTTCCACAGCGCGTTGTAGCCGACGGCGCCGACGAGCGGCACCTCCTCGGTGACACAGGGCCCGACCCGGCGGTCGAGGCCGTGGACCGCCTCGTCCACCGCGTCCTTGGCCATGACCCGGTACGTCGTGTACTTGCCGCCCGCGACCACCACCAGGCCGGGCACCGGGTGGGCGACCGTGTGCTCGCGCGAGAGCTTGCTCGTCGCGTCCGACTCCCCGGCCAGCAGCGGGCGCAGCCCGGCGTAGACGCCCTCGACGTCGTCGCGGGTGAGCGGCACTCCGAGGACCTCGTTGACGTGTTCCAGCAGGTAGTCGATGTCGGCGCTGGAGGCGGCCGGATGCGCCTTGTCGAGGTCCCAGCCGGTGTCGGTGGTGCCGATGATCCAGTGCCTCCCCCACGGGATCACGAACAGCACGCTCTTCTCGGTGCGCAGGATCAGCCCGGTCGTGGAGTGGATGCGGTCCCTGGGCACGACGAGGTGGATGCCCTTGGACGCGCGGACGTGGAACTGGCCGCGCTCCGCGATCAGCGCCTGCGTCTCGTCCGTCCACACTCCGCTGGCGTTCACCACCTGGCGGGCCCGGATCTCGAACTCACCCCCCTGCTCCAGATCATGCACCCGGGCACCGACAACGCGGGCGCCCTCGCGGAGGAAGCCGACCACCCGGGCCCGGTTGGCGACGTGGGCGCCGTACCGGGCGGCGGTGCGGACCAGCGAGGTCACGAAGCGCGCGTCGTCCACCTGGGCGTCGTAGTACTGGAGCGCGCCGACCAGGGCGTCCTTGCGGAGGCAGGGGGCGACGCGCAGGGCGCTGGTGCGCGAGAGGTGGCGGTGGACGGGGAGCCCGCGGCCGTGCCCGGAGGAGACCGACATCGCGTCGTAGAGCGCGACGCCCGCCCCGGCGTACATCCGCTCCCAGCCCCGGTGCTTGAGCGGGTAGAGGAACGGAACGGGCTTGACCAGGTGCGGAGCGATCCGCTCCAGCAGCAGTCCGCGCTCCTTCAGCGCCTCTCTGACGAGGGCGAAGTCGAGCATCTCCAGGTAGCGCAGGCCGCCGTGGATGAGTTTGCTGGAACGGCTGGAGGTGCCGGAGGCCCAGTCCCTGGACTCGACCAGTCCGGTTTCCAGGCCGCGGGTCGCGGCGTCCAGCGCGGTGCCCGCGCCGACCACTCCGCCGCCCACGACCAGCACGTCCAGCTCACGGTCCGCCATCCGGGCCAGCGCCTGACCGCGCTCGGCCGGTCCCAGTGCCGGTGTCTTCACCGCTGCCTCCCGTTGTGATCGACGTCACGACGCTCGCCTGATGATTTTCCTGGCTTTCCCCTCGCTGTGCCATGCCGGGGCCGGACCCCGATCGGGCTGCCGCTGCCGCTGCCGCGCGGGCTGTCTCCCGCTGGTGACCGCAACACCGCGTCGTCATCCTCCGTCAATACTGAATACGAGTCATATTTCCGCTTAGTCTGCCTTTGCGCCATCCGGAATCGCCTCGGGAAGGGCGGCTCGCAGTCATGCACGCAGATCTCGCCGTCATCGGACTGGGCCATCTCGGCCTCCCGCTGGCCCAGGCCGCCACCGCCGCCGGTATCCGTACGGTCGGCTACGACCCGGACTCCGGGGCCGCCGACGAGCTGCGGGCCGGACGGCTGCCCACCGGGGCGGGCGACGGTTCGCTGACCGCCGCCGAGCTGCGCCGGATGATCTCCGGCGGCTTCCGGACCACCACCGACCCGGCCGATCTCGGCCGGGTCCGCACCGCCGTGATCTGCTCCCCCACCCCGCTCGGCGAGGACCGCCGTCTCGACCTGTCCGCGGTCGGCGAGGCGGGGCGCACACTGGCGGGGCGGCTGCGCCCGCACACCACTGTTCTGCTGGAATCCACCGTGTACCCCGGCACCACCGAGGAATTCCTGCGCCCGCTGCTGGAGGAGGGGTCCGGGCTGCGGGCCGGGCGCGACTTCCACCTCGCCTACTCCCCCGGCCGCCTCGACCCCGGCAACCGCGTCTACGGCTACGCCAACACCCCCAAGGTCATCGGCGGCCTCACCGCCGCCTGCACCGAGGCGGCCGCCGCGTTCTACGGCCGCCTCACCGAGAAGGTCGTCCGCGCGCGCGGGCCGCGCGAGGCCGAGACCGTGAAGGTCCTGGAAACCAACTACCGGCACGTCAACATCGCCCTGGTCAACGAGATGGCGGCGTTCTGCCACGACAACGGCGTCGACCTGTGGGACGTGGTGCGCTGCGCCGAGACCAAGCCGTTCGGCTTCCAGTCCTTCCGCCCGGGCCCCGGCGTCGGCGGCCACGGCGCGCCGATCGAATGCGACCGGATGACGCACCCGCAGCGCGGGCTCGGCCTCCCGCTGCGCATGGTCGAGCTGGCGCGGCAGGTCAACGGGCGGATGCCGGGCTACGTCACCCAGCGCTGCGCGGCGCTCCTCAACGAGCACGGCAAGTCGGCGCGCGGCGCCCACGTCCTGCTGCTCGGCGTCGGCTACAAGCCGGACGTGGCGGACGAGGAGGGCTCCCCGGCGCGCGAGATCGCCGCCCGGCTGATGGAGCTGGGCGCCCAGCTGGGCTACCACGATCCGTATGTACCGGGCTGGCGGGTCCTCGGCCGCCCGGTGCCGCGCGCGGACGCGGTGTACGAGGCGGCCGCCGAGGCCGACCTGACCGTCCTGCTCCAGCACCACCGCACGTACGACCTCCAGGGCCTGGCGGTCAAGGCCCAGCTACTCCTGGACACCCGGGGCGCCAGCCCGGCGGGAGCCGCCCACCGGCTGTGACGGCCCGGGCCAGCCACCCGCCCACGGCCACGGCCGGACCGCCGCGGGGCCCTGGTGCCGCCTCACCGCCCGGCCGCTCGGCGGCGGGTGGTTCGCAGGCGTAGGGCCGCCGCCAGGGCGATCAGGACCAGGCCGCCCGCCACGAAGGCGATCGCGCCCGACGGTACCGAGCGCACCTCGGCGGTGAAGGTCATCGGGGCGCCCCACGGGCGGCCGTCGGCGCGGGTGTAGAGCTGGGCGGTGAGCCGCACCGGGCCGTTCGCGTGGGCGCTCAACCGGACCCGTACCGTACGGCTCACCGCCCGCGACGCCCGCACCGCGACGGCGTGGCCGACCGCGCGGGCCCGCTCCGGGCGGCTGGAGAACACCCGCAGCTCGACCCCGGTGAGGTCCTGCTGGAGCCCGTTGGCGACCGTGACCGGGATGGTCGCGGAGCCCCCGGTCACCACCACCCTCGACTTGGGCACCAGCCGCACCGAGGCGATCGACGCGGTCAGATAGCGGGCCACGCCCTCCTGGTAGGCGCGCGCCCCCGCCGCGTCGCCCCGCCACCCCGTCGACACCGACCGCGCCAGCGCGGCGCGCACCGAGGCGACCGTGGCGCGCCCGTCGGACAGCACCTTCGCCAGCGCGCGCAGCCGCCGCCGGTCCCGGGCGACCGCCGCCAGCCGCTCCGGCGGCAGCTCGGAGGCGAGCAGCGCGGCCGGATGGCCGCCGTCGTCCCGCAACTCCCCCGCCTCCGGCTCCCGCAGCGCCACCTCCAGCCGGGACGCCTCCAGCCAGCCCGCCTCCTGACCGGCGGCCAGCACCGAGAGCAGGGTGCGCGCGACCCCGACCGGCATCCGGCGCGGCGGTACGACGACCAGGTCGCGGGCCGCGTACGGCAGCTCCCGTACCGCCGTCAGGGTCTCGGCCAGCAGCCGCTGCCGCAGCGCGAGCCGGGCGGGTTCACCGGCGGCGCCCGCGGCGGGGTGGCTGCGGAACAGCAGGGAGGCGACGGTCGCGTCGTACGTCAGCGCGGTGCGCCCGCCGCCGATCGCGACCGCACCGTCGTCCGTGGCGCCCCCGGCGACGAGCGTCGCGCCGTAGGGGCCGGGCCCTTCGCCGGAGGCGAGCACCGTGTTCAGGCCGAGCCGCCCCGCGTATCCGGTGATCCCGGCGTCGAGCATGCCGCCCGCGGGCCAGGCCAGCCCGTCGCGGGCACGGACACCGAGCGCCCGGTTCACCACAGAGGTGCCGGTGGCGGACGCGCGCCGCAGCAGCGCGGCCGTCGCCGGGTCGCCGCCGCGGGCGAGCGAGGCCAGATCGGGGTCCGCGTACGGCAGGGCGATCACGTCCCGGCCGTGCACCGCCTTGCGCAGCGCGGCCAGCCAACCGGCCGCGGCCTTGCCGCCCTTGCCCGCCCGGGCCTCCTGCGGGTCGCTGCTGCCGGGCCTGCGGGCCACCCGGTAGCCGCGCGCCATGGCCTGCGCCTGGACGATCAGGTCGGGGTCGACGGCCCAGGTCACCGGCTCGTCCTCGCCCAGTTCGACCAGCCGCCGCAGCCGCCCGCCGGGGCCGAACGCGGCGGTCAGCGCGTCGTCGCGGAAGACCGGCAGCACGCTGTCGTCGCCGGTGCGCCGTGTCAGCGCCTCCATGTGCGGGACGTCGGTGAGCGGCCACAGGACGGTGGTGCGCAGCCGTTCCAGGCCGGTGCCGTCGGGGTAGACGGGGAGCTGGCCGCGGGTCAGGCCGAGGACGTGGCCGTCCGCACCGGCCGCGGTCACGGTGAGCGGATACGCGCCCGCGCCCTCCAGCCCGAGGCCGGAGACGGGCACGGTGAGGCCGAAGCGGCGCCCGGCGTGGGCGTCGAGCCGGGCGAGGCGGGCGGTGTGGTCGGCGACTTCGGTGCCGTCGGCGCGGGTCAGGAGGGCGCGCGCGGCGTGGGTGGCGAGGGCGCCGCGGGTGTCGGCGGCCCCGGCGGCGGCGATGCGCACGCCGATGTGGACGCCGGTGATCCGCCGCCCGGAGGTGTTGGTGACGGTGCCGCTGATCCTGATCTCACCGTCGTGGCGGATCACGGCAGGGCTCAGCGACCGCAGTTCGACGGCGAGCGGGTACGAGGCGGCAGCGGACCGGGCAGGCGCGAACCGGGCAGAGGCGGGCGCGGCAGAGGCGGGCGCGGCGGTGGCGGGCCCGCCGGGCAGGAGCAGCGCGACCGCCACGGCGATCGTCCGCCCGTACGCCCGTGCTCCTGCCGTCACCTCGCCGCCGTACCTCCCCGCCTGACGATCCGGTCCGGTCCGGTCCGGTCCGGTCACCAGCCCACCACGGCGGCTCCCGGGCCGCACGCCCACGCGGCCCGATGGAGGGGTCCGGCGGCGCCTCAGACCCGCACGGTGTCGGAGCGGCGCGGGCTGGCCTCCATCGCGGCCCGCAGCGACGCGAAGTCCTCGACACAGCGCCCGGTGCCGACGGCGACACAGTCCAGCGGGTCGTCGGCGACCAGCACCGGGATGTCCAGCTCACGGCCGAGCCGTACGTCCAGACCGCGCAGCAGCGCGCCGCCGCCGGTGAGCACGATGCCCCGGTCCATGATGTCGCCCGCCAGCTCCGGCGGGGTCTCGTCCAGCGTGGACCGGACGGCGGCGACGATGCTGTCCACCGGCTCGGAGAGCGCGTGCCGCACCTCGTCTGCGGTGAGTTCGAGCACCTTGGGCAGCCCGGTGGCCTGGTCCCGGCCGCGGATGGTGCAGCGGTCGGGCGGCAGCAGGGCCTGGGTGTCCTCGTTGTCACCGTTGTCGAGCACTTCGACGTTGCGCTCGGTCAGCCGGACGGACGCCCCGGCGCGCGGCGCCGACCAGGAGCCGGTCGGTGAGGCGGACCCGATGGACACCTTGATCTCCTCGGCGGTGCGTTCACCGATGGCCAGCGCGTACTGCTTCTTGACGTACGTGCTGATCGCGACGTCCATCGCGTCGCCCGCCACACGCACCGAGCGCGCCGTGACGATTCCTCCCAGCGAGACGACGGCGACTTCCGTCGTACCACCGCCGATGTCGACGACCATCGAACCGGTGGGCTCGCTCACCGGCAGTCCCGCGCCGATCGCCGCCGCGATCGGCTCCTCGACCAGATGCACCTGCCGCGCCCCGGCCTGGGTCGCCGCCTCCATCACCGCGCGCCGCTCGACGCCGGTGATGCCGGACGGCACACAGACGACGACGCGGGGGCGGGCCAGCCGCCGGGTGCCCATCACCTTCTTGATGAAGTACCGCAGCATGCGCTCGGCCACCTCGAAATCGGCGATGACCCCATCCCGGAGCGGTCGAACGGCGACAATGTTCGTCGGGGTCCGCCCCATGGTCTCCTTTGCCGCCGAACCCACCGACAGCACGTTGCCGTCGACCGTGTTGACCGCCACGACCGACGGTTCGTTGAGCACGATGCCCTTGCCCCGCAGGTACACCAGCGTATTCGCGGTGCCGAGGTCGATGCCCATGTCTCGCCCAGTGAACGACTTGTTCTGCGCCATAAGTTGACATTATTGCTTATGCCGGATTCTGTCCTGTCGGTGCCGAGATTCGCTCCACCGTGCGGATCTGGCCACCGTCACCGGACCATCAGAGGCATCGCCGAATAGCGGATCAATATCCACTTTTACCGGGACACCATGTCTCCATCCGGTCCCAGCCATGTCACGGACCCCGGAAGTGACTTGTCTGGTTGTCATGCACTCCTGTTACTTTATGGCTCGAATCTTTCGCGTTCCCCGCCGTCGCCGCACCTGGGGCACGGCTGTCTTCCGAACGCGAATCACCTTCATCCCCGGGGGATTTCATGAGCCAGAACTGGCAGCAGCCACAGCAGCCGGGCGGTTACCCGCAGCAGCAGACCGGTTACCCGCAGCAGCCCGCGGCGCCGCAGCCCGGCTACGGCTACCCGCAGGGCCAGCAGGCGCCGCAGCAGCAGCCGCAGTTCGGCGGCGGATTCCCGCCGCCCGCGCCGCAGGTGGGCCGCCAGGGCAACCCGCTCGCCGCGGTCGGCGCCGCCGTCGTGGCCGCTCTCGTCGGCGCGCTGGCGTACGCCTTCCTGCTGAGCGCGCTCGCGGACACCGACAAGAACCCGCCGGAGGTGACGAAGTTCGCCTACGCCGGTGTCGCCCTCGGCGCGCTCGTCGGCTTCGTGGTCGCCAAGCTCGGCGGCCGCAACGTGGCGCTGTGGGTGGTCGGCGCGGCTCTGGCACTCGGCGCCGTCTTCCTCGGCGAGCTGTACGGCTACGCCATGATCATGAACGACGCGGCCTCCAACTACGTGGCCGACCTCGGCTCCGCCGCCGCCTCCGCCAAGATCCCGTCCGCGAACGAGATCTTCTTCGAGCACTTCGGCGACCTGTTCGACAGCTGGAAGGAAGACGCCGACGCGATCACCTGGATCTTCCTGATCCTCTCCCCGGTGGCCGCCGCCAGCACCGCCTTCCGGATCAGCAACCGCTGACCCGAAGCGCCCGCACGGCGCACCACGGCACACGACAGGGAAGGCCCCGACCGCATCCGCGGTCGAGGCCTTCCCTGTTGGCCTTGCGTGCTGCGTGCGCTCAGCGCTTGTCGTTCGACGGGGCCACCGTCACCTCGACGCGCTGGAACTCCTTCAGCTCCGAGTAGCCCGTCGTCGCCATCGCCCGGCGCAGCGCGCCGAAGAAGTTCATCGAACCGTCCGGGGTGTGCGAGGGGCCGAGCAGGACCTCCTCGGTGGTGCCGACCACGCCCAGGTTCATGCGCTTGCCGCGCGGCACCTCGTCGTGCACGGCCTCCATGCCCCAGTGGTGGCCACGGCCCGGCGAGTCGGTGGCCCGGGCCAGCGGCGAGCCGATCATCACCGAGTCGGCGCCGCACGCGATCGCCTTCGGCAGATCGCCGCTCCAGCCGACCCCGCCGTCCGCGATCACATGCACATAGCGGCCGCCGGACTCGTCCATGTAGTCCCGGCGGGCGGCGGCGACATCGGCCACCGCCGAGGCCATCGGTACCTGGATGCCCAGCACATTGCGGGTGGTGTGGGCGGCGCCGCCGCCGAAGCCCACGAGCACCCCGGCCGCGCCGGTGCGCATGAGGTGCAGCGCGGCGGTGTACGTGGCGCAGCCGCCCACGATGACCGGGACGTCCAGCTCGTAGATGAACTGCTTGAGGTTCAGCGGCTCGGCGGCACCCGAGACATGCTCGGCCGAGACGGTGGTGCCCCGGATGACGAAGATGTCGACCCCGGCGTCCACCACGGCCTTGGAGAACTGCGCGGTGCGCTGCGGCGACAGGGCGGCGGCGGTGACCACGCCCGAGTCGCGCACCTCCTTCAGCCGCTGCCCGATCAGCTCTTCCTTGATCGGCTCGGCGTAGATCTCCTGGAGCCGGCGGGTCGCGGTGCGCTCGTCCAGCTCGGCGATCTCGGCGAGCAGCGGCTCGGGGTCCTCGTACCGGGTCCACAGGCCTTCGAGGTTGAGCACCCCGAGGCCGCCCAGCTCACCGATGCGGATCGCGGTCTGCGGGGAGACCACGGAGTCCATCGGGGCGGCCAGGAACGGCAGCTCGAAGCGGTAGGCGTCGATCTGCCAGGCGATCGAGACCTCCTTCGGGTCCCGGGTGCGACGACTCGGCACGACGGCGATGTCGTCGAACGCGTACGCCCTGCGGCCGCGCTTGCCGCGCCCGATCTCGATCTCAGTCACGTGGGGTGCCTTTCGCTGGCTTGTTCTGCCGTACCAGTATCGCCATCCCCCGCGCGGAGCCCGTCGCGCGGGGGTCGCCCGGGTTAACGGCCGGAGTAGTTCGGCGCCTCGGAGACCATCTGGACGTCGTGCGGGTGGCTCTCCTTGAGGCCCGCGGAGGTGATCCGCACGAAGCGGCCCTTCTCCTTGAGCTCCGCCACGGACGCCGAGCCGACGTACCCCATGGAGGCCCTCAGGCCGCCGACCAGCTGATGGGCGACCGAGGACAGCGGGCCGCGGTAGGGCACCTGGCCCTCGATGCCCTCGGGGACGAGCTTGTCCTCGGAGAGCACGTTGTCCTGGAAGTAGCGGTCCTTGGAGAACGAGCGGGCCTGGCCGCGGGTCTGCATCGCGCCCAGCGAGCCCATGCCCCGGTAGGACTTGAACTGCTTGCCGTTGATGAAGACCATCTCGCCCGGCGACTCCTCGCACCCGGCCAGCAGGCTGCCCAGCATCACCGTGTCCGCACCGGCCGCGATCGCCTTGGCGATGTCACCGGAGAACTGCAGACCGCCGTCGCCGATCAGCGGCACCTCGGCCGCGTGGCACGCGCGGGCCGCCTCGTAGATCGCGGTCACCTGCGGGACACCGATGCCCGCGACCACGCGGGTGGTGCAGATGGAGCCCGGGCCGACGCCGACCTTCACCCCGTCCACACCCGCGTCGATCAGCGCCTGGGCGCCGTCGCGGGTGGCGACGTTGCCGCCGACCACATCGACCGGCACGTTCGACTTCACCTTGGCGATCATGTCGAGGATGCCCCGGCTGTGGCCGTGGGCGCTGTCGACCACCAGGAAGTCGGCCCCGGCCTCGACCAGCGCCTGCGCGCGGTCGAACGCCTCGTCGCCGACGCCGACGGCCGCGCCGACGACCAGCCGGCCCTCGCCGTCCTTCGCCGCGTTCGGGTACTTCTCGGCCTTCACGAAGTCCTTGACCGTGATCAGGCCCTTGAGCACACCCGCGTCGTCGACCAGCGGCAGCTTCTCGATCTTGTGGCGGCGCAGCAGCTGCATCGCGTCGTCGCCGGAGATCCCGACCTTGCCGGTGACCAGCGGCATCGGCGTCATGACCTCGCGGACCTGACGGCCCCGGTCCACCTCGAAGGCCATGTCCCGGTTGGTGACGATGCCCAGCAGCTTGCCGGAGGCGTCGGTGACCGGGACGCCGCTGATGCGGAACTTCGCGCACAGCGCGTCCGCCTCGTGCAGCGTGGCGTCCGGCCGGACCGTGATCGGGTCGGTGACCATGCCGGACTCGGACCGCTTGACCAGGTCGACCTGGTTCGCCTGGTCCTCGATGGACAGGTTGCGGTGCAGCACGCCCGCGCCGCCCTGGCGGGCCATGGCGATGGCCATCCGGGCCTCGGTGACCTTGTCCATCGCGGCCGAAAGCAGCGGTACGTTCACCCGCACGTTCCGGGAGACCCTGGACGAGGTGTCGACCGCGTTCGGCAGCACCTCGGAGGCGCCCGGCAGCAGCAGCACGTCGTCGTACGTCAGCCCGAGCATCGCGAACTTCTCAGGCACTCCGTCGACGTTGTCAGTCATGACACCCTTCCAAATGGTCTTGCCCCAGCGCGGACTCCCATGCTAACGGCCTTCCCCGGTGTCACATTCCGCCCTGTGGACAACCGACGAATACCGCTGGTGACGCCGTCCGGAGCGACCGGCCGCGCTACTGTTCGGCCAGCGCACGCAGGCGGCTCAGCGCCCGGTGCTGTGCGACCCGCACCGCGCCCGGCGACATGCCCAGCATCTGCCCGGTCTCCTCCGCGGTAAGCCCGACCGCGACCCGCAGCAGCACCAGCTCGCGCTGATTCTCCGGAAGGTTCGCGAGCAGCTTCTTGGCCCATTCCGCGTCGCTGCTCAGCAGCGCCCGCTCCTCGGGCCCCAGCGAATTGTCCGGCTGCTCCGGCATCTCGTCCGAGGGCACCGCCGTGGAACCGGGGTGGCGCATGGCCGCCCGCTGCAGGTCGGCGACCTTGTGCGAGGCGATGGCCACCACGAACGCCTCGAAGGGTTTGCCGGTGTCGCGGTAGCGCGGCAGCGCGCACAGCACCGCGAGGCAGACCTCTTGCGCCAGGTCGTCCACGAAATGACGAGCGTCACCCGGCAGTCGGGACAGCCGGGTGCGGCAGTAGCGCAGGGCGAGCGGATGGACATGGGCCAGCAGATCGTGGGTGGCCTGCTCGTCCCCTTCGACCGCGCGCCCGACGAGGGAACCGATCGCCCCTGTCGCCCCGGGGCTGCCCCCCTTGAGGGGCCCCGGACTCTCGTCGTCGCGCATTGGTCCATGGTGCCTTGGGCCCGGCGGCTCCGTGGCATCGCGTCCATAGTTGTGCGTTGAAGCGTTATGAGCAGGTGCGCCGGTAGTCGTCACGTCCTGCGCTCTCCCCTCACGCCCGACAGACTCGTCCCCGAGGAACTCCACGCCTTCAAGGATGCGGCATCGCGCGAGTAACCGGTACAAGCCGCCGTCACACCTGCTGCCGCGCACGCTCTCGCCCCGCCCGCCATCCGGCGGGCGGGGACCGTAGCGCCCCCGCTGCGCAGCATCTCGATACGAGCCGTCGATACGGGCCGGGCCGCTTAGCGGACCAGGCCCCAGCGGAATCCGAGGGCCACCGCATGGGCCCGGTCGGACGCGCCGAGCTTCTTGAACAGCCGGCGGGCGTGCGTCTTGACCGTGTCCTCGGAGAGGAACAGCTCACGGCCGATCTCCGCGTTGGACCGGCCGTGGCTCATGCCCTCCAGCACCTGGATCTCCCGCGCGGTGAGCGTGGGCGCGGCGCCCATCTCGGCGGAGCGCAGCCGGCGCGGGGCCAGCCGCCAGGTCGGGTCGGCGAGTGCCTGCGTCACGGTCGCGCGCAGCTCGGCGCGCGAGGCGTCCTTGTGCAGATAGCCGCGGGCGCCGGCGGCCACGGCCAGCGCGACCCCGTCGAGATCCTCGGCCACCGTGAGCATGATGATCCGGGCGCCGGGGTCGGCGGAGAGCAGCCGCCGCACGGTCTCGACTCCGCCGAGGCCGGGCATGCGCACGTCCATCAGAATCAGATCCGAGCGGTCGGCGCCCCACCGGCGGAGGACTTCCTCGCCGTTGGCCGCCGTCGTGACCCGCTCGACGCCGGGCACCGTCGCCACCGCGCGGCGCAGCGCTTCTCGGGCGAGCGGGGAGTCGTCGCAGACGAGGACGGATGTCATGGCCGCCCTCCGAAGCTGATGCGCGTCACCTTGAGCCTCCAGGCTGGTACATATCGTCACCTGAGCGATTGACAGCCCCGGATATGTGTCCGAGAGCTTTACCCATCAACCGCCTCCGCACTCTCAACGACGGTCACCCGAAAGAGTTACGGGGTTCGGCGGCCACCTTCGACACTCTACGTGAGCCCTCGGACACGGAGGCGCTTCCCCGTGCAGGTCGCGCCCTGTAACGCCTCCCCCAAAGGTCACCCCCTTCGGTGGCATTTGGCGACCTTGCTTCCAATTTGCCGGTCTGTGTGGCTAGATTCGCAATGAGTCATATTTACATCTACTTACACAGTAGGTGTGCAACCCGGGACACAGCGTCCGCAGCCGATCGCTTCGAGGAGGCAAGGCAATGGCAGATTTCTCCCGTCTTCCCGGTCCGAACGCCGATCTGTGGGACTGGCAGCTCCTGGCAGCGTGCCGTGGTGTCGACAGCTCGCTCTTCTTCCACCCGGAAGGGGAACGCGGCGCGGCCCGCAGCGCGCGCGAGATGTCGGCGAAAGAGGTGTGCATGCGCTGCCCGGTACGGGCCCAGTGCGCGGCGCACGCCCTGGCCGTACGGGAGCCCTACGGGGTGTGGGGCGGACTGACGGAGGACGAGCGCGAGGAGCTGATGGGGCGGGCCCGCCATCGCACGGTCGCCTCCTCGGGAGCCCCGGGGGCCTGAACGGGCTCCCGACTCCCCGCTCATTGCAGAAACGTTCCGTCACCATTGACCCACCGCAGCCCACCGCCGCCCGTGCCCGCAGACGATGGGCGGGCCTTCGCGCGTCAGCGCCGGGTGGGCTTCCGCGTCAGCGTCGTGTGAGCTCTCACGCCTCAACGCCGCGCCGCGTTTCGCGCCTCAGCGCCGCGCCGCCCGCTCCAGCCGGTCCAGGGTCGCCGCCACCGCCGGTACCCGCGCCAGATCCGGCAGCGTCAGCGCCACCACCTCGCGCAGCACCGCGGGCTTGACCTCCAGCGTGGCCGTCCCCTTGGCCCGTACGCACTCCACCGCCAGCTCCGGCAGCACCGCGACCCCGAGCCCGGCCCCCACCAGCCCGACCACCGCCGGGTAGTCGTCCGTCGCGAAGTCGATCCGCGGGGTGAAGCCCTCGGCCTCGCACACCTCGACGAGATGGCGCCGGCACCGCGGGCACCCCGCGATCCACGGCTCCTCGGCCAGCTCCCCGATCCCCACCGTCCCCGCCCCGGCCAGCCGGTGATCCTGCGGGACCATGACCACCAGCCGGTCCCGCAGCAGCGGCCGCACCACCAGGTCGTCCCATCCGGCCGCCGGGTCCGCGCCGGGATCTGCCGCGGGTCCCGCCTGCGGATACCGGAAGGCGAGCGCGATCTCGCAGTCGCCCCCGCGCAGCATCTCCACCGAGCGCGGCGGCTCGGCCTCCACCAGGGAGACCCGCGTCCCCGGGTGGGCGGCGCGCATCCCGGCGAGCGCGGTCGGCACCAGCGTCGAACTGCCGCTGGGGAACGACACCAGCCGCACCCGCCCGGCCCGCAGCCCGGCGAGCGCCGCGACCTCCTCCTCCGCGGCGGTCAGCCCGGCCAGGATGCCCGCCGCGTGCCGCACCAGCGCCTCGCCCGCCTCGGTCAGCCGCATCTCCCGCCCGGTACGGATCAGCAGCGGCGTCCCCGTGGACTGCTCCAGGGCCTTCATCTGCTGGCTGACGGCGGGCTGGGTGCAGCCCAGGTCGCGGGCGGCGGCGGAGAAGGAACCGGTGGTGGCCACCGCGCGCAGCACCCTCAGATGACGAGCCTCGATCATGCCACCGAGCATAAGGGGCACTTGGGTGCGGACCGGAATATCGCGCCGGAGCTTTGACTGATTGGGGTCGGATTGCGAACGGATCGCGGCCCTGGACCGGCCGTCCGGGGCCGCGGTGCCCGGGCGCGGAGTGATCGTCCGGCCGATAACGTGCGCGTATGACGACTGCATTGATTACCGGAACCACGGCGGGCATCGGCTCCGCCTTCGCGAGTCGGCTCGCGGCGGACGGGCACAACCTGGTGCTGGTGTCCCGTGACGAGAAGCGGCTCCGCAACCAGGCCGCCGACCTCCACGACCGGCACGGGGTCGAGGCCGAGGTGCTGCGCGCCGACCTGTCGGAGGACGCCGGTATCGCCGCGGTCGAGGAGCGCTTGGGGGACCGTACGCATCCGGTCGATCTGCTCGTCAACAACGCCGGATTCGGCAACAACGGCCGCTATCTGGAAGCGCCGCTCACCGATGAGCTGCGGATGCTGAAGCTGCACTGCGAGGCGGTGCTGCGGCTGACCAGCGCCGCCGCCGAGACGATGCGGGCGCGGGGCCGCGGCGGAGTGATCAACGTCGCTTCGGTGGCCGCCTTCTTCCCGCGCGGGACCTATGGGGCGAGCAAGGCGTGGGTCGTGCAGTTCACGCAGGGTGCGGCGAAGGACCTGGCGCGGTCCGGGGTGCGGATGATGGCGCTGTGCCCGGGGCTGGTGCGGACGGAGTTCCACTCCCGGGCGGGGATCGAGCCGGAGAACGTCCCGGGCTGGATGTGGCTGGACCCGGACCGCCTGGTCGCGGCGGCCCTCAAGGACTTCGCGCGGGGCAAGTCCCTGTCGATTCCGGACCCCCGGTACAAGGCGATGACGGGCCTGGCGAAGCTGGTGCCGCGGGCGGCCGTGGCAGGCGTCTCCTCGAAGGTGGGCCGATCCCCGGCCAAGGGATGACGATCCCTGGCCGAGGGATGACGATCCCTGGCCGAGCCGCACCACCCGCGCCACCGCGCGAGACGGCAGGGCACCGCCCCCGCGCGAAGGCGCCGCGAGCGCGCGAAGGCGCGGCCGCCCCGGGTCGGGGTGGCCGCGCCTTCGCTTGCGGTGCGGGTCGCGTCAGTGCGCGTGGCCGTGGCCGTGGCCCGCGTCGCCCTCTTCCTCGGCCGGCTTCTCGACCACCAGGGTCTCGGTGGTGAGCAGCAGGGAGGCGATGGAGGCGGCGTTCTCCAGCGCGGAGCGGGTGACCTTGACCGGGTCGATGACTCCGGCCTTCACCAGGTCGCCGTACTCCTCGGTCGCGGCGTTGTAGCCGTGGCCCTTCTCCAGCTCGGCGACCTTCGAGGTGATGACGTAGCCCTCGAGGCCCGCGTTCTCGGCGATCCAGCGCAGCGGCTCGACGACGGCGCGGCGGACGACGGCGACACCGGTGGCCTCGTCGCCCTCCAGGTTCAGGCTGCCCTCCAGCACCTTGGCGGCGTGGACCAGCGCGGAGCCACCACCGGAGACGATGCCCTCCTCGACCGCGGCGCGGGTCGCGGAGATGGCGTCCTCCAGACGGTGCTTCTTCTCCTTGAGCTCGACCTCGGTGGCCGCGCCCACGCGGATCACGCACACGCCACCGGCCAGCTTCGCGAGCCGCTCCTGCAGCTTCTCGCGGTCCCAGTCGGAGTCGGTGGACTCGATCTCGGCCTTGATCTGGTTGATGCGACCGGCCACGTCGTCGGAGTTGCCGCCACCGTCGACGATGGTGGTGTCGTCCTTGGTGACGGTCACGCGGCGGGCGGTGCCCAGCACGTCCAGACCGGCCTGGTCGAGCTTGAGGCCGACCTCCTCGGCGATGACGGTCGCACCGGTGAGGGTGGCGATGTCGCCGAGCATGGCCTTGCGGCGGTCACCGAAGCCGGGGGCCTTCACGGCGACGGCGTTGAAGGTGCCGCGGATCTTGTTGACGACGAGGGTGGACAGGGCCTCGCCCTCCACGTCCTCGGCGATGATCAGCAGCGGCTTGCTGGCGCCGGCCTGGATGACCTTCTCCAGCAGCGGCAGCAGGTCCTGGATCGAGCCGATCTTGCCCTGGTGGATCAGGATGTACGGGTCGTCGAGGACGGCCTCCATACGCTCCTGGTCGGTCACCATGTACGGCGAGAGGTAGCCCTTGTCGAAGGACATGCCCTCGGTGAAGTCCAGCTCCAGGCCGAAGGTGTTGGACTCCTCGACGGTGATGACACCGTCCTTGCCGACCTTGTCCATCGCCTCGGCGATCAGCTCGCCGACCTGCTTGTCCTGGGCGGACAGCCCGGCCACGGCGGCGATGTCGGACTTGGAGTCGATCGGGCTGGCGGAGGCCAGCAGGTCTTCGGAGATGGCCTTGACGGCGGCGTCGATGCCCTTCTTCAGGGCGGCCGGGGAGGCACCTGCGGCCACGTTGCGCAGGCCCTCGCGGACCAGCGCCTGGGCCAGCACGGTGGCGGTGGTGGTGCCGTCACCCGCGATGTCGTTGGTCTTGGTCGCCACCTCCTTGACGAGCTGGGCGCCCAGGTTCTCGTACGGGTCCTCGACCTCGACCTCGCGGGCGATCGTGACACCGTCGTTGGTGATGGTCGGGGCACCGAACTTCTTGTCGATGACGACGTTGCGGCCGCGGGGGCCGATCGTCACCTTGACGGTGTCCGCGAGCTTGTTGACGCCGCGCTCAAGGGCGCGACGGGCGTCCTCGTCGAACTTCAGGATCTTCGCCATGGTTGCGTATGTCCTCTCATTGCGATCCTCGGCCGCCGTACGGAGGCAGCCGCCGTCGCGTCAAAAAAACGAACCGCGCCCCGACCCCGGGTATCTGTGACACGGGCACCGGGGCGCGGCTCAAGGCAAAACTTCGGTGATTACTTCTCGACGATCGCGAGGACGTCGCGAGCCGAGAGGACGAGGTACTCCTCGCCGCTGTACTTCACCTCGGTGCCGCCGTACTTGCTGTAGAGCACGACGTCGCCGACGGAGACGTCGAGCGGAAGCCGCTTGCCGTCCTCGAAACGGCCCGGGCCCACGGCCAGGACGACGCCCTCCTGGGGCTTCTCCTTGGCGGTGTCCGGGATGACCAGGCCGGAGGCCGTGGTCTGCTCGGCCTCGACGGCCTGGACCACAATGCGGTCCTCGAGCGGCTTGATGGCAACCTTGGAGCTGGTGGTCGTCACGATCCGACCTCCCCCTTCGGAGATCTCACGGGGTTAACTGTCTGAGGTGGCGACCAGGTCGATCCGTCGTCGCGGGTGCCGGACCTGCCCGTCGCTGTGTAGCTGGCACTCAGCAGTGCCGAGTGCCAGCCCTGACATTATGACGCGGTTAGCACTCCGTCAACCAGAGTGCCAAGCGAGGCGGCGGCGAACCGCTCGGACGCCCCCGGCCGCGCCGCTCAGATGTAGTCCTCAAGCCGCGCCACGGTGAACCCCTGCGCCTGGATCTCCCGCAGCATCTCGGTGACCATGTCGGTCATGGAATGCCCGTCGAGCTGCTCCGGGCCGCGGAAGTGCGCGAGCACGATGTCCCCCGGCCGGAGCCCGCTGCCGGAGCGGTACACGAGCCCCTTGGGCTCCATCTCGGCGCGCCACAGCACCGCCTTGTTCAGCCCGCACTCCGCCGCCGCCCGCAGCGTGTTCCGGTCGTAGTCCCCGTACGGCGGGCGGAAGAGGTGGGGCTGGAGACCGAGGCGTTCGCGGAGGACGTCCTGCTGGCCGCAGATCTCGTGGAGCTGGGTCTCGTAGTCCTTGCCCGCCAGGCTGGGGTGGGTGAGCGTGTGGTTGCCGATCCGGTTGCCGAGTTCGCGCAGCGCGCGGAAGTAGCCGTAGTGGTCGCCGATCACCTCGTCCTCCAGGAACTGGGTGAACGGCAGCCCGAGGTCGCGGGCCTGGTCGATGAAGGCCGGGTCCTTCTCGATCCCGTCGTCGAACGTCACGAAGACCACCCGATCGGTGGTGTCCACCTGCCGGATGACCGTCGCCAGCCCGGACACCGGCGGCCACACCGGCGCGAGCGCCGGCTTGACGGCGGGCGGGGGCGGCGGGGCCAGCGGACGGTCGAGCCCCCAGCGGCGGTACCCGTCCGGCGGCGGGTGCGGGCCGTTCTCGCGCCCGGTGGTCCTGGAGACGGAGGAGGGGGACGACGCGGAGGGCGAGGCCGACCGCGTGAGACCGGCCGCCTTCCCCGTCCTGGCGCGCGGCTCGGGGCCGGAGCCCCCGCACCCGGCGAGCAGAGCCGCCGCGGCGGCGAGAACCAGACACCCGGAAACACCACTCTTCAGCATCATCACAAAAGTGATCTTCTGTTCCCCCGTGCGCGCCCGCGCGCCGCACGGGTGCGAATGCCCTCCCCGGAGCGGGGAGAATGGGCCATGTGGACGTTGACGCCTTCGACTCACTGCTCGGCGACGAGGGGCAGGCGCTGCTCTCCGCGCTCCGGGACTACGACCCGGCGCGGGAGCTGGCCACCGCGACCCGGCTGCGCCGCGACCATCCGGCCGCCCTGGTCTCGGCGGCCCTGACCCAAGCCCAGCTGCGGCAGCGGGCGGTGGCCAAGTTCGGGGCGGAGGACGCCCATCGGATGTACTTCACGCCCCACGGCGTCGAGCAGGCCACCCGTACGTCCGTCGCCGCCTATCGCGCCGACCGGATGGCCGGATTCGGGGTGCGCGGCGTGGCCGATCTGTGCTGTGGCATCGGCGGCGACGCGATCGCGATGGCGCGGGCCGGGCTCACCGTCCTGGCCGTCGACCGCGACCCGCTGACCTGCGCGGTCGCCCGGGCCAACGCCGACGCGCTGGGCCTGTCGCAGCTGATCGAGGTGCGCTGCGCCGATGTCACCGGCGTCGACACCTCGTCGTACGACGCCGTCTTCGTGGACCCCGCCCGGCGCGGCGGCCGGGGCCGGGTCTTCGACCCCGAGGCGTACTCCCCGCCGCTGTCCTGGGCCATCGAGGCGGCCCGCACCACCCCGCACGCCGCCCTCAAGATCGCGCCGGGCGTTCCGCACGAGGCGGTGCCGGAGGACGCGGAGGCCGAGTGGATCTCGGATCAGGGGAACGTGAAGGAGGCCGTGTTGTGGTTCGGCACCGCCCGCCCCGGGATGCGCCGCTCCACCCTGCTGCCCTCCGGCCACTCCCTGCTCGGCGCCCAGCTCCCGGACCCCGAGCCCGGCCCGGTCGGCCGCTGGCTGTACGAACCGGACGGCGCCGTCATCCGCGCCCATCTCGTGGCGGACGTCGCGGCCCGGATCGGCGGCCGTCTCATCGACCCGACGATCGCCTACATCACCGCGGACGAGCTGCGCCCGACGCCGTACGCCACCGCGTACGAGATCACCGATGTGCTGCCGTTCAACCTGAAGAAGCTCCGGGCGCTGCTGCGGGAGCGCGAGGTCGGCGTCGCGACCATCAAGAAGCGCGGCTCGGCCATCGAGCCGGAGCAGCTGCGCAAGAAGCTGCGGCTCGAAGGGCGCAACGCCTGCACGATCCTCCTGACCCGCTCGGCGGGCGCCCCCACGATGCTCCTGGGGCACCCGGCCTAGCTTTTGTGCTCCGCGAGGAGTTCGAACCACACGCCCTTCGCGTACACCCCCGACGGGTCCGCGTCCGCCGTGCCCCAGGCGTCGGCGAGGGCGGCGACCAGGCCGAGGCCCCGGCCGTGGAGGCGGTCGCCTGCGGGGAGGCGGGCGGCGGTGGGGAGTTGCGCGGAGGCGTCGTAGACGAGGACCCGGAAGCGGGGCGGCTCGATCATCACGCTCAGCGACAGGGAGTCGCCCTCGGCGTGCAGGAACGCGTTGGTGGCCAGTTCGGAGGCGCACAGGGTGGCCACGTCGACCAGGTCCTCCTGCCCCACGGAGTTCAGCACGCAGGCGACGAAGTCCCGGCAGACCTTGGCTGAGGTGGCGTACCGGTTGCTCTGGAGCGTGTAGACGTACGGGTCCTTGGAGGGAACAGGCGGGCGACGTGGTGGACGGTCGTCGGACTCGTAGTCGGACTCCATGGGTCAACTCCCTGCGAAGGGGCCTATATCGCGCGTACCGTTACAGCGATCAACGCGCGGTAGCGGCACCGGCACCCAAGGTAGGGCAGCGGCACAAACAACTGCTACGGTCCCGTTGAATTTCGCCGACAATTACTCCTTTAGGGTTATGGAGGGCCATGCCACCCAGAAGCGTCCCGACCGCGCGTCAAGTCCGGCTCGGAACAGAACTGAGGAGGATGCGCGAGGACGCGGGCCTCAGCATCCAGGAGGCCGCCGACCGGCTGGGCATCAACCGCACCCACATCACCAACCTGGAGCTGGCCCGCTTCGGCGTGAGCGAGGAGCGGGTACGGGCGCTCGCCGCCATCTACACCTGTCCCGACTACGCGTACGTCGACGCGCTCGTCTCCATGACCGGCGAGCGTAAGGGCGGTTGGTGGGAGGAGTACCGGGGGCATATCGCCACCGGCGGGCTCGACCTCGCCGAGTTGGAGTACTACGCGACGAGTCTGCGCGTGGTCGAGCTGATGTTCCTGCCGGGCCTGCTGCAGACCGAGGAATACGCCCGGGCCGTGCTCGACGAGGCTGTTCCGGCGTGGTCGCCGCCCGAGCTGCGGCGCAGGCTGTCCCACCGTATGAAGCGCCGGGACATCCTCGACCGGGACACCCCACCCCCATGCACCTTCATCATCCACGAGGCCTGTCTGCGCCTGCGGTTCGGCGGGCCGCAGCTCATGCGCAGACAGCTGGACAGCCTGCTGGAGGCCTCGACACGGGAGAATGTCACCGTGCGGGTCATTCCCTTCGAAGCGGGCGGGTTCCCGGTCTCCGGGGTATCGATGACCTATGCCTCGGGTCCGGTGCCACAGCTGGACACGGTGCAGCTCGACGCCGCGCACGGCCCCATGTTCCTGGACGCCGGGACCCAGCTGACCAATCACCGGGCGGTGCTGGCCCGGACGATGAAAGTGACCCTCCCCCAGAAGGAGTCACGTGACATGATCCACGGCATAGCCCAACATCTCTGAAGGCAAGGAAATGTCTGAGATCAACTGGCAGAAGTCCTCCTACTCCACGCAAGGGGACGGCAACTCCTGCATAGAGCTCGCTTCCCTGGGCCCGGACGCCATAGCGCTGCGCGAAAGCGACGATCCCGGCACCGTGATGACCACCACCCCGGCGAAGCTGCGGCCCCTCCTCCACGCCATCAAGGCGGGCGAGTTCGACCACCTCGCGAGGTAGTACTCCGGACCGGCTCCGGTCATGGCACGATCATCCCGCTGATGGTCCGGACCGGAGGGTGGCAGGGGCATGGAACGTGAGTGACGAGAAGCGGCCCGTATCGGACCAGGAAATGTCCGATCTCCTTCAGGACCTGGAGGAGATGCTGCGCTACCTGGAGGAGACGGTCGCGGGCCTGGACCAGTTGGCGAAGACGGTCGGTGACGACCCGAAGGGCCCCGCGGCGACCGCGCACAAGAAGCTCCAGCGGGACGCCTACCGGGACGCGGTGCGCGTCCGGCAGATGCTGCTGCACGTCGAGGACGCGACGAAGCGGCGCGGCGAGAGCCTGGGCGAGCGGTATCTGGAGCTGCTGCACCGCTTCCAGTCGATGCAGCGGTCGTCAGACGCGTCCGGCTGACCGGCTTGACCGGCTGACCGGCCCGCGTCCCCTCGGCCCTCGGCTCAGTCCTCGGCGTCGTCGGGGCTGAGTTCGCGGTTGACCAGACGGTAGTAGCCGATCGCCTTCAGCAGGCCCAGACCGCCCGCCACCGCGAAGACGACGGCGATCCCCATCGCCACCCCGAACGTCTCCGAGCCCAGGTCCGACATCGCCGTGGACGCCCCCAGTACCAGCCCGAGGCAGCACAGCAGCAGCGACGGCAGCAGCCACAGCAGGGCGCTGCCCGACACCCGCCAGTGCGGCAGCGTCTGCGGATCGCGCCCCAGCTCCGCCCAGTCCCGCAGCCGCGCGCCGACGAACACGTCCCGCCGGATGCCCGAGGCCAGGCCCAGGCTGGAGGGGACGGTGGCGCCGAGCGCCAGCCCGAGGAAGATCACGCCGAGGATGTGCTCGACGATCTGACCGGTCACCAGGAACTGGAACCCGGACACCGCCAGCGTCCACCCCAGCGCGAACACCAGCGTCAGCAGCCACAGCAGCAACGCCCGGTGCGGCGCCATGTACCAGCGCGACAGCGTCCCCATGGCCCGGGCCCGGTCGGCGAGCAGCCCGGCGCGGTCGGGCCAGGGCCGCAGGTCCGGGGCGGGCGGAGGTGGTGGCAACGCGTCGGGCGGGGTCATGGAACGCAGTCTCTCAGTTCTCCCGGAGGCGTGGACTTCATTCCTCCGGGGCTCACAGGAACCGGCCGGTACGCGACCCCCGCCGTCGTGAAACGCGTGACCCGACCGTCGCGAAACGCGCTACCCGACCGACTCGAAGCGCCAGCGGTGGACGGCCCGGCGCGCCAGGTCCGGGCCCGGCTCGGGCAGTTCGGGCAGGCCCGGGGTGTCGTACGTACCGTCCCACCACGTGATCACGAGCACCCGGTCCTCGGGCGCGCGGAAGGTCTCGCGGCGCAGCGGCGCCGGGTCGAGGGGCTGGTCGGCGGCCCAGGCGAGCAGTTCCCCGCCCCGGCCCTCGACGGCGCGGGCTTCCCACATCAGGGCGACGGTCATGCGTAGAGGTTCTTCCGGCTCAACTCGTGAACATGGTCGTGATCGTGGGCGTGGCCGTGATCGTGGTCGTGCGACGCGGGCGCCGGGACGTGGGGCTCCGTCACCGGGAGGGAGGAGTCGGCCGACAGGTCCCAGGCCGAGACGGACCGGCCGCGCGCGACCATCTCCGCGCCGAGCGCGGCGACCATCGCGCCGTTGTCCGTGCACAGCTTGGGGCGCGGCACGCGCAGCGTGATGCCCGCGTCCTCGCAGCGGCGCTCGGCCATGGTGCGCAGCCGGGAGTTGGCGGCGACGCCGCCGCCGATCATCAGGTGATCGACGCCCTCGTCCTTGCAGGCGCGGACGGCCTTGCGGGTCAGGACGTCGGCCACCGCCTCCTGGAAGGACGCCGAGACGTCGGCGACCGGGACCTCCTCGCCCGCCGCCCGCTTGGCCTCGATCCAGCGGGCCACGGCCGTCTTGAGGCCCGAGAAGGAGAAGTCGTACGCGGCGTCGCGCGGGCCGGTCAGCCCGCGCGGGAAGGCGATCGCGTCCGGGTCGCCGTCGCGGGCGATGCGGTCGATGACGGGGCCGCCGGGGAAGCCGAGGTTGAGCACCCGGGCGATCTTGTCGAACGCCTCGCCCGCCGCGTCGTCGATGGTCGAGCCCAGCGGCCGGACGTCCGAGGTGATGTCGGGCGCGAGCAGCAGCGAGGAGTGGCCGCCGCTGACCAGCAGCGCCATTGTCGGCTCGGGCAGCGCGCCGTGTTCGAGCTGGTCGACGCAGATGTGGGAGGCGAGGTGGTTGACGCCGTACAGCGGCTTGCCGAGGGCGTACGCGTACGCCTTGGCGGCCGAGACGCCGACGAGCAGGGCGCCCGCGAGGCCGGGACCGGCGGTGACGGCGATGCCGTCGAGGTCGGAGGCGGCGATTCCGGCGTCCTTCAGGGCGCGCTGGATGGTCGGGACCATCGCCTCCAGATGGGCGCGGCTGGCGACCTCGGGGACGACGCCGCCGAAGCGGGCGTGTTCGTCGACGCTGGAGGCGATCGCGTCGGCGAGCAGGGTGTGGCCGCGGACGATCCCGACGCCGGTCTCGTCGCAGGAGGTCTCGATGCCGAGGACGAGCGGTTCGTCAGCCATGGCTCTTAGTCCCTTGTACGAATGTTCCTACGGATGAGGGGGTCGCGGCGGCCGTCGCCGGGCCGGTCAGCCGCATGACCAGGGCGTCGACGTTGCCCGGCTGGTAGTAGCCCTTGCGGATGCCGATGGGCTCGAAGCCGAAGCGCTCGTAGAGGCGCTGGGCGCGGGTGTTGTCGACGCGCACTTCGAGGAGTACTTCGCGGCATTCGAAGGCGGTGGCGGCGGTGAGCAGATCGGTGAGCAGGCGGGCGCCGAGGCCGGTGCCCCAGTGGTCGCGGGCGGTGGCGATGGTCTGCACGTCGCCGGTGCGGTCGAAGACGGCCAGCCCGGCGTAGCCGACTATGCGGCCGCCGGTCTCGGCGACCGTGTAGTGGCGGGTGGCGGCGCCGCCGCGGGCGTGCGCCAGCTCGGACCAGAACATCCCCTGCGACCAGGCGTCCTCGGGGAACAGCTCCTCTTCGAGCGTCAGCACCCGGTCGATGTCCCACCAGCGCATCTCGCGCAGCGCGACGTCTTCGTGGGCCGTGTCCGTCACTTGGGGGTGACCACCTTGTAGTTGGCGGGCACCTGGGCGTCGGGGCGGCGCAGATAGAGCGGCCGGTCGGGCAGCAGCTCCTCGCCGCGCGCCAGCTTCTCGGCGGCGAGGGAGGCCAGCGCGCCCGCCGACTGGTACTCGGGCATGCCCGCGGGGACGTCCGCGAAGGCGTCCGGGTAGAGCAGGGCGCCCGCGCCGACGGCCGGGAGCCCGGCGACGCCGGGCCGCTCGGTGAGGTCGGCGGGGTGGTCGACGGCGGGGTCGGTGACCCGGGTGCGCGGGTCGTCGTACCGCGCCCAGTAGACCTCCTTGCGGCGGGCATCGGTGGCCACCACGAAGGGGCCGGTGAGCCCGGCCGACCCGGCGGCGTACGCGATCCCGTCCAGCGTGCACAGCCCGTGCACGGGCACGTCCAGCGCGGCCCCGAAGGTGGCCGCGGTCACCAGTCCGACCCGCAGCCCGGTGTACGGGCCCGGGCCGACCCCGACGACGATGTCCGTCACGTCCCCCAGCTCCACGCCCGCCGTCCCCAGCGTCCGGTGGACGGCGGGCAGCAGCAGCTCGCCGTGGCGCCGGGCGTCGACCTCGGCGGTCTCGGCGAGGACTTCGGCGCCGTCGTGGAGAGCGACGGTGACGGCGGGGGTTGCGGTATCAAGCGCGAGCAACAGCACGAGGACAGCCTACGGCGCCGCCGGGGACGGTCGCGGTGGACCGGTCGCGTCCGTCCTCCGGTGCTACCGTCGTGATATTGCGTACGGGCGGTAAGCACGTACTGACCACAGGAGAGGGTGGCCACCGTGCCAAGGAGCAGCACCGGGCCCGCCGTGGCCGTTCTGACCGCCGCGGCGCTGGGCGCCGTCGGCTTTCTCGGCTACCAGGCCAAGGCCACTGCCCCTGAGCACCCCACCGAGGAGCGGAGCAGCTCGCACGCGAGCGACTCCAAGGGCAAGACGAAGGACAAGGCGCGGAAGAGGCCCGCCGCGCTGCCCGCGGGCTCCGGCACCGGCGTGCGCGTCGTCTACGCCCTGGGCGACAGCCGGGTGTGGCTGGTCGGCGCCGACGGCAAGGCCACCCGCACCTTCGCGGTGGGCGCCAGCTCGGCGAGCCCCGACCCGGGCACGTACCAGGTCACGTCCCGTAACCCGAGCGGTGTGGGGTCGGACGGGGTCCAGGTGGAGCACGTCGTGGTGTTTCACCAGGACGAGGGAGTGACGTTCGGTTTCAGTGCGGCCATGGACGGGGGAATGCCCGATCCGCAGGCCCAGAAGAAGACCGGCGCGGTGCGGGAGTCCCGGGCGGACGGCACGGCGCTGTGGGCGTTCGCGCAGCCGGGCACGAAGGTCGTCGTGACCGCCTAGTCATGGCCGTTCAGTCGTGACCGCTTGGTCGTGACCGCTTGGTCGTGACCGCTTGACGCCGCGCGGGTCCGTGACGGGCTACGCCGCGTCGCGCTCCGGCTCGTCCGCGGGGCGCTGGTGCTGGTTCTGGTGCGCCTCCGGCTCGGCGGGGACCTCGGCCGGTGGAGTGGAGACGGCGTTCGCCGCCGCACAGGCCGCCAGCAGGTCCCTCATCGACGGTGACCGGCCATCGCGCCGGGGGTCGTCCAGGGCAGTGGGCTCTTGGGCCGACATGGATGCCTCCTGAGGGTCCTGGGGGGCAGGAGGTTAGGTACGCCTAACCGCGCTTCCCCTACCATGTGACCACGCCCGATGCCCAGAGCGCAACATCATGCCGACGGCCTGTCGGAAACTCTCCCGAATCTCCCCAGGACCTATCCCGCGAGCGCCGCCAGGTCCTCGTGCGCCCAGCGCGGCCCCACACCCGTCACGGCGACGCCGCGTACGTCGCTCTCCGCGGCGTCCGTCCCGGCCGTCCGCTCGATCACCACATGCAGCCGGTCCTCGGACAACTCCTCGACCTTGCCCTCGCCCCACTCCACCGCGATCACCGAGTCCGGCAGCGAGACGTCCAGGTCCAGGTCCTCCATCTCGTCCAGCCCCCCGCCCAGCCGGTAGGCGTCGACGTGGACCAGCGGGGGGCCGTCGGACAGGGAGGGGTGGACGCGGGCGATCACGAAGGTCGGGGAGGTGACCGCGCCCCGTACGCCCAGGCCCTCGCCCAGGCCCCGGGTCAGCGTGGTCTTGCCCGCGCCCAGTTCCCCGGTGAGGAGCACGAGGTCGCCGGGGCGCAGCAGTTCGGCGAGCCGGCGGCCCAGGTCCCGCATCTGCTCGGGCGAGGTGACGGTCATGCGCGTGGTGCCTACGTCCATACCGGCCGATGGTACGGGCCGGGACCGGGCGCCGCGTTCGCCGAGCCGCCCGGGCCGCCCCGCCCGAACGAGGGCGGACGCGGCTGGCTAACCCCCGGCCGAGCGGCAGCGGACGCGGCTGGCTAACCCCTGGCCGAGCGGCGGCCCGCGCCGTTCCCGGGGACGCCCCCGGCCGCGCTCACCACCTGGGTCAGCAGCTCGGCCAGATGTCCGTTGACCACCTCGGGGTGCTCCAGGATCACCAGATGGCCGCCGTCCTCGACGATCACCAGCTCCGCGCCGGGCAGCAGCTCCGCGATGGCCTCGCTGTGTTCCATCGGCGTGATCAGGTCCTTGTCCCCGGCCAGCACCAGCACCGGCACCCCGTCGAAGGACGGCAGCGCGGCCGCCTTGTCGTGGGCGATGAACGCCGGATAGAACTCGGCGACCACATCGATCGGCGTCGCCTCGATCAGCCGCTCCGCGAACCGGGCCACCCCCGGGTCCACGTCCTTCGTCCCGAACGAATAGCGCTTGATCAGCCCCGCGAAGAGGTCCGCGGTCGCCCGGCGGCCCCGCTCCACCAGCTCGACCTGCCAGCCGAGCGCCTTGAGCAGCCCGGGCAGCACCCGCCGCACCGCGTTCATGCCGACCACCGGAAGGCCGAAGCTGACCTCGCCGAGCCGCCCCGCCGAGGTGCCGACGAACGCCGCGCCGACCACCCGCTCGCGGATCAGCTCCGGGTACTGGGCGGCCAGCGCCATCATCGTCATGCCGCCCATGGAGTGGCCGACCAGCACCAGCGGCCCCTCGGGCGCGACCGCGTCGATCACGGCCTTCAGATCGCGGCCGAGCTGGTCGATGTCGACCTGGGTGCCGTTCGTCTGGGCGCAGCCGCGCTGGGAGCGGCCGTGGCAGCGCTGGTCCCAGTAGACGGTGCGGACCACATCGCGCAGCGCGGCCCGCTGGAAGTGCCAGGAGTCCTGGGCGAGGCAGTAGCCATGGCTGAAGACGACGGTCACCGGGGCGGTGGGCGCCCGGCGCGCGAACCGGCGCTTGCGCCGGGTGGGCGCCGCCGGTTCACGTATCTCCTCGACCTCGTAGTACAGCTCCGTGCCGTCATCGGCGACCGCCCGGCCGGGGGTGCCGCGCAGCGTGCCGTACGGGCCCTCCGCGTCCAGCGCGAGGCGCGCCTTGCGCCGTACACCGCGGCCGACCGTCAGCCGCTCCAGGGCGACGCCCATCGCCGCGCCCGCCGCGACCACGCCGATCGCGGCTCCCGCGAACCCGGCGCCCCGGCGCCAGCCCACGGCCGTGGCCCCCGCCGCGACCTTCGCCGCCGTTTCCACCGTGCTGTCCTCGCCCATGGTCAGATCCCTGTGCCCCCGAGGTCACCTACATAAACGCGGGGGACCCGCGCGCTGATCCGGGTGACGATCTCATACGCGATCGACCCCACGGCACGCGCCCAGTCCTCCGCGGTCGGCTCCCCATTGTCGCCGGGGCCGAACAGCACCGCCTCGTCCCCCGGCCGCGCGCTGTCGCCGCCGAGGTCGACCACGAACTGATCCATGGCCACGGTGCCCGCGATGGTCCGCCACTTCCCCGCGACCAGCACCGGGCCGGTGCCCGAGGCGTGCCGCGGAATCCCGTCGCCGTAGCCGAGCGGCACCAGCGCGAGAGTGGTCTCGCCGGGGGTGACGTAGCGGTGCCCGTACGAGACGCCGTGTCCGCCCGGCACCCGCTTCACCGCGGCCAGCGAGGCCGTCAGCGTCATCGCCGGGCGCAGCCCGAAGTCGGCGGGCACGCCCAGCTCGGGGCTCGGCGAGATCCCGTACAGGGCGATTCCGGTACGCACCAGGTCGAAATGCGACTCGGGCAGGGTCAGGGCCGCCGCGGAGTTGGCCAGATGCCGTACCTCCGGCCGCAGCCCCGCCCGCTCCGCCTGGTCCAGCATCGCGCGGAAGACGTCCAGCTGGGCGGCGATCGACGAGTGGCCCGGCTCGTCCGCGCACGCGAAGTGCGACCACAGCCCGGTCACCTTCACCGTGCCCTCCGCCTCCGCGGCCAGGGCCTCGGCGACCAGTTCCGGCCAGTCGGCGGGCGGGCAGCCGTTGCGGCCGAGCCCGGTGTCCGCCTTGAGCTGGACGCGTGCGGTGCGCCCGCACGCGCGGGCCGCCGCGGCGGCCTCGCGCAGCGCCCACGCCCCGCTGGCCGACACGTCGATGTCCGCCTCGATCGCCTGCCGCCACGGCCCGCCCGGCGTCCACAGCCAGCACATCAGCCGGCCCTGGTCGCCCGCCGCGCGCAGGGCGAGGGCCTCCTCGGGCGTGGCCGTGCCCAGCCAGCCCGCGCCCGCCGCACGGGCGGCGCGCGCGCACGGGACCGCGCCGTGGCCATAGCCGTCCGACTTGACCACGGCCATCAGCTCGGCGGTGGGCGCCGCGTCACGCAGCGCCCGAACGTTGTCCCGCAAGGCGGTCAGATCGACCACGGCACGGGCGCGCATCGGTGTCTCGTCCATCTCCGTCAGTGTCTCAGGGTCCGTGCCCCAAACCGATCCGCAGACCGGAATGTGTGGTTCCCCGCGCTTCCGAGCGAGGAGTGCCCTCCGTTCGGGAGACTATGAGCCATGAGGATCGCCTACAGCGTCGAGACCGTACGGGCCGCTGAACAGGACCTGATGGCGCGGCTGCCCGAAGGAACACTCATGCAGCGCGCGGCAGCCGGGCTCGCCGCCGCCTGTGCCGACCTGCTGCACCGCGTCTACGGGGCCCGCGTCGCCCTGCTGACCGGCAGCGGCGACAACGGCGGTGACGCGCTCTACGCCGGTGCCCGGCTGGCCCGGCGCGGCGCCGGGGTCACCGCCGTCCTGCTCGCCCCCGACCGCGTCCACCCCGGGGGCCTGCGCGCCCTGCGCGCGGCGGGCGGCCGCGCGGTGACCGCCTCCGACGACACTCTCGCCCACGCCGCCCTCACTCGTGCCGACCTCGTCCTCGACGGCATCGTCGGCATCGGCGGCAAGGGCGGCCTGCGGGAGGAGGCCGAGCGGCTGATCCGGCTGGTGCGCGGCACCGTCGTCGCCGTCGACCTCCCCAGCGGCGTCGACGCCGACACCGGCGAGGTGCGGGGCTCGGCGGTGCGCGCCGACGCCACCGTCACCTTCGGTACGTACAAGCCCGGGCTGCTCATCGACCCCGCCCACGAGCACGCGGGCGCCCTCCGCCTGGTCGACATCGGCCTCACTCCGTACCTCCCGGCCGCCCCGGACGCGGAAGCCCTCCAGCACGACGACGTGGCCGACCTCCTCCCCCGCCCCACCGCCGAGAGCGACAAGTACCGGCGCGGCGTCGTCGGCGTCGTCGCGGGCTCCGCCCGCTACCCGGGCGCCGCCGTCCTCGCCGTCGCGGGCGCCCTGCGCGGCGGCGCGGGCGCCGTACGGTACGTCGGCCCCGGCGCCGACACCGTCATCGCGCGCTTCCCCGAAACCCTCGTCCACACCGGGCCCCCGGCCAAGGCGGGCCGCGTCCAGTCCTGGGTCGTCGGCCCCGGCCTCGGCGACGGCGCCGCGGCCCGGCACTCCCTGGACGACGTCCTCGGCTCCGACATCCCCGTCCTCGTCGACGCCGACGGCCTCCACCTCCTCCCCTCCGGCGGCCTCCACGGCCGCACCGCGGCCACCCTCCTCACCCCGCACGCGGGCGAGGCGGCGGCGCTGCTCGGGGTGAGCCGCGAGGAGGTCGAGTCCGGCCGACTGGCCGCCGTACGGGCCCTGTCCGACAAGTACGGCGCGACCGTGCTGCTCAAGGGCTCCACCACCCTGATCGCCTCCCCCGGCCACCCGGTGCGCGTCAACCCCACCGGCACCGGCTGGCTCGCCACCGCGGGCAGCGGCGACGTCCTCTCCGGCCTCACCGGCTCCCTCCTCGCCACCGGCCTCACCGCCCGCGACGCGGCCTCCACCGGCGCGTACCTCCACGGCCTGGCCGCCCGCCGCACGACCGCCCCGTCGGGCGCACCGATCGCGGCGTACGACGTGGCGGCGGCCATCCCCGACACCTGGCGGGACGTACTGGCGTGAGGGTGGGCGCGCCTGGGGTTCGGTGGTGGGTGCGCCTGGGGTGCGGCTTTGTGTGTGGTGCGCCTGGGGTTCGGTGGGTGGTGCGGGTGCGGGGCCTCCGGGGCAGGGCCCTGGACTCGTATATTTTTGGCGCCGGTGCCCGGAGACGTGGGGTGGGCCGGAAGTGTGCGCCACAAATACACGTCATCGTCCAGCACCCCACCCCTGCGACCCCGCCCCCTCCCCCGGCGGCCCAGCCATCCGCCCACCCCCGGCCCGCCCGGCGGCGGGCAGTCGGGCGAGGTGGGCACGACCCCGCCCCCTCTCGCCTCGTCAGCGGCTCCGTACCCCCCCGTTGTGGGCAATCGTTCCGCAGGGCGGGACGGGTGGGCACAACCCGGCCACCGGCCCGTACCCGGCGGCGAAACCCGACCGGGCAGGTAGCGAGCCGCACGAAGGTCCGTCAGGACGGCGGTCATCGCCCCCTCGGCCCCTACTCTGACGCCATGACGCTCCTGGGCTTCGACCGCTACCACGCCGAAATCGTGCGGCAGACCGACCTGTTGAGGACGTGCCTCAAGGAAGCCGACCCGACGGCCCCGGTGCCGTCCTGCCCGGACTGGGACCTCGGCCAGCTCGTGCGCCACCTCGGCGGCGCCCACGGGTGGGCCGAGACGGCCGTACGCACCCGGGCGGCCGAGCCCGTCCCGGACGATCCGGTCAACGACGTCCCCCGCCGCACCGGCGAGGACCCCGCCGCCCTGGGCGCCCGGCTCGCCGACGGCGCCGTACGTCTGGCCGACGCGCTGCGCGACGCCGGGCCCGACACGGCGGTGTGGACCCCGGGCCCCGGCGGGACGGCGATGTTCTGGGCGCGCCGGATGACCCACGAGACCCTGATCCACCGGGCGGACGCCGCGCTGGCGGTCGGCGCCGAGTTCGCCGTGTCCGAGGAAGTCGCCCTCGACGCCCTGGACGAGTGGCTGACGTACAGCACACTCGCCGAGGCGTACGAGGGCACCCCCGCCCTGCTCGGCCCCGGCCGCACCGTCCAGCTGCACGCCACCGACACCGGCTCCGACTGGCTGGTCGACCTCACCGGGGACGCCCCCGTCCTGCGCCACACCGCCCAGCCCGCCGCCGTCGAAATCCGCGGCACCCTGACGGACCTGCTCCTGCTCGTCTACCGGCGGCCCGCCCCCACCGTGAAGGTCACGGGCGACACGGCGCTGCTCGAACTGTGGCTGACGCGATCGGGTTTCTGGCTGCGGTGATCGCCCCAATCGATGTCTTCGTCCAGGAAGGCGGCCAGGGCTTGCCCTTCGGCGTGGACGGCTTCTCGGTCCGTGGTGGTGAGGGGGCGGAGCGGGGTGATGACGAGTTGGTTGTCTCCCACGGTCCAGGTGGCGGAGACGCGTCCGTCGACGAGGACGGCGCGTAGACCGGCGACGGACAGGCCGAGGTGGACGTCATCGATGATGCGACTGCGGTCGTGGTAGCCGAGGATCGCGTTGTCGAAGGCCGGGAGGAAGCGGACGGGCGCGGGGGTGTCGGCGTGCGGGCGCGGTGCGTCGGGCAGGTCGAGGAGTTCGCGGCCGCGTTCATCGCGGAAGGTGACGAGCTCTTCGCGGACGGCCTTGACGGCAGCCGGGAGGCCGGCGAGGCCGCACCAGGAGCGGATGTCCGCTGTGGCAGCGGGGCCGTACGCGGCCAGGTAGCGCCGTACCAGTTGTTGCCCGGTCGGGTCGGTGGCATCGGGGGAAGGCGGGGCGATGTCGCGTCCGAGCCAGGTGGCCAGGGGCAGGTTGCGCACGCCTGCCGTGGTCTGCCACAGACCGCGGGGCGGGAGTTGGACCATCGGAATCAGGGCGGCGACGAGTAGTTCGCCCAGGGCGCGGCGTGGTGGCGTGGGCCAGCGGTCTCGCAGTGCCCGGACGAGTTCGGCCATGGTGCGGGGCCGGTGGTCGGCCATGACCGCTCTGCCCGCGGCGGCGACCTCGTCGGGGTCGATACCGGCGAGTTCGCGCCGGTAGGTGGCCAGCACCCGTTGGCGCAGCATGGTGTCGTGGCGGGCTCGCCAGGCCAGCGCGTCGTCGGCGGCGACGAGGTGGACGGTGCGGCGCATCAGGTGTGTGCGCACGACTTCCCGTCCTGTCAGCAGGTCGTCCAGAGTGTTTGGCTTGAAGGCGTGGAGCCGGGACCACAGGCCGGTGAATGGCTCCTGTGGTTGTTGGGCCTGCATTCCGCACAGATGGGCCACGGCGTCGCGGGCCGGTGTGTCGGTGCGGTCGAGCAGGTACTGGCGGGCGAGGGTCGCGCGGTTGAGGGTGCGGGTGTCGAGGACGGTCATGGCGTTCTCAGGCCGCGGCCCGCTCGTCGACCGGCCGCCGGCGCAGGGCGGTCAGGGCGAGGGAGGGGGGCGTGTAGGAGACGTCCAGGGGGCTGATATCGGTGCCGGGCGCGACGATCGCGTCGATCCGGTCGAGAACGTCGTCGTCGAGTGTGGTGGTGGCGCCCGCGAGGAGATCTTCCAGTTGGTCCATGGTGCGCGGGCCGACGATGGCGGAGGTGACGTCCGGGTGGGCGGTGGCGAAGGCCACGGCCAGGTGGGTGAGGGACATTCCGGCCTGTTCGGCGACCAGGAGAAGCTGTTCGACGGCGTCGAGCTTGCGCTCGTCGGTGAGGTGCTGGGGGACCCAGTGCATACGGGCGTTGTCCTTCCGCGGGGCGCCCTTGCGGTAGCGGCCGGTGAGCAGGCCCATGGACAGGGGGCTCCAGACGAGGACACCCATGCCGTAGCGGCGGCAGGTCGGCAGGACCTCACGCTCGATGGCGCGGTTGAGGATGGAGTACGTGGGCTGCTCGGTGCGCAGACGGTGCAGGGCGCGTCGCTGGGACACCCACTGGGCCTCGACGATCTCCGGGGCCGGCAGGTTGGAGGAGCCGATCGCGCGGACCTTCCCGGCGCGTACGAGGTCGGTGAGCGCGGAGAGGGTCTCCTCGATGTCCGTGTGCGGGTCGGGGTGGTGGATCTGGTAGAGGTCGATGTAGTCGGTCCGCAGCCGCCGCAGCGAGTCCTCGACAGCGGTGACGATCCAGCGGCGTGAGCTGCCGCGGCGGTTGGGGCCTTCGCCCATCGGGCCGTTGAATTTGGTGGCCAGCACGATGTCGTCGCGGCGCCCCTCGAGGGCCTTGCCGACGATCTCCTCGGTCTCGCTGTAGCCGTACACGTCGGCGGTGTCGACGAAGTTGATGCCGCTGTCCAGCGCGCGGTGGACCATGCGCGCGCAGTCGTCGTGGCCGGGGTTGCCCAGTTTGCCGAACATCATGGTGCCCAGGCAGTAGGCGCTGACCTCGATACCGGTACGTCCCAGTTGCCGCATTCGCACGGTGACCCGCTTCCTTCGCTTCTCTCGACCGGACCCGCGGGGCCGGTGCGGCGGCGCTGTCCGTCGCACCGGCCCGGGCGGGTCAGCCGTTGTAGGGGGCGGTGACGTCCAGGACCCAGGTCACGCCGAAGCGGTCGCTGAGCATGCCGTACAGCGGCGCCCAAGGCGCGGCCTCCAAGGGCCGCACCACCGTCGAGCCGTCCGACAGTTTCCGCCACAGGGCGCTGATCTCGTCGGCGTCGTCGCCGCGCACGGAGACGAAGAAGGGGTTCTCGCCCTGGTTCCAGGGCAGCTGGGAGGGCACGTCGTAGGCCATGACGTGGAAGCCGTTGTCCCCGGCCACTTCGCCCCACATCACCCAGTCCGCCTCGTTCTCGTTCTGCACACTGCCGGCGTCCTTGTAGGTGACGGCGACGACCCGCCCGCCGAAGACGGACTGGTAGAAGTCCAGCGCCTCGCGCGCGGCCCCCCGGAAGTTCAGGTGGGTGGTGGTCGTGACGGACATGGCCCGCTCCTTGCCTTGGGTTCCTCGGATGTGCGCCGCCGCGCCGGAAGAGACACGGCGCGGCCACCGTGACCTGGGGCTGTGTCCCCCAGGCGGCTCGTGGACCACCATGGCAGGGGTAGTGGACAGGTTGTGTCCTGTACTGGAGAGAGAATGGTGGGCATGCAGAAAACGTCCTCGCGGCTGCTCTCGCTGCTCTCGCTGCTCCAGACGCGCCGTGGCTGGTCCGGCGAGGACCTCGCCGAACGGCTCGGCATCACCCCGCGCACGGTCCGCCGCGACATAGATCGCCTGCGGGAACTCGGCTACCCCATCACGGCCGCCAAGGGCCCCGCCGGGGGATACCGCCTCGACGCCGGTGGGCACCTGCCCCCACTGCTGTTCGACGACGGCCAGGCCGTCGCTCTGGCCGTCGCCCTGCAGACCGCCGCCACCGGCACCACCATCGCCGAGGACGCCGCACGCGCCCTCACCGTGATCCGCCAGGTCATGCCGTCCCGCCTTCGCCACCGCATGGACATGCTGCGCGTCACGGCCGTCCGCCCGCCCGAGAGCGGCGACGCCTCACAGGTCGACACCCAGGTCTTCACGGACCTGAGCACCGCCATCCACTCCCGTGAGGAACTGCGTTTCGACTACGCGCAGGACCGTAACGCCGCGGCTGAGCAGCAGCGCCGCCGGGTGCAGCCCCACCATCTGGTCACCTGGAGCGGCCGCTGGTACCTCCTGGCCTGGGACCTCGACCGCGACGACTGGAGGACCTTCCGCGTCGACCGCATCCACCCGCGCCCACCGACCGGCCCCCGCTTCACTCCGCGCGAACTGCCCGGAGGCGACGTGCCCGCCTTCATCACCAGCCGATTCCGCGGCTCCGACGGCACCACCACCGACTGGCCCTGCCGAGGCGAAGTCGTCCTCGACCTTCCCGCCACCGCCGTCGCCCCCTTCGCCGAGGACGGAATCGTCGAAGAACTCGGCCCGGACCGCTGCCGACTCGCCCTCGGCTCCTGGTCATGGACCGGCCTGGCAGCCACCATCGGCCGCTTCGACGCCGACATCGAAGTCATCGGCCCACCCGAACTCAACGCCGCCTTCGCCCACCTCGCCACCCGCTACGCCAACGCCGCCCGCACAACCACCGCGCCCTGAGGGCGTCAGCGCGACGACCGTGGTCACGCGCCCGATTCAGTGACGCCGGTCAGCTCAGATCGAGAACCATCACGTCATGCAGGTCGGCGCCGTCCCATGGGTGCGCCTCGCCCACCTTGCGGTACCCCCACGACCGGTAGGCCGCCTGCGCGGCCTCGACGTCGGGCCGGGCATTGAGCAGGACGCGCTCCTCCGTGCCGTCGGCAAGGACCGCCTCGTGCAGCCGACGCGCCACGCCCAGGCGGCGCCACGGCGCACGCACGGCCAGCTCCATCAGCCCGAACGTCCGCCGCCCGTCCTCGCGGCGCAGCTCGTCGCTCACCGGTGTGGTGAGCCGGTCCCACCAGCCGGTCTGGGGGCTGAGCGGATAGCCATACGCGATGCCGACCGGCTCACCGTCGCCCGTGCGGGCGAGGGCTCCCCGGAAGGTGGCCTTACGGACCTGCGAGCGGAACCGCCGGAAGTTGGCCTCGACCGAGTCTGAGGTCTTGTCGTACGGCGGCTCGGCGAAGGCTTCGGCGTAGACCAGAGTGAAGGCGTCCTCGGCCCTCGACGCCGCTACGCCGCCCATACGCTCAACAGTGATCATCACCGGCCACCCTCTCGCGTCGCCTCACGAATGCGTTCGACCACGTCACGCGCAGCGGGGGCATCGGCGCGTACGGCAGAACGCCCGAAATCCCGTAGACGGCCCCGCAGCCTTGCCGAAGACACGCCGCCGCAGGCATCGAGTACGCCCATCATCTCGTTGCATGCCTCCTCGACCTCGCTGGTGTGGAGCAGCGTCTGCGCGAGACGGGCCCGGTACCAAGCGGTGTTACGGGTGTAACCACCGCCGAGCCCGGCGACTGCGGAGCGCAGGAAGGGCACGGCTCGCGCGGGCTGACCCTCAGTGGCGTAGTAGGCCGCCGTCGCATAGTCCACCTCAACGGGACCGGCGAACCGCGCCCACCGCGGCACATCCGAATCGGTGTCTGTACGTCCCTGGTACGAAACGGCGCGGCTCAACGCGCGACGCGCGCCGGACAGATCGCCCGCCTGCCCCGCCGCGCTGGCCTCGCGCAGCGAGATCACCAAGTGCACCGTGGGCCCCGCACCCGCCTGGTGTGCGAGACGGTAGGCACTCTCGATGGCCGACGCCGCCTCCCACATGCGGCCTGCATCGACGGAAAGCAGGGAAAGCGTGTTGAGCGCACGCACCTGCAACAGCGGATCGTCGATGAGCTGCGCCGCCGTCATAGCTTCCATGCAGGCAGCGCGGGCTTCTCCGGGCGGTCCACCGTCGTATCCGAACCATGCCCGGTGACAGGCGATTTCGCAGACCATCGTCTGAAGGTCACGACCGACTCTGCTCGTGTAGGCGCCGTCGCTCAGAGCACGCGTGATGCCCCGCTCAAGCTGGTGGGCCCGCGCCTTCGCTGGAAGGCTTCCGGATTTGTGGTCGACCGTATAGAGGTCGGCAAGCCCCGCGCGGAACCCCGCCACGTCACCGGCACCGACACGAGAACCATGCCGGTTCGGGAGGATCGCCGCTGCGGCGATCGCCCCGGGCCCGGTGACGAATGCTCGACGTCTCACCTCTTCATCGTCGCCGATCCTTCCGGCAACCGTACGCCGGCGCGAGGGAACGTCGAATCCCATCTCGGCCAGCGGGAGGCCGAACATCGCTTCAAGCACTGCCTGTTGACCCGGGTGCGGTAACGGCGGAGGCGACTCGCTCTCCCACCGCCGGAGCTGGCGGACGCTCACCGAGGCATCGATACACAACCGGACGGCCTCACGCACGAAGGCAGCAACAAAGGTCACCTGGGTATATCCCGCACTCTTGCGCAACCCCGCAAGCACGCTACCGCCACCGTCCGCCATCAACGTCTCCCCACGCACATGACCGTCCACTCAGCGTAGCGAAACGTCCGCCCAAACGTCCGGTGGCCAGGGACCTTCACCTCCCAAGGAAGCGCTGCACTGGTGGGGTACACGCAAGACCCCAGCCAATGGGAGCTGACGATGACCGGCCTACGCCTGCTGCCCTGGTCCGACCCGGAGGGCAGGCCCTGCTATCTGTCGTCGGACAACGACGACAGTCCCCTCAACCGACGCGCTGACCAGATCGAGGCACTACAACTGTCCATGGGGACGCAGTTGCTCGGCCACGCCCGCGCGCTACTGGACGAGCACAAAACGGGCACGCAGGAGCTTCGCTTCCTCTCGGAGCGGCTATGCGAGGCGCTGCGCGACGTGCTGCGAGTGGCGGAGAGCAGAGGCGGACGGCTTCCCGACCAAGACGAGGAAGGCGATTATCTGCGGCTCAATCGATGACCGTGGCCACGACCTTGTGGACGGCTTCGGGCATCCGGCCGGGTGCCGTGTCGGTCGGCGAACAGCATGTGCGCGGTCGCGGCATCGGCCAGGATCGGGATGCCGGTGGGCCTGGCCTCGCGCAGCCGGGAACGCAGTTCATCCCGGGAGGTAACGAGGCTGACAATCGCCACCGCGACCATGAATGTCCCCGGTGGCGCCGGGGCCCACCCTCGGGTGGCCCGGATGCTGGAGGTGCTCGGGGACAGGCTCCGTTCCACGGCGCACCGCAGCGAGGGCTCCAAGACGTGGGACGCTTACACCGACTCCCGAAGGGACGACTCGTGACATCCGCGGCCATTGAACTCCGGCACTTCCGCGAAGTGGAACCCGTCTGGTCCACGCTGATCTCCGTCTACGCCGAGGTGCGGGCGGACCGGCTGCGTGACCCGCACTACTCCGTCGAGCGGTACGGCGAACGCCTGGCCCGGCACGCCTCCGAACCCGGCTGGGAGGCGGTGGTCGGTTACGACGGGGACGAGGCCGTCGGGTACGCGTACGGCAACACCATCGAGCACGGTGACCGTTATTGGAAGCGGGTCACGCGACCGCTGTCACCGGCACTTACCCAGGTCCCGACGCTGGCGCTCAAGGAAATGATGGTCCGCGCCCCCTGGCGCAAGACCGGAGCCTCTCGCGGCATCCATGACGAGCTGCTCGCCCGGCGGTTCGAGGAGCAAGTGACGCTCATGGTCAACCCGCTGGCGGGTGAGGGAAAGGTCCACCGGCTGTACGCGTCATGGGGATACGAGGACATCGGAGAGAGCCAGCCATCGCCGGACTCGCCGGTTCTGATGGCCATGGTGCGTCTGACACGGTGACGAAAGGAGCAGGGATGTCGCAGACCGAGGGTGCTCGGCTGTTTCGGAAAGCTTGGATCACGGGGGTGCGGCGGCACTTTCCCGGGGAGCCCAAGGCTGGCTATCTGACGCCCTGGGAGGACACCCCGGAGTGGGAGCGGGCGGCTGCCGGGGCGGTGTACGCGCAGGTGCGGCAGTTCGTCGAGGTGAGCGAGGGGCATGCGGCGCGCCTTACGCGGGAGCAGAAGGGACGCTTCGTCGCGACGTGCTGGGCCGCGCAGATGTACCGGCACTTCGAGGACCCCAAGCCCGGTTACGTCGCCGACTGGCTCGATCTCCCCGACTGGCAGCGGGAGACAGACGCGGACATCTTCGAGGCCATCGAGAAGGACCTCAGCTGACACGCGTCCCCTCCCGCCCGAACGGGGAGTCGCCGACGATGCGCGAGGGGCCGGGGTCGCACCCACCCCTGCCCGACCGCCCGTCGCCGGGCTAGCCGGGACCGGAGCGGGGCCCGGAACCACCGGCGGGTAGCCGCTACTCGGCGGGAGGGGGCGGGGTGGCAGGGGTGGGGTGCTGGACGATGACGTGTATTTGTGGCGCACACTCCCGGCCCACCCCACGTCTCCGGGCACCGGCGCCAAAAATATACGAGTCCAGGGCCCTGCCCCGGAGGCCCCGCGCCCGCACCACCCACCGAACCCCAGGCACACCCACCACGGCCCTCACGCCTCCGCGATCACCACCGCCGACGCGACCCCCGCGTCGTGGCTCAGCGAGACGTGCCACGACCGGACGCCCAGCTCGTCGGCCCGCGCCGCGACCGTGCCGCGTACCGACAGGCGGGGGCGGCCGCCGGGCTCGGTCCATACCGAGGCGTCCGTCCAGCGCAGGCCGCCCGGGGCGCCCAGGGCCTTGGCCAGGGCCTCCTTCGCGGCGAAGCGGGCCGCGAGGGAGGCGGGGCCGCGCCGCTCGCCGCTCGGCAGGAGCAGCTCGGCCGGAACGAACAGGCGCGATGCCATGCCGGGCGTACGGTCCAACGCGGCGGCGAAGCGGTCCACGGCAGCCACGTCGATGCCTACGCCGACGATCACTCGACCGTGACCGACTTCGCCAGGTTCCGCGGCTGGTCCACCTCGTTGCCGCGGGCCGTGGCCAGCTCGCACGCGAAGACCTGGAGCGGCACGGTGGCCACCAGCGGCTGGAGCAGCGTGGGGGTGACGGGGATCTCGATGAGGTGGTCGGCGTACGGGGCGACCGCCTCGTCGCCCCGCTCGGCGATCACGATGGTGCGGGCGCCACGGGCCCGGATCTCCTGGATGTTGGAGACGATCTTGTCGTGGAGGACGGACCGCCCGCGTGGGGAGGGCACCACGACCACCACCGGCACGTCCTGCTCGATGAGCGCGATCGGGCCGTGCTTGAGCTCGCCCGCCGCGAAGCCCTCGGCGTGCATGTACGCCAGTTCCTTGAGCTTGAGCGCGCCCTCCAGAGCTACGGGGAAGCCGACGTGGCGGCCCAGGAAGAGGACGGTGTTCTTCGGGGCCAGGCTCCGGGCCAGCTCCCGCACCGGCTCCATGGTCTCCAGGACCTCTTCCACCTGGGTGGCGATCTCGGACAGCTCGCGGATCACGGAGAGGATCTCGTCGCCCCACTTGGTGCCGCGTACCTGACCCAGGTACAGAGCCACCAGGTAGCAGGCGACGAGCTGGGTGAGGAACGCCTTGGTGGAGGCGACGGCGACCTCGGGCCCGGCGTGGGTGTAGAGGACGGCGTCGGACTCGCGCGGAATCGTGGAGCCGTTGGTGTTGCAGATGGCGAGCACCTTGGCGCCCTGCTCACGGGCGTGCCGCAGCGCCATCAGGGTGTCCATGGTCTCGCCGGACTGCGAGATGGCGATGACGAGGGTGCGCTGGTCGAGGATGGGGTCGCGGTAGCGGAACTCGCTGGCCAGCTCGGTCTCGCAGGGGATGCGGGTCCAGTGCTCGATGGCGTACTTGGCGATCATCCCGGCGTGGTAGGCCGTACCGCACGCCACGATGACGACCTTGCTGACCTCGCGCAGCACGGAGGCGGGGATGCGGACCTCGTCCAGACAGAGGTTCCCGGCCAGGTCGATGCGGCCGAGGAGGGTGTCGGCGACCGCCTTCGGCTGCTCGGCGATCTCCTTGAGCATGAAGTAGTCGTAGCCGCCCTTCTCGGCGGCGGAGGCGTCCCAGTCCACGTGGTAGGGCCGGACCTCGGCGGGGGCGCCGTCGAAGTCGGTGACGGTGACGCCGTCCCGGCGGGCCTCGACGACCTGGTCCTGGCCCAGCTCGATGGCCTCGCGGGTGTGGGCGATGAAGGCGGCCACATCGGAGGCGAGGAACGCCTCGTCCTCGCCGACGCCGACGACCAGCGGCGAGTTGCGGCGCGCGCCGACCACCACGTCGGGCGCGTCGGCGTGCACGGCGACGAGGGTGAAGGCGCCCTCCAGCCGGCGGCACACCTGGCGCATGGACTCGGCGAGGTCGCCGCAGGAGGAGAAGGTCTCGGCGAGCAGATGCGCGACGACCTCGGTGTCCGTCTCGGAGGCCAGCTCATGGCCGCGGTCGGCCAGCTCGGCGCGGAGGGCGGCGAAGTTCTCGATGATGCCGTTGTGGACGACGGAGACCCGGCCCGCGTTGTCCAGGTGCGGATGGGCGTTGGCGTCGGTCGGCCCGCCGTGGGTGGCCCAGCGGGTGTGGCCGATGCCGGTGGTGCCGCTGGGCAGCGGCCGGTCGGACAGCTCCTTCTCCAGGTTGGCGAGCTTGCCCGCCTTCTTGGCGGCGGCGAGCCCGCCGTCGGCCAGAACGGCGACCCCGGCCGAGTCATAGCCGCGGTACTCCAGCCGCTTGAGCCCGGCGAGGACGACATCGAGGGCGGACTGCCCTCCCACGTAACCAACGATTCCGCACATGCATTGCAGCGTACGACCCACCGGTCCGGGGCCATACCACCGCCCGCGCGTCGGCCCGCCCATTTACGGGCATACCGCACGCGGCGCGCGCACACCAGCCACGGCCGGGGTGACCGACCCCACGCCCCCGGCTCGTCGCTCCGGCGGGTCCAGCCATGACAATGAAGGGATGATCACGTCTTCCGCGCGCGAGGCGCGCACCGGGCCCGCGCGCTCCTCGCAGCGGCGGGGCGGCGAGGCGACCCCGTATGTGGACCTGTCCCGGGCCGAGTGGAGCGCGCTGCGGGACAAGACCCCGCTGCCGCTGAGCGCCGACGAGGTCGAGCGGCTGCGCGGGCTGGGCGACGTCATCGACCTGGACGAGGTACGGGACGTCTATCTGCCGCTGTCCCGGCTGCTCAACCTGTACGTGGCCGCCACCGGCAACCTGCGCGGCGCGCTGAACACCTTCCTCGGCGACGCCAAGAACGGCCAGGGCCCCCAGACCGGCACCCCGTTCGTGATCGGCGTGGCGGGCAGTGTCGCGGTCGGCAAGTCGACGACGGCCCGGCTGCTGCAGGCGCTGCTGGCGCGCTGGCCGGACCATCCGCGGGTGGAGCTGGTCACCACCGACGGCTTCCTGTACCCGAACGCCGAGCTGCACCGGCGCGGGCTGATGTCCCGCAAGGGGTTCCCCGAGTCGTACGACCGCCGGGCGCTGACCCGCTTCGTCGCGGACGTGAAGGCGGGCAAGGACGAGGTCTCGGCGCCGGTCTACTCCCACCTGATCTACGACATCGTGCCGGGCGAACGGCTGACGGTGCACCGCCCCGACATCCTGATCGTCGAGGGGCTGAACGTGCTCCAGCCCGCGCTGCCCGGCAAGGACGGGCTGACCCGGGTCGGGCTCGCCGACTACTTCGACTTCAGCCTGTACGTGGACGCGCGTACGGCCGACAACGAGCGCTGGTATCTGAGCCGCTTCCGCAGGCTGCGCGAGACGGCCTTCCAGGACCCGTCCTCGTACTTCCGCAAGTACACCCAGGTCTCCGAGGACGAGGCGCTGGACTACGCCCGGATGCTGTGGCGGACGATCAACGAGCCGAATCTGCGGCAGAACGTGCAGCCCACGCGGGGACGGGCGACGCTGGTGCTCCGCAAGGGCCCGGACCACAAGGTGCAGCGGCTCTCCCTGCGCAAGCTGTAGCGGTTCCCGGGGGCGGAGCCCCCGGACCTCCGCTCCTCACACGCCGGAGAGCCTTGAGACCGACTATCCCAGGGCCGACTTCACGGCGTCGGCCAGGCGGCCCGCCACCGAGCGGGCCTGGTCGATGTCGGCGGCTTCGACCATGACGCGGACCAGCGGCTCGGTGCCCGAGGAGCGCAGCAGGACGCGGCCCGTCTCGCCCAGCTCGCGCTCGGCCTCGGCCACGGCGGCGGCCAGGTCGGCGCTGCTGGAGACGCGGGACTTGTCGACGTCGGGGACGTTGATCAGCACCTGCGGCAGGCGTTCCATCACCCCGGCGAGGTCGGCCAGGGTGCGGCCGGTCGCGGCGACGCGGGCGGCCAGCATGAGGCCGGTGAGGGTGCCGTCGCCGGTGGTGGCGTGGTCGAGGGCGATGACGTGGCCGGACTGCTCGCCGCCGAGGGCGTAGCCGCGGCTCTTCATCTCCTCCAGCACATAGCGGTCGCCGACCGCCGTCTGGACCAGCTCGACGCCCTCCCGCCGCATGGCGAGCTTGAAGCCGAGGTTCGACATCACGGTGCCGACGACCGCGTTCCCGCGGAGCGTGCCCGCCTCGCGCATGGCGAGGGCGATGACGGCGAGGATCTGGTCGCCGTCGACCTCGCGGCCCGTGGAGTCCACGGCCAGGCAGCGGTCGGCGTCGCCATCGTGGGCGATGCCGAGGTCGGCCTCGTGTTCGACGACGGCGGCCTGGAGCGGCGCCAGGTGGGTGGAGCCGCATCCGGCGTTGATGTTGAGGCCGTCCGGCTCGGCGCCGATCGTCACGACCTCGGCCCCGGCGCGGGCGAACGCCTCCGGGGAGACCCGGGAGGCGGCGCCGTGGGCGCCGTCGATGACGACCTTGAGGCCCTCCAGGCGGTTGGGGAGGACGCCGACGAGGTGGGCGACGTAGTTGTCGAAGCCCTCCGCGTAGTCGCGCACCCGGCCCACCCCGGCGCCGGTGGGCCGGTCCCACGGCTCGCCGGAGGCGTGCACGCGGTAGGTGGTCTCGATACGGTCTTCCAGCTCGTCGGCGAGTTTATGGCCGCCGCGGGCGAAGAACTTGATGCCGTTGTCGGGCATCGGGTTGTGGCTGGCGGAGAGCATCACGCCCAGGTCGGCGCCCAGCGAGCCGGTCAGATGGGCGACCGCCGGCGTCGGCAGCACACCCACTCGCAGCACGTCCACGCCCGCGCTGGCGAGCCCCGCCACCACGGCGGCCTCCAGGAACTCTCCGGACGCGCGCGGGTCCCGCCCGACCACCGCCACCGGCCGATGGCCCTCGAAGGTTCCCACCTCGGCGAGCACATGCGCCGCCGCGACCGACAGGCCGAGCGCCATCTCAGCCGTCAGGCCGGCGTTCGCGACGCCGCGCACACCGTCCGTACCGAAGAGTCGTCCCACTGGTGTCCTCCGAGATTACGAGCTGAGGGGGCAGAAGCTTGCGTGGAGATTGCTTGACGCTTGCCTGTAGGTATACGCCCCCTGGTGGCGATAGCCGAACGCCCCGGAGGCACGGGTGGTGCCGCCGGGGCGTGTCGACGAGCGGCGGAAGCCGCCGAACCGCGTAGTGAAGCGGATTAACGCTTGCTGTACTGCGGCGCCTTACGGGCCTTCTTCAGACCGGCCTTCTTACGCTCGGTGGCGCGGTCGTCACGGGTCAGGAAGCCGGCCTTCTTGAGCGGGGCGCGGTTGTTGTCCACGTCCGCCTCGTTCAGCGCACGGGCGACGCCCAGGCGCAGCGCACCGGCCTGACCGGAGACGCCGCCGCCCGAGATGCGGGCGATGACGTCGTAGCGGTCGTCCAGCTCGAGCACCTTGAAGGGCTCGTTGACTTCCTGCTGGTGCACCTTGTTGGGGAAGTACCCCTCAAGGGTGCGACCGTTGATCTTCCACTGGCCGCTGCCCGGCACGATGCGGACGCGGGCGATCGCGTTCTTGCGGCGCCCGGTGCCGGCGGCCGGCTGCGGGTCTCCGAAGCGGGAGGCGAGGGACTCGGAGGTGTACTCCGACTCGATCGTCTCGACGCTCTCGGTGGTGTACTCCTCGACCTCGATGGGGGTCTCGGCGGTGGTCTCGGCCACGATGCTCCTCAGATTCTTTTCGTCTTAGGGGGTGTGGCCGGACTTACTGCGCGACCTGGGTGATCTCGAACGGCACCGGCTGCTGAGCAGCGTGGGGGTGCTGGTCGCCCGAGTACACCTTCAGCTTGGAGAGCATCTGACGCCCCAGGGTGTTCTTGGGGATCATGCCCTTGATGGCCTTCTCGACGGCCTTCTCCGGGTTCTTCGCCAGCAGCTCGTCGTAACGGACGGAGCGCAGACCACCGGGGTAGCCCGAGTGGCGGTAGGCCAGCTTCTGGGTCCGCTTGTTGCCGGAGAGGTGCACCTTGTCGGCGTTGATGATGATGACGAAGTCACCCGCGTCGACATGCGGCGCGTACACCGGCTTGTGCTTCCCCCGGAGGAGGGTGGCGGCCTGGGTAGCCAGGCGGCCGAGGACAACGTCGGTGGCGTCGATGACGTGCCACTGACGCTGCACGTCGCCGGGCTTGGGGCTGTACGTACGCACGGTCGTAGCCTTCGCTTCTTCAGTGAGTGTGGTCCTGACAAGGCCACCCGGACGATCACGACAGCCCTGGCCGCACCTCGGTGACGCATTCCGAGTGCATGCCGCTGGTCATCGGCCCGGTGAACCGGCGTAAGGGCCCCTCACGTGAGAACGAGCAAGCCAATACGCATAACGAACTGGCAGAATACCGGCCCGCACCCACAGGGGTCAAAACGCCTCCCCAGACGTCACCCGGTCCCCGCCGGGTCCCCCGGTGTCACCTGCCGGGATTAGGATGCGCGCCATGAGCTTTGGGCAAGGGGGGCCGTACGGGCCCGGGGGATCTCAGCAGCCTCCGTCGCGCCAGTCGCAGACGCCGGACTGGGCCGCGATGGCAGATCACAGCGCCACGCGCGGCCGTCGCCGCCGATGGCTCTTCGTCGGCGGCGCGGTGCTCGCGACGGCGGCCGTGGGCACGATGGTCGCCACCGCGGTGGTCAGCAGTAACGACAAGGGCGGCTCCTCCGACGACACAAAGAGCCACCTGCCCTCGCAGCCGACGCTGCCGCGCGAGTCGGAGGAGCCCGGGCCGTCGTTCTCCCATGTCGCGCCGCCCGCACCGCCCAAGCCGCTGGACATCCTCTCCGACGCCAAGCGGGACAAGGCGCCGCTGAGCGCCAAGACACTCTTCCCCGACGAGGAGGCCGCCCGGGAGGGCCGCTCCTACGCGCAGGGGGCGACCGCCTCCACGGCGAGCTGCTCGGCGGGCACACAGGGCGCCCTGGGATCGGTGCTCAGCGGCAACGGGTGCCGCAAGCTGCTGCGCGCCACCTTCGCCAGGGACGGCGTGGCGGTCACCATCGGCGTCGCCGTCTTCGACGCCCGGGCGGCCGCGGAGAAGGCGAAGGACGGATACAAGCCGAATGTGGCGTCGCTGCCGGGCGCCGGGGTTCCGTCGTTCTGCCGCCAGACCGCGTGCCGCACCTCGGCGAACGCGATCGGGCGATACGCGTACTTCACGATCTCCGGCTACACCTCGGGGAAGACGGTGACGGCGTCGGACACCAAGGCGCTGGAGGCCGGGCGCGACCTGGCCGACTACACCTTCCGCCGCATCCTGGCCCGCGGCAACGCCCAGGCGTCGGCGGCCGCGGGCACCACCGGCTGACACACCGCCCGCCCGCTTCCCCCGGACCGTCTTCCCGGCGCCGCCCTTGAGGGCGGCGCCGGTCAGTGCTGCCCTCAGAGCGGATGTCGTGAACCAAGGGGGCGGGAACCTTCTCTGCGGGCGCGGACTCGCCAGGCCGCCGAAGGTTGTACAGCTCACACCGAATGTGGTGCATCCCATATCACCACATGCATAAGCAACTTTTCCTCCTCCAGGCTGTCTTACCGACCGATCGTTCCTCAGGCGCGCATAACGGATCACACCGGCACGCATGACACATCGGGAGAGGGGGGCGCGTCGCGGCAGAACGAGGGTGCCGCGCGTACATCACCATGAAGATCGCTTTTCTGCTGCACAACGCCTATGGGATCGGTGGCACCATCCGGTCGACGTTCAACCTGGCCGGGGCGCTGGCCGCCCGCCACCGCGTGGAGATCGTCTCCCTGATACGCACCATCGACACCCCGGGCCTGCCCCTCCCCGGAGCCGTGCGGATCAGACCCCTGATCGACCAGCGCCCGAACGCCCCGCGCGAGTCGAGCGACCTGGGCCACCCGCTGCTGGAGCGGACCAGCGCCCACGTCCCGGACGCCGAGTCCAAAGGCACCGTCAACTTCAACGCGCTCACCGACCAGCGCCTCGCCGCCTATCTGGCCGACACCGACGCCGACGTCGTCATCGCCACCCGCCCCGGGCTGGTGATCTGCCTCGCCGCCCTCGGGCAGGAGGGCCGCTATCTGCGGATCGGCCAGGAGCACCGGCTGTACGAGACCCACCGCGCCGAGATCCGTACCGCCTGCGACGCCGCCCTCGCCCGGCTCGACGCCAACACCTCCGTCTCCGAGGCCGACGCACGGACCCACCGCGACCGGCTGCCCGGCATCCCCACCCTGCTGACCGGGCTGCCCAACTGCGTGCCCGCCACCGGCATCGAGCCCTCCGACGGCAACGCCAAGCTGGTCGTCGCCGCCGGGCGGCTCATCCCGGTCAAGCGCTACGACCTGCTGGTCAGAGCCTGGGCCACGGTCGCCACCAAGCACCCCGACTGGCACTTGCGGATCTACGGCCGCGGCCCCCAGGCGCCCGCGCTGCGCCGCCAGATCGACGAACTCGGGCTCGCCGGACACATCACGATGATGGGCGCCCACTCCCCCATCGAGACCGAATGGGCCAAGGGCGCGATCGCCGCCGTCACCTCCCGCGAGGAGTCGTTCGGCATGACGATCGTCGAGGCGATGCACTGCGGCGTGCCCGTGGTCGCCACCGACTGCCCGCACGGGCCCGGCGAGATCATCACCAGCGGCCGGGACGGGCTGCTGGTCCCCGTCGGCGATGTCGACGGCATCGCCAAGGGGCTGCTCACCCTGATCGAGGACGGCGCGCTGCGCCGTTCCATGGGCGAGGCGGCGCGGGTCGCGGCGCAGCGGTACGCACCGGCGCGGATGGCGGCCGCGTACGAGGAGCTGTTCGCCGAACTCCTCGCCCGCCGCGGCCAGTCGCCCGCGCCCGGAACCCGGTCCGCCGCCGGGGCGCCCCACGGGGTGTCGACGGTCGACCGGGCCCGGTCGTTCGTACCGCGCTCCCTGCGCGCGCTCTCCCTGACGGCACCGGCCCGCCCGCTGCGCCCGCCGGCCGGCGCGGAGCCCCGCAAGGCCTTCAAGAGCACCGTCAAGCAGCTGATCCGCAAGCCGCTGCGCCCGGTCGCCTCCTGCCGCGTCGGCGCCGACGGCACCCTGACCGTGCTGGTCGAGCCCGCGGACGTCCAGGGCACCGGCCTCACCCTGACCCTCACCCACCGCGGCGGCCGGGGCGCCCCGGTGCGGGTGCCGCTGCGGCCGCCGGTCGCCCCGGGCGCGTCCTGGACCGCGACGCTGGACCGCGGCGCGATCGACCTCGCCGAGGGCCGCTGGGACCTGCATGTGGTGCGCCCCTCGGACGGGGTGCGCCGCCGGGTGCTCAGCCGGTTCGCCGAGGGGCGCGGGCTGGTCGGGCTTGAGCCGCTGCCCGGCTCCCCGTTCTCCTGGTGGATTCCGTACCCGACCGTCGACGGCTATCTCGCGCTGCGCGCCTGGCGCCGCCCGGCCCACGCCGAGGCCCGGGTGATCCGCGCCGAGGCCGACGGGCTCACCGTCGAGGGGACGCTGCACGGCGCGCGCTTCGCCGCCGACGCCGCCCCGAGCGTGGTGGCCACCCCGCGCGGCGCGGCCCTCCCGTTCACCGCGGGCGTCACCGCGCTGGACGCGACCCGGTTCCGCTTCACCATTCCGTACGAGCGGGTGCACACGGCGCGCGGTGAGCGGCAGGGCACCGCCCGCTGGGACCTGACCCTCCGTAAGACGCCGGAGTCCACCACCGCCATCCGCATCGGCCGGGTCGTCGGGGACATCCTCGACCGCCATCAGACCGACCTCCACCCGGTCACCCACGGTGTCCGCCCCTACCTCAGCAAGTCCGAGGATCTGGCCATTACCTGTATACCGCACGAAAATTGAGTGTGAGAGCCAGCCAGTTCGCCGCGTTTGGCCCTGGCCAAGGCGGTAACACTCGGTGAAGTCAAGCCTTGAGCGAGGAATTCTCTGCGGAAGGCAGTGCGATGTCAGTCACGCTCATCATCCTGATAGCGGCGCTGGTGGCCATGGTGGCGCTGGTGTTCGCGCGGCCGGTGCGGCAGAGCAGCCGCGACGGCCTCATGAGCCGGTTCGGCCCCGAGTACGACCGGGCGGTCGCACGGCACGACGGCGACGCGAAGGCGGCGCAGTGGGAGCTCAGTGAGCGGCTGCGACGCTACGGCGAACTGTCGCTGCGGGCGCTGACGCCGGAGTCCCGGGAGCAGTACGCGGCCCGCTGGTCGGGCGTACAGGAGCGGTTCGTCGAGTCGCCCGCGCTCGCCGCGCAGGAGGCCGACCAGCTGCTCGGCACGCTGGCGGCCGAGCGCGGCTACCCGGCCGAGTCCCCGGAACAGCTGCTGGAGGCGCTGTCCGTCCGGCACGCCCAGGCGGTCGACGGCTACCGGCAGCTGCACACCGAGGCGGAGCGGGCCCGCGCGGGCCACGCCCATACGGACCGGCTGCGGGAGGCGCTGCTCGGCGCCTTCCCCCTGTTCGAGGAGCTGGTCCGGGCGCAGCCGCACGACCGGGCGCTGCGGCGACGGCGGCAGTGGCAGCGCCGCCACCGGCCCACGGTGCTGCGGTCCCCTTGAGGTCCGTTCAGGACCGGACGCGGACGGCCAGCGCGAGGGTGTCGTCCGCGTGAAGGATCACGGTGTGCATATCGTCCGCGATGGCGCCGGGGATCTCCTCGATCGGGGCGTGCAGATGCTCGTACGCGGCCTCGATCAACCGCTTCTCGCCCTCCACGGGGTCCCGGCGGCTCTCGGTGAGCCCGTCGGTGTAGAGCAGCAGGAGATCGCCCGGAGCCATCTTCTCGGTCAGCAGCCGGTCGCTTCCCGGCATCGGGAAGCCGATCCCGCGCCCGCGCGCCTCCAGATAGCGCGCCGTTCCGTCGCCGCGCGTCAGCAGCGCGGGCGGATGGCTGCCGTTGGCCACCCGCAGCTCCCCGGTGACCGGGTCGAGCCGGGCCAGCAGGACGGTGGCCATCACACTGCGGTCGAACGGCAGCAGGATCTCGTCGGTGCGGGCGACGATCGACTGGAGGTGGTGGCCCTCCAGCGCGAGGGTGCGCACCGCGTGGGTGACGTTGAGCGCGCTGCGCGTACTGGTCACCCCGTGCCCGAGCGCGTCCACGACCGTGATGTGGACGGTGCCGTCGGGCAGCACGAACCAGTCGTAGAGGTCGCCGCCGGTGGGCGCGTCGGTGCCCGCGGGCGCGTAGTGGACGGCGAGTTCGAGACCGTCGACCTCCAGCGGGGCCGGACGCAGCGCGTCCTCCAGCTCGCGCAGGGTCTGGCCGTGCGCCTTGCGCAGCCGCTCGTCGCGCTCGTCGAGCTGGACGTAGAGGGCGAGCACACCGCTGTTGGTCTCGGCGAGCTCGTCCTTCAGGCGGCGGTGTTCGGCGGCGAGCGCGTCGGTACGGGCCACCACGGCGCGCAACTCCTCCTGCACCAGCGCCGCGTCGGCGGCCGGGTCCTGTTCGGCCTCCGCGCGCGCCGCGTCCGGCGCCGGGGCGGCCGGAAGCCGCCAGACCACCTCCCGCCCGGTCACCGCGTCGGCGGGCAGCGGGAGTCCGGCCGCGGTCTCGGCGGACGGCAGGGCCTCAGGGGCGTCCAGCCCGAGCGCCAGCGTGAGCAGCCCGGACCGGCCGTCGTCATCGCACTGGAACGTCCAGCTCAGCGAGGTGTGTACGGCCGCGCGCACGGCCGGTTCCGCGACGGCCGCGACGGACAGCACGAGCCGTCCGCGCACGCCGGGGTCCAGGGCGTGGTCGCGGGCGATGCGGCGCACGGCCCGGCTGAGCCCGGCCGCCGTGTCGCAGCCGATGGTCCGGGTGGTCATGGGTGCCTCTGTGGGGGCCGGGCCGTGAGAACCGTGGCGTCGTCGCGGATGCGGCGATGGCCGTGGGCGAGTGCGGCGGACAGCAGGGGTGGCGGGAGCCGGAGCAGGGAGGGTGACGGGGCGCGCGCCCATCCGGCGTCGATGCCGTCGCTCTGGAGCACCCCGGTGGCGCCCGGCGGCAGCGGGAAGCGGTGGACGTGCGGGGCGGGCATGGACCAGCCGACGACACCGGGCTGTCCGGTCAGCCGGGACTGGACGCCCTGGTGGGTCAGGGTCAGCACGCGGACGTTGCCGATGCCGCAGTACTCGGCGTGGTCCGCGTGGAGGCGCATCAGCCCGGCCGCGGCCCCCCGGGTGTGCCGCAGGGCGCGGTGCATGCCGGTCAGCAGCTCGCCCAGCGGCCGCCCGGGGTCGGTGTGGAAGACGCGCAGCGCGAGCCCGGCCGCCTCGGCGGCCTGGGTCCCGTGGCCGAGGCCGTCCAGGACGGCGGCGGTGCGGGTGTCGCCGGTGTCGGCGACGGCGCACGCGTCGCCGCAGTCCTCCTCCCCCTCGATCGCCAGGCACACCGAGCCCACGCCCTGGAGCGCGGCACTCCGCTCGCCGGGCGGGGTGAGCCGGGCACAGGCCCAGGTCCCGACCTCGGCACCGCGCCCCGTACCGGTGCGGATGAGGAAGTGGGTGGCCAGCCGGCTCACCGCGCCGAGCCCCACCCCGAGCGTTCCTGAGGTGGTGTAGCCGTCCGAGAGGCAGCGTTCCAGCTCGGCCATGCCGGGGCCGCGGTCGGCGGCCAGGATCTCCACGCCCTCGCCGAGCGGCACGGGCTGGATGTAGAGGGTGCCGTCGCTGGCGTGCTTGTCGAGGTTGGTGGCCAGCTCCGAGGCGATGACGGCCGCCTGGTCGGGCAGCGCGCCGGGCAGCCCGCAGGTGCGCGCCATGCGCCGGGCCGTCTCGGCCGCCAGGTGGACCGCGCTGTGATGGTCGACCCGTACCTGGGCGGTGGGGACCGCCGTCGTACGGGTCACCGGACCGTCCACCGGGAGGCGACCACGACCGTGCCCTGCCCGGCGCCGGTGTGCACCGTGAACTCGTCCATCAGCCGGCGGGCGCCGCCCAGCCCGTGGCCGAGCCCCGCGCCGGTGGTGAAGCCGTCGGTGAGCGCCGTGTCGAGGTCCGCGATGCCCGGCCCGTCGTCCTTGACGGTCAGCCGCAGCCCCCGCCCGGCCGGGCCCCGCACCTGCTCGATGGTCAGAGTGCCGCCCCCGCCGTGGACATACGCGTTACGGGCCAGCTCGCTCGCCGCCGTGACCACCCGGGTCTGGTCGACGATCCCGAATCCGGCGTCGACGGTGGCCGCGCGCACCGCGTGCCGCACCGTCAGCAGGTCCTCCTCCGTACGGACCTGATGGGTCACGGGCGCGCCTGTCCCGCCGTCCCCCTCACAGTGCGCCGGGGGCGGCCACGAAGCGACGGTGGACTCACCGTGCGGCGCCACGTCGGGACCCTCCCAGGGGCTCCTGGGCCTGGCGCCACCCCAGTGCGGCCAGGCCCTGTTCCGGGTTGAGCGCGGTCTCCACACCGACCAGTTCGATCCCCAGCTCGACCAGGGTGATCGCCACCGGGGGCCGCATGCCCGCCACGATCACCCGGGCGCCCAGCAGCCGGGACACCGTGGTCAGCTCCATCAGGGTGCGCGCCACGAAGGAGTCGATGATCTCCAGCCGGGAGATGTCGATGAGCACCCCCCGCGCCCCTTCGGCGGAGATACGGGCCGTCAGCTCCTCGGTGAAGGCGATGGCGGCCCGGTCGTCCAGCTCGTTGAGCAGTCCGGTGACCAGGACGTCGCCCAGCCGCAGGATCGGAACGCCCACCGGGCGGTGTGGGGTCACCGGCGCTCCCCCGCTTCCCCGTCCGGGCCGGGCCCGTCGATCAGCTTGATCGCGGCGGCCAGCGCGTCGGCCAGCGTCGCCCGCGTGAGGATGGTGGACAGGTCGATGCCGAGCTGGGCGATGGTCTGCGCGATGGACGGCTGGATGCCGCTGATCACACAGTCCGCGCCCATCAGCCGCACCGCGTTGACGGTCTGCATGAGGTGCTGGGCGACGGCGGTGTCCACCGTCGGGACGCCCGTGATGTCGATGATCGCGACCAGCGCCTCATGGTCCTGTATCGCCTGGAGCAGGTTCTCCATCACGATCTGGGTCCGCGCGGTGTCCAGCGTGCCGATCAGCGGCACCGCCAGCACCTGCTTCCACAGCCGCACCACCGGTGTGGACAGCTCCATCAGCTGCTGGCTCTGCCGCCGGATGATCTCCTCGCGGCCCTCCACATACGTCTCGAAGGACAGCGCTCCGGCCACGTCCAGCAGCCGGTTGATGTAGACCGCCGTGGCGAACAGCTCCTCGGCCTCCAGGGTCTCCCGCTGGACGGCCTTCAGCAGCGCCTCCTTGAGCGCCAGCACCGCGAGCGAGGTCGCGGTCGGGGTGGCCCCGGACCGGGCCCGGCGCAGCGACAGCCCGATGACCGCCTGGTGCAGCCCCGGATGGGAGGTGACGACCCGGTCCACCGGGGCGTCGCTCTCCAGCCCCGGGACCAGCGCGTCGATCAACGAGTCGGCCTCCTCACGGAGTTCGGCCTCGCTGATGTCGGTGCCGAGCAGCGCCTGCTCCAGCTGGAGCGCGACCCAGCGGTCGGCGATCTCCTCGTCACGCTCTTGCAGAGCCCTTGTCAGCCGTTCACGTACGGCGGCCTCACTGGTACTCACGCGGCTTACGTCCCTTCCCGGTCGGCCACCCGGACTCTGCGGCTCAAATGTTATCGATCTCCTGTGCTCCGGCTCCAGACACAGTTGCGCGCAAACGAGTACCCGCTGATCGCGAACGCACACGCGTCGCAGGTCAGCAGCACCCCGCGCTCGGCAGCGAGCGCTTGTTGCGGGCCTCCTTGCTCCGGGCCGCGAGCCGTTCGTCGGCCGGATAGCCGACCTCTTCGAGAGTAAGGCCATGGGGGCGTACGACATGGACCGCCGAATCCCGCACCCCCGCCGCCAGCACCTTCCCCGGCCAGTCCGCCGGGCGGTGCCCGTCGCCGGTGAACAGCAGCGCGCCGACCAGCGAACGGACCATGTTGTGGCAGAAGGCGTCGGCCCGCACCGTGGCCGTGATCACACCGTCCGTGCCGCGCTCCCAGCTCAGCTTCTGGAGGGTGCGGATGGTGGTGGCGCCCTCCCGGCGCTTGCAGTACGCGGCGAAGTCGTGCTCGCCGAGCAGCGCCGCCGAGGCCGCGTTCATGGCGTCCACGTCCAACGGCCAGTCGTGCCACAGCACATGGCCGCGCAGCAGCGGATCGACCCCGCCCGGATGGTCCACCACCCGGTAGGCGTACCGCCGCCAGACCGCCGAGAACCGCGCGTTGAAACCGGGCGGCGCCTCGGTGACCCGCCATACCCGTACGTCATGCGACAGCCGCCCGGCCAGCCGGCGCAGCAGCTTGTCCCGGTGCTCGGCCCACACCGGCTCCGGCAGATCGACGTGCGCGACCTGCCCACGGGCGTGCACCCCGGCGTCGGTGCGGCCCGCCACGGTCAGCTCGTGGTTTTCCGACGACCGGGTCACCGTGCGCAGGGCGCTCTCCAGCTCGCCCTGGACGGTGCGCCGCTCGCGCTGCTTGGCCCAGCCCGAGAAGTCCTTGCCGTCGTAACTCAGATCCAGCCGGACCCGTACAAAACCGGGCGCCGCCTCGTCACTCACGCAACCGTTCCTCTCCACGCACAACGCGGAACGGGCCCGCACCCAGAATCTGGGAGCGGGCCCGCCCGTTACGACAAGCCGTCAGACGCCTCAGGCGTCCTTGGCAGCCTCATCAGCCGCATCCGCGGCGGGCTCGGCAGGGGCCTCAGTGGCCTCGGCCTCAGTGCCCTCGTCCTTCTTGAGGTCCGCGACGGCCTGGTCGCCCGCGGCGTCCTTCGCGGTGCGCTTGGTGGCGGCCTCGGCCTCGCCGACCGCCTCCTGCTGCACCGTCAGGGCCTCGACCAGCTCGATGACCGCCATCGGGGCGTTGTCGCCACGACGGTTGCCGATCTTGGTGATGCGGGTGTAGCCACCCGGCCGGTTCTCGTAGCGCGGCGCGATCTCGGTGAAGAGAGTGTGCACGACGCTCTTGTCCCGGACGGTCTGGAGCACCAGGCGACGGTTGTGAATGTCGCCCTTCTTCGCCTTGGTGACCAGCTTCTCCGCGACCGGGCGCAGGCGGCGGGCCTTCGCCTCGGTGGTGGTGATCCGGCCGTGCTCGAACAGCGCGGTGGCGAGGTTCGCCAGCAGGAGCCGCTCGTGCGCAGCGCTGCCGCCCAGACGGGCGCCCTTGGCGGGCTTCGGCATGGTTTATCTCCTAGATGTCTGCACCGGCCGTATCAGGTACCGGTGTCAGTTACCGACGAGCGTGTGCCCGCCGGAAGATCAGTACTGCTCGGTCTCCACGAAACCGGCGTCCGCGTCGTCGTCCGCGCCGAAGGCGTCGGCCGCGGCGGTCGGGTCGAATCCGGGCGGGCTGTCCTTGAGCGCGAGGCCCATACCGGCCAGCTTCGCCTTGACCTCGTCGATCGACTTGGCGCCGAAGTTGCGGATGTCGAGCAGGTCCGCCTCGGACCGCGCCACGAGCTCACCCACGGAGTGGATGCCCTCGCGCTTGAGGCAGTTGTACGAACGGACCGTGAGCTCCAGCTCCTCGATCGGCAGCGCCAGATCGGCGGCCAGAGCGGCGTCCGTCGGGGACGGGCCCATGTCGATGCCCTCGGCGTCGACGTTCAGCTCGCGGGCCAGACCGAACAGCTCGACCAGGGTCTTACCGGCCGACGCCATGGCGTCGCGCGGGCGCATGGCCTGCTTGGTCTCGACGTCGACGATCAGCTTGTCGAAGTCGGTGCGCTGCTCGACACGGGTCGCCTCGACCTTGTAGGTGACCTTGAGGACCGGCGAGTAGATCGAGTCGACCGGAATCCGGCCGATCTCCTGGCCGACCTGCTTGTTCTGGACGGCGGAGACATAGCCGCGACCGCGCTCGACGGTCAGCTCCATCTCCAGCTTGCCCTTGCCGTTCAGCGTGGCCAGGACCAGGTCCGGGTTGTGCACCTCGACACCGGCCGGCGGGGCGATGTCGGCGGCGGTGACCAGACCCGGGCCCTGCTTGCGCAGGTACATCACGACCGGCTCGTCGTGCTCCGAGGAGACGACCAGCTGCTTGATGTTGAGGATCAGGTCGGTGACGTCCTCCTTGACGCCCGGCACGGTGGTGAACTCGTGCAGGACCCCGTCGATCCGGATGGACGTGACCGCCGCACCGGGAATCGAGGAGAGGAGCGTACGACGCAGGGAGTTTCCGAGGGTGTAGCCGAAGCCCGGCTCCAGCGGCTCGATCACGAACCGGGAGCGGAACTCGTCGACGACCTCTTCGGTCAACGAGGGACGCTGAGCGATCAGCATGAGGTTTTCCTCCAGTCTCCGGCGCCCACTATTTGACGCCGAACCCTTCAATGGTACGGGCGGTACGTGCCAAACGGCTCCGTACCGCCCGTATCGCCTGCGTTACTCGACGTACTACTTCGAGTAGAGCTCGACGATCAGCTGCTCCTGCACCTGGGTGTCGATCACCTGGCGCTCGGGCATCGAGTGCACGAGGATGCGCAGCTGCGACGGAATGGACTCCAGCCACGCCGGCACGGTGCGCTCGCCCGCCTCGGCCACGGCCACCTGGAAGGGGGTCATGGTCCGGGACTTCGGACGAACCTCGACGATGTCGTTCACGACGACACGGGCCGACGGAATGTCGGTCTTGACGCCGTTCACGATGAAGTGGCCGTGACGCACCAGCTGGCGGGCGTGGTCCCGGGACTTGGCGAAGCCCGCCCGGTACACCACGTTGTCCAGCCGCGTCTCGAGGATGCGAAGAAGGTTCTCACCGGTCTTGCCGGACTTCTTGTTCGCCTCCGCGTAGTAGCCACGGAACTGCTTCTCAAGGATGCCGTAAATGCGGGTCGCCTTCTGCTTCTCTCGGAGCTGCAGAAGGTACTCGCTGTCCTTGGTGCGCCCGCGACCGTGCTCACCCGGGGGGTAAGGACGGATCTCGATCGGGCACTTTGCGCTCTCGCACTTGCTCCCCTTGAGGAAGAGCTTCTGCTTTTCCCGACGGCAACGCTTGCAGTCGGCCCCGGTATAACGCGCCATTTCCAGTTATCTCCTACTTCAGCGGGTCAGACGCGCCGACGCTTGGGCGGGCGGCATCCGTTGTGCGGAGTCGGAGTGACGTCCTGGATCGAGCCCACCTCCAGGCCGGTGGCCTGGAGCGAGCGGATCGCGGTCTCACGGCCGGAGCCCGGACCCTTGACGAACACATCGACCTTGCGCATGCCGTGCTCCTGCGCGCGGCGGGCGGCCGACTCGGCGGCCATCTGCGCGGCGAACGGAGTGGACTTGCGCGAGCCCTTGAAGCCGACGTGGCCGGCCGAGGCCCAAGAAATCACATTCCCGGTGGGGTCCGTGATCGAAACGATGGTGTTGTTGAACGTGCTCTTGATGTGAGCGTGCCCGTGGGCGACGTTCTTCTTTTCCTTGCGGCGCACCTTCTTGGCGCCGGCCGTCCTGCTCTTCGGAGGCATTCCTGAATTCTCCCGTGGAGGTGGTCGGTCCTACAGCTCGGACCGCTTGGCAGCGTCCGGTGTGGACTACTTCTTGCCCGGCTTCTTCTTACCGGCGATCGCGCGACGCGGGCCCTTGCGGGTGCGGGCGTTGGTGCTGGTGCGCTGGCCGTGGACCGGCAGGCCGCGGCGGTGACGCAGGCCCTGGTAGCAGCCGATCTCCACCTTGCGGCGGATGTCGGCCTGAATCTCACGACGGAGGTCGCCCTCGGTCTTGATGTTGTTGTCCACGTACTCGCGGATCTTGACCAGGTCCTCTTCGGCCAGGTCGCGAACGCGGGTATCCGGGTTCACACCGGTGTCGGCGAGCGTCTGCTGGGCAAGGGTGCGACCAATGCCGAAGACGTAGGTGAGGGCGACCTCGACGCGCTTTTCGCGCGGGAGATCAACGCCTGCGAGGCGTGCCATGAATCTGGCTCCAGATGGTTGTCGGAGGTCTTCTGCAGCACCTTTCCCGGCCGGGCGGGCCGGGTCCCCGGCCTCCGACCGGGGGTGTCGCTCCCGACGAGGCGGGAACGGGTGGCTGCGTATGTACGTATCGCTGTGCGTCGCGCGAAGATTGCTGCGAGAAGTGCAGGTCTGCGGCCGGCGTGCGTCAGCCCTGGCGCTGCTTGTGGCGCAGGTTGTCGCAAATGACCATGACCCGGCCGTGGCGGCGGATCACCTTGCACTTGTCGCAGATCTTCTTGACGCTCGGCTTGACCTTCATGGTGTGAGGTTCTCCGGGTCGTGAGATCTACTTGTAGCGGTAGACGATCCGTCCGCGCGTGAGGTCGTACGGAGACAGCTCCACGACAACCCGGTCATCGGGCAGGATGCGGATGTAGTGCATGCGCATCTTGCCGCTGATGTGCGCGAGGACCTTGTGACCGTTCTGCAGTTCCACCTTGAACATCGCGTTCGGCAGAGACTCGATCACGGTGCCCTCGATTTCGATGGCGCCTTGCTTCTTGGCCATGTCCTGCTTTCGGGATCGGCTACCTTGATCGGCCCGAGACATGCGGGAGGGCATGCGTGAGCCGACGGGTCAGTCTACGTCAGGGCAGCCGGGAACACGAATCCGAGGCAGCATGCCCGGATTCCGCGAGGTTTATGCCAAAGAGGATCACGCAGGGCGACCGGATCAGGCCACCCGGAACGGTTCCCGGGCCGTGTCCCACGGCCGACGGGTCGCTCAGGCCGTCGCTCAGGCCGGCGGGTCACTCAGGCCCGCGGGGCGCTCAGGCCAGCGGGTCGGGGGCGGTCTCGACGCCCAGCTCGGCCAGCTTCGCCTTGCCGCCGTCCACGGCCGTCAGCACGAGCGGGCCCTCCTCGGTCAGCGCGACCGAGTGCTCCCAGTGGCTGGACCAGGTGCCGTCGTCCGTCTTGACGGTCCAGTCGTCGGCGAGGACGTGGGTCTTCGCGGTGCCGAGGCTCACCATCGGCTCGATCGCGATGCAGAAGCCGGATACCAGCTTCGGGCCCTTGCCGCGCTTGCGGGAGACATAGTTCAGCAGATGCGGGTCCATGTGCATCTGGCTGCCGATGCCGTGGCCGCCGTAGTCCTCGACGATCCCGTACTTACCGGAGGCCGGACGCGGCTGGCGGCGGATGTAGCCCTCGATCGCCCTGGAGATGTCGAGCAGCCGGTTGCCCTTGCGGACCGCGGCGATCCCGGCCCACATCGACTCCTCGGTGACCCGGCTCAGCTCATGCAGCTCCGGGGCGTGGCCCTCGCCGACGAAGACCGTGAAGGCGGCGTCCCCGTGCCAGCCGTCGATGATCGCGCCCGCGTCGATGGAGAGCAGGTCGCCGTCCTTGAGCACGGTCTCCCGGTCCGGGATGCCGTGCACCACGATGTCGTTCACGGAGGTGCAGATGGTCGCGGGGAAGCCCCCGTAGCCCAGGAAGTTCGACTTGGCACCATGGTCGGCGATCACCTTGCGGGCGACGTCGTCCAGGTCCTTGGTGGAGGCGCCGGGGACGGCGGCCGCCCGCGTCGCCTCGTGGATGGCCGCGACGACCAGCCCCGCCTCACGCATCTTCGCGATCTGCTCGGGGGTCTTGATCTCCACCATCGCCATTACCTTCCGCGGTCCATCGTTTCTGCTCAACAGTCTGCTCAACAGTACGGCCGCGACGCCCTCCGTGGGGCGGCGCGGCCGTACTACCGTCTTGCCCGGCTGTCAGGCCGCCTTGGCGGCCAGCGCGCCCATCGCGCGCTGGGTGACCTCGGAGACCTTGCCGAGCGCCGGGATCGTCACGACCTGGCCCTTGGCCTTGTAGTAGTCGATGATCGGCTCGGTCTCGCGGTGGTAGACCTCAAGGCGCTTGCGGACGGTTTCCTCGCTGTCGTCCTCGCGCTGGTACAGCTCGCCGCCGCACACATCGCACACGCCCTCGGCCTCGGGCTTCTTGTACTCCACGTGGAAGGTGTGCGCGCTGTCGTTGCGGCAGGTACGGCGGCCGGCGATCCGCTTGACCACCTCGTCCTCCGGGACCTCCAGGTCCAGGACCGCGTCGAGCGTCAGCTCGTTGGCCCGCAGGAAGGTGTCCAGGGCCTGGGCCTGGGCCACGTTGCGCGGGAAGCCGTCGAGCAGGAAGCCGCCCGCGGCGTCCGGCTCGCGCATCCGGTCCTCGGCCATGCCGACCGTGACCTCGTCCGGTACCAGCTGACCGGCCCGCATGTACTCCTGCGCCTGCTGGCCGAGCGGTGTGCCCTGGCTGATGTTCGCGCGGAAGAGGTCGCCCGTGGAGATGTGCGGGATCGACAGGTTCGCGGCGAGGTACGTGGCTTGCGTACCCTTGCCGGCTCCAGGAGGCCCGACGAGGACGATTCGCATCAGCGGAGGAACCCTTCGTAGTGTCGCTGCTGAAGCTGGCTCTCGATCTGCTTCACGGTCTCCAGGCCGACACCCACGATGATCAGGATGCTCGTGCCGCCGAACGGGAAGTTCTGATTGGCATTGAGCGTCACCAGCGCCACCGTGGGCACCAGGGCGATCAGACCCAGATAGAGCGCACCGGGCCACGTGATGCGGTTCAGCACGTAGCTCAGATACTCAGCAGTGGGTCGACCAGCCCGAATACCCGGGATGAACCCACCATACTTCTTCATGTTGTCGGCAACTTCTTCGGGGTTGAAGCTGATGGCGACGTAGAAGAACGCGAAGAAGACGATCAGCAGGAAGTACGCGGTGATGTAGACCGGGTGGTCGCCCTTGACCAGGTTCTGCGAGATCCAGTTCGCCCAGCCCGCCTTGGACTGACTGAACTGAACGATCAGCGCCGGAATGTAGAGCAGGGACGAGGCGAAGATCACGGGGATCACGCCTGCCTGGTTCACCTTCATCGGGATGTAGGTGGACGTGCCGCCGTAACTGCGACGGCCGATCATGCGCTTGGCGTACTGCACCGGGATGCGGCGCTGCGCCTGCTCGACGAAGACCACCAGGCCGACCATGGCCAGCCCACAGGCGATCACCAGGCCGAACTCCAGCCAGCCGCCCATGATCTTGCCCTGGCTCTTGATGCTCCACATGGCGCTGGGGAAACCGGCGGCGATCGAGACGAACATCAGGATCGACATACCGTTGCCGATGCCGCGGTCGGTGACCAGCTCACCGAGCCACATGATCAGCGCGGTGCCGGCGGTCATCGTGATGACCATCACGGCGGTGGTGAAGATCGAATCGTCCCGGACGATCTGATTGCCGACCGGGCAGCTCTGGAACAGAGAACCGCTGCGCGCGGTGGCGACCAGGCCCGTGCCCTGGAGGATCGCCAGCGCGACAGTCAGGTAACGGGTGTACTGCGTGATCTTCGCCTGCCCCGTCTGGCCCTCCTTCTTGAGGGCCTCCAGACGTGGAATCACCACGGTCAGCAGCTGCAGGATGATGCTCGCCGTGATGTACGGCATGATCCCGAGCGCGAAGATGGTGATCTGGAGCAGTGCGCCACCACTGAACATGTTGACCAGGCCGAACAGCCCCTGCTGACCCTTGGCCAAGTCCATGCACGTCTGGACGTTCTTGTAGTCGATGCCCGGGATCGGGACATGTTGCCCGAGCCGGAACAGCACGATGATGGCCAGCGTGAACAGCAGCTTCTTGCGCAGGTCGGGCGTCTTGAACGCCCGGGCGAACGCGGTGAGCACGGTGCCTCCTGCGCCCCCCGCGTTCGTGGCGCGAGAGGTGACGGTCTTGAGGATCGACGAATACTTATCAGCCAGGACCCGTACGAAGACGTACCGCACGGAAGGTAACGGCGCACGCCACCTTACCGGCGACCTGGCCTCCCTAGGAACGACCAACCGGGGATGCCCCGAATCTGGGGCATCCCCGGCCAGTTTCGCACGTTGCTCAGACGAGCTCGGTGACAGTGCCACCGGCGGCGGCGATCTTCTCCTTGGCGGACCCGGAGACGGCGTCGACCGTCACCTGGAGCGCCACGGAGACCTCGCCGGAGCCCAGCACCTTGACGAGCTGGTTCTTGCGCACCGCACCCTTGGCGACCAGATCGGCCACCGTGACCTCGCCACCCTGCGGGTAGAGCGCGGTCAGCTTGTCCAGGTTCACGACCTGGTACTCGGTGCGGAAGGGGTTCTTGAAGCCCTTCAGCTTCGGGAGCCGCATGTGGAGGGGCATCTGCCCACCCTCGAAGCGCTCCGGAACCTGGTAACGGGCCTTCGTGCCCTTGGTACCACGACCGGCGGTCTTACCCTTGGACGCCTCACCACGACCGACACGGGTCTTGGCGGTCTTGGCGCCCGGGGCGGGCCGGAGGTTGTGGACCTTCAGCGGCTTGTCCTCCGCCATGTCAGTCGACCTCCTCAACCGTCACGAGGTGCCGCACGGTGGTCGCCATGCCGCGGAACTCGGGGCGGTCCTCCTTGACAACCACGTCGCCGAGCTTCTTCAGCCCGAGCGAACGCAGGGTGTCGCGGTGGTTCTGCTTGCTGCCGATGTACGACTTCGTCTGCGTGATCTTGAGGCGGGCCATGCTCACACACCCACCCCGGCACGCGCCCGCAGCAGAGCGGCGGGTGCGACGTCCTCGAGCGGCAGACCACGACGGGCCGCGATCTCCTCGGGCCGCTGAAGGCCCTGCAGAGCGGCGCGCGTGGCGTGCACGATGTTGATCGGGTTCGACGAGCCGAGCGACTTGCTCAGCACGTCGTGGATGCCCGCGCACTCCAGAACGGCGCGCACCGGGCCACCGGCGATCACACCGGTACCGGGGGACGCCGGCTTGAGCAGCACGACGCCCGCGGCCTCTTCACCCTGGATCGGGTGCGGGATGGTGCCGGCGATACGAGGGACCTTGAAGAAGTTCTTCTTGGCCTCCTCCACGCCCTTGGCGATCGCGGCCGGCACTTCCTTGGCCTTGCCGTAACCGACACCGACGGTGCCGTCACCATCGCCCACCACGACCAGCGCGGTGAAGCTGAAGCGACGACCACCCTTCACGACCTTGGCGACGCGGTTGATCGCGACAACGCGCTCGACGTAGGCGGTCTTCTCGGCAGCTGCGCCACCGTCCCGCCGGTCCTTCCGGTCCCGCCGCTCGCCGCCACCGGCGCCGCCACCGCGACGCTGGGGTCCAGCCATTGGTTTTACCTCTCTCTGTTACGTCCGCTAGCTCCGGAACCGGGGCTTAGAACTTCAGCCCGGCTTCGCGGGCGGCGTCCGCCAGAGCGGCGATGCGCCCGGCGTACTGGTTGCCACCGCGGTCGAACACGACGGCCTCGACACCCGCGGCCTTCGCCCGCTCGGCCACCAGCGCGCCGACCTGCTTGGCCTGGTCGCTCTTGTCACTCTCGCCACCACGAATCCCGGTGTCCAGGGTCGACGCCGAAGCGAGCGTGTGGCCCGCGATGTCGTCGATGACCTGGGCCACCATGTGGCGGTTGGACCGCGTCACCACGAGGCGGGGACGCTCCGGCGTACCGGAGATCCGCTTGCGGACGCGGATGTGACGGCGCTTGATGGCAGCGGCCTTGCGCGCGTTGCCCTTAGCGATCTTCACACCGTATGTCATGGCTTACTTACCAGCCTTTCCGACCTTGCGGCGGATGACCTCGCCCGCATACTTCACGCCCTTGGCCTTGTAGGGGTCGGGCTTGCGAAGCTTGCGAATGTTCGCGGCGACCTCGCCGACCCGCTGCTTGTCGATGCCCTCGACGCTCAGCTTGGTCGCGGACTCCACCTTGAAGGTGATGCCCTCGGGGGCCTCGATCAGGATCGGGTGGCTGTAGCCGAGCGAGAACTCCAGGTTGGAGCCCTTCGCCAGTACGCGGTAGCCGACACCGCTGATCTCGAGCGCCTTGCTGTAGCCCTGGGTCACGCCGGTGATCATGTTCGCCACCAGCGTGCGGGACAGGCCGTGCAGGGCCTTGTTCTGACGCTCGTCGTTCGGGCGCGTGACAACGAGGTTGTTGTCCTCACCCTTGGCGACCTCGATGGGCGCGGCGACGGTGTGCGAGAGGGAGCCCTTGGGGCCCTTCACGGCGACCGTGCGGCCATCGATAGTGACGTCCACACCAGCGGGAACCTGGATGGGCAGCTTGCCAATACGCGACATGTGCTTCCTCCGTTCCCTGGTTACCAGACGTAGGCGAGGACTTCCCCACCCACGCCCTTCTTGCCGGCCTGCTTGTCGGTGAGGAGCCCATGCGACGTGGAGATGATCGCCACGCCCAGGCCTCCGAGCACCCTCGGCAAGCTGGTGGACTTTGCGTAGACCCGCAGGCCCGGCTTCGAGATCCGCTTGATGCCCGCGATCGAGCGCTCACGGTTCGGGCCGAACTTCAGCTCGAGGGTGAGGTTCTTGCCAACCTCGGCGTCCTCGACCTTCCAGCCGGTGATGTAGCCCTCCTGCTGGAGGATCTCCGCGATGTGCGACTTGATCTTGCTGTGGGGCATCACGACGTCGTCGTGATAAGCCGAGTTCGCGTTTCGCAGACGAGTCAGCATGTCTGCGATCGGATCGGTCATGGTCATGTTTGGCCTTCGGCCTCTCTCGCCGGGGTTTCCTATCTGCGCCATCCCTCTCACCCACTCTGGGTGGGCACGGGTGCGGCGCGGGGACCTTCGGCGTAGTAAGACAATTCTGGGCGACGAGCACCCAACCCTTCCACTCTACGGGAGTGAGAGGGCGGGTCTCGCCATCCATTGCTTACCGAGAGCCTCTGGTACCAGTCCGAGTGGGCTGGTTACCAGGAGCTCTTGGTCACGCCCGGCAGCTCTCCACGGTGAGCCATCTCACGAAGGCACACGCGGCACAGGCCGAACTTGCGGTACACGGAGTGGGGACGGCCGCAGCGCTGGCAGCGGGTGTATCCACGCACGCCGAACTTGGGCTTGCGGGCGGCCTTGGCAATAAGAGCCTTCTTCGCCACGGCTCACGCCTCCTTGAACGGGAAGCCGAGGTGACGAAGCAGGGCGCGGCCCTGGTCGTCGGTGGTCGCCGTGGTCACCACGGTGATGTCCATACCCCGGACGCGGTCGATCTTGTCCTGGTCGATCTCGTGGAACATGACCTGCTCCGTGAGACCGAACGTGTAATTCCCACGGCCGTCGAACTGCTTCGGCGACAGACCACGGAAGTCGCGGATGCGCGGAAGCGCGAGCGACACCAGACGGTCCAGGAACTCCCACATGCGGTCGCCCCGGAGGGTGACGTGGGCACCGATCGGCTGGCCCTCACGCAGCTTGAACTGCGCGATGGACTTACGGGCCTTGGTGACGGCCGGCTTCTGGCCGGTGATCGTGGTGAGGTCGCGGATGGCGCCCTCGATCAGCTTGGAGTCGCGGGCGGCATCGCCCACACCCATGTTGACCACGACCTTGGTGAGACCGGGGATCTGCATGACGTTCTCGATGGAGAACTGCTCCTGCAGCTTGCCCTGGATCTCTTCGCGGTAGCGCGTCTTGAGACGCGGTGCAGTGGTGGTGGCAGTCATCAGATGTCCTCACCGGTCCGCTTGGCAACGCGGATCTTGTTGCCCTCGTCGTCGAAGCGGAACCCGACGCGGGTGACAACCTTGTTGCCGTCCTTCTCCACCACGAGCTGAACGTTGCTCACGTGGATCGGGGCCTCGGTCGTCACGATGCCGCCGGTCTTCGAACCACGAGCGGACTGTCCGGCCTTGGTGTGCTTCTTGACCCGGTTGACACCCTCGACCAGGACGCGGTCCTCGCGGGGGAAGGCCGCGATGACCTTGCCCTGCTTGCCCTTGTCCTTACCGGTGATGACCTGGACCAGGTCGCCCTTCTTGACCTTCATCGGTTACAGCACCTCCGGCGCGAGCGAGATGATCTTCATGAACTTCTTCTCGCGCAGCTCACGACCCACCGGGCCGAAGATACGGGTGCCGCGGGGGTCGCCATCGTTCTTGAGGATGACGGCCGCGTTCTCGTCGAAGCGGATGTACGAACCGTCCGGGCGGCGGCGCTCCTTGACGGTGCGCACGATGACCGCCTTGATGACGTCACCCTTCTTCACGTTGCCACCGGGGATCGCGTCCTTCACGGTGGCGACGATGACGTCACCGATGCCCGCGTAGCGGCGACCGGAGCCACCGAGAACACGGATGCAAAGGATTTCCTTCGCACCAGTGTTGTCGGCGACGCGCAGTCGCGACTCCTGCTGGATCACGTCTATCTCCTGATCGTCTGCCGGTTCCCGGCAGGGGCTCGATATACCGAGCCCCTGCCGAGCCTGGCGGAACTGACCTGAGAGCTAATGCCCTCAGGGATTTACTTGGCCTTCTCGAGGATCTCGACGACGCGCCAGCGCTTGGTCGCGGACAGCGGCCGGGTCTCCATCAGGAGGACACGGTCGCCGACACCCGCGGCGTTCTGCTCGTCGTGCGCCTTGAGCTTGTTGGTACGGCGGATGACCTTGCCGTACAGCGCGTGCTTGACGCGGTCCTCGACGGCGACGACGACGGTCTTGTCCATCTTGTCGCTGACGACTAGACCCTCACGGGTCTTGCGGAAGCCACGGCTCTGCGGTGCGTTCTCAGTCACATTCGTCTCGCTCATCAGGCGCTCTCCACCGTCTCGATGCCGAGCTCGCGCTCCCGCATCAGGGTGTAGATCCGGGCGATGTCCTTGCGGACGGCCTTCAGCCGGCCGTGGTTCTCGAGCTGTCCGGTCGCCGCCTGGAAGCGGAGGTTGAACAGCTCTTCCTTGGCCTCACGCAGCTTGCCAACGAGGTCCTCGTTGTTCAGCTCACGCAGCTCGGACGCCTTGGTACCGGCCGCCATCACGACTCACCTGCCTCGCGCCGCACGATCCGGCACTTCATCGGGAGCTTGTGAGCAGCGCGGGTGAGCGCCTCACGCGCAGTCTTCTCGTTCGGGTAGGACAGCTCGAACATCACCCGACCGGGCTTGACGTTCGCGATCCACCACTCCGGCGAACCCTTACCGGAACCCATGCGGGTCTCGGCGGGCTTCTTCGTCAGCGGACGGTCCGGGTAGATGTTGATCCAGACCTTGCCGCCACGCTTGATGTGGCGGGTCATCGCGATACGAGCGGCCTCGATCTGACGGTTCGTGACGTACGCCGGGGTGACGGCCTGAATGCCGTACTCGCCGAACGCCAGCTCCGTGCCGCCCTTGGCCATGCCGGACCGCTTGGGGTGGTGCTGCTTGCGGTGCTTGACCCTGCGAGGGATCAGCATGTCGGTCAGGCCTCCGTTCCGCTGCTGGTAGAAGACGCGGCCTCAGCGGCCGGAGCAGCGGCTGCGGCCTCGGCCTTGGGGGCCTCGGCGGCGGCATTCTGCTGCTGCGGCTTGCGGCCACGGCCACCGCGCTCGCCACCACGGCGCTGCGGGCGGTCGCTGCCGCCGCCGCCACCACCACGCGACGGGCGGTTGCCGGCGCGGGCGGCGGCGTTCTCGGCGCGGACCTCGGCGATGTTCTTGACGTCGCCCTTGTAGATCCACACCTTGACGCCGATGCGGCCGAAGGTGGTCTTGGCCTCGAAGAAGCCGTAGTCCACGTTCGCGCGGAGCGTGTGCAGGGGCACACGGCCCTCGCGGTAGAACTCCGAGCGGGACATCTCGGCGCCGCCGAGACGGCCACCACACTGGATCTTGATGCCCTTGGCACCGGCCTTCATCGTCGACTGCATGCTCTTACGCATGGCGCGACGGAAGGAGACGCGGGAGGACAGCTGCTCGGCGACGGCCTGGGCCACCAGCTGAGCGTCCACCTCGGGGTTCTTGACCTCGAGGATGTTGAGCTGCACCTGCTTGCCGGTGAGCTTCTCCAGCTCGCCGCGGATACGGTCGGCCTCCGCGCCGCGACGGCCGATGACGATGCCCGGCCGGGCGGTGTGGATGTCGACGCGGACGCGGTCACGGGTGCGCTCGATCTCCACCTTGGAGATACCGGCGCGCTCCATGCCCTTCGTCATCATCCGGCGGATGGCGACGTCTTCCTTGACGTAGTCCTTGTACAGCTTGTCGGCGTACCAGCGCGACTTGAAGTCGGTGGTGATGCCGAGCCGGAACCCGTGCGGGTTAACCTTCTGGCCCATTACCGGGTTCCTTCCTTGCTGCTGACGACCACGGTGATGTGGCTGGTCCGCTTGCGGATCCGGTAGGCGCGACCCTGGGCGCGCGGACGGAAACGCTTCAGAGTCGGGCCCTCGTCGACAAAGGCCTCGGAAATGACGAGGTCGCCGGCGTCGGTGTGGTCGTAGTTGTGCGCGGCGTTGGCAATGGCGCTGTCAAGCACCTTGCCGACCGGCACGCTCGCGGCCTGCGGGGCGAAGCGCAGGACCGCCTGAGCCTCCGTGGCGCCCATGCCACGGATGAGGTCCACCACTCGGCGGGCCTTCATGGGCGTGACGCGGATGTACCGCGCCTGGGCCCTGGCTTCCATGGTTGTCCCTTCAGTGTCTGTCATGAGTCTCTTCCGCCGATCAGCGACGACGCGACTTGCGGTCGTCCTTCTCGTGGCCGCGGAAGGTGCGGGTCGGCGCGAACTCGCCGAGCTTGTGGCCGACCATCGACTCGGAGACGAACACCGGGACGTGCTTACGGCCGTCGTGCACCGCGATCGTGTGGCCGAGCATCGCCGGGACGATCATCGAGCGGCGGGACCAGGTCTTGATGACGTTCTTGGTGCCGGCTTCGTTCTGAACGTCCACCTTTTTGATCAGGTGGTCGTCGACGAAGGGCCCCTTCTTGAGACTACGCGGCATCTAAACCCGCTCCTAGCGCTTCTTGTTCGTCTTGCGGCGGCGGACGATGTACTTGTTGCTGGCCTTCTTCGGCGAGCGCGTACGGCCCTCCTTCTGACCCCACGGCGAGACCGGGTGGCGACCACCGGAGGTCTTGCCCTCACCACCACCGTGCGGGTGGTCGACGGGGTTCATGACCACACCACGAACGGTCGGGCGGACGCCCTTCCAGCGCATGCGGCCGGCCTTGCCCCAGTTGATGTTCGACTGCTCGGCATTGCCGACCTCGCCGACAGTGCCGCGGCAGCGGACGTCGACCAGGCGGATCTCACCGGACGGCATACGAAGGTGGGCCATGGAGCCCTCCTTCGCCAGCAGCTGCACCGAGGCACCCGCGGAGCGGGCGAACTTGGCGCCGCCGCCGGGCCGCAGCTCGATGGCGTGCAGCGTGGTACCGACGGGGATGTTGCGCAGCGACAGGTTGTTGCCGGGCTTGATGTCGGCGCCGGGACCGTTCTCGATCCGGTCGCCCTGCTTCAGGCCACGCGGGGCGAGGATGTAGCGCTTCTCGCCGTCCACGTAGTGCAGCAGCGCGATGCGCGCGGTGCGGTTGGGGTCGTACTCGATGTGCGCGACCTTCGCCGGGACGCCGTCCTTGTCGTGACGGCGGAAGTCGATCACGCGGTACGCACGCTTGTGACCGCCACCCTGGTGGCGGACCGTGATGCGGCCGGCGTTGTTACGACCACCCTTGCTGTGCAGCGGGCGGACCAGCGACTTCTCCGGCGTGGACCGCGTGATCTCGACGAAGTCGGCGACGCTGGAGCCACGACGGCCCGGGGTCGTCGGCTTGTACTTGCGGATACCCATTTCTCAGTCCTCGGAATATTCCGGACTTCTGGACGATTCCGACCTCCGTCAGGAGGTCGGGCCGCCGAAGATGTCGATACGGTCGCCCTCGGCAAGGGTCACGATGGCGCGCTTGGTGTCCTTGCGCTTGCCGTAACCGGTGCGGGTGCGCTTGCGCTTGCCCTGCCGGTTGATCGTGTTGACCCCGGTGACCTTGACCGAGAAGACCGCCTCGACGGCCTGCTTGATCTGGGTCTTGTTCGCGCGCGGGTCGACGATGAACGTGTACTTGTTCTCGTCCAGCAGCGCGTAGCTCTTCTCCGAGACCACCGGCTTGACGAGAATGTCGCGGTGGTCGGTGAAGGTCTTGCTGGTGACAGCGGTCGCCTCACTCATCAGGCGGCGCTCCCTTCGGTCTTCTCAGCGGCCTTGGGACCAGCCACGAAGGACTCGAAGGCGGCCTTGGTGAAGACCACGTCATCGGAGACGAGCACGTCGTACGTGTTCAGCTGGCCCGGCTCCAGGATGTGCACCTGGGGCAGGTTGCGGGCGGACAGCCACGCGGCCTCGTCGCTCCGCTCGGCGATCAGCAGCACGTGCTTGCGCTCGCTGATCTTGCCCAGCAGGACCTTCGCGGCCTTGGTGGAGACGTCGCCCTCGACCACGCCGCTCACGACGTGAACGCGGCTGTGGCGCGCCCGGTCCGAGAGGGCCCCGCGCAGCGCGGCGGCCTTCATCTTCTTCGGGGTCCGCTGGCTGTAGTCACGCGGCACGGGACCGTGCACGACGCCACCACCGGCGAACTGCGGCGCGCGGGTCGAGCCCTGACGGGCGCGACCGGTGCCCTTCTGGCGGTACGGCTTCTTGCCACCGCCGCGGACCTCGCCACGGGTCTTGGTCTTGTGCGTGCCCTGTCGGGCAGCGGCCAGCTGTGCGACGACGACCTGGTGGATCAGCGGAACGCTGACCTGCACGTCGAAGATCTCCGTGGGGAGTTCGACGGTCCCGGCCTTGTCGCCTGCCGGCGAAAGGATGTCAATGGTGCTCATCGGTTACCTCAGGCCCCCTTGGCCGCGGTACGGACCAGGACGAGGCCGCCGTTCGGACCAGGAACCGCTCCCTTGATCAGGAGCAGGCCCTTCTCCGCGTCAACGGCATGGACGGTCAGGTTCTGGGTGGTGACCCGCTCGTTGCCCATGCGGCCCGCCATGCGCAGGCCCTTGAACACGCGGCCCGGCGTGGCGCAGCCACCGATCGAGCCCGGCGAGCGGTGCTTGCGCTGGGTGCCGTGGCCGGCGCCGAGGCCTGCGAAGCCGTGGCGCTTCATGACACCGGCGGTGCCCTTGCCCTTGCTGGTGCCGGTCACGTCGACCTTGACACCGGAGTCAAACGCCTCAGCGGTGACCTCCTGGCCGAGCGTGTACTCGCTGGCGTCAGCGGTACGCAGCTCCACCAGGTGGCGGCGCGGGGTGACGTCGGCCTTGGCGAAGTGGCCCTTGAGGGGCTTGTTCACCTTGCGCGGGTCGATCTCGCCGAAGGCGATCTGGACGGCGTCGTAGCCGTCCGCGTCATCGGTACGGACCTGGGTCACGACGCAGGGGCCGGCCTTGACGACGGTGACCGGGACGACACGGTTGTTCTCGTCCCACACCTGCGTCATGCCGAGCTTCTCGCCCAGGACGCCCTTGATCTGCTTTGCCATCTCGCGCGTCACCTCAGAGCTTGATCTCGATGTCGACGCCCGCCGGCAGGTCGAGACGCATGAGCGAGTCGACTGTCTTCGGCGTGGGGTCGAGGATGTCGATGAGGCGCTTGTGCGTACGCATCTCGAAGTGCTCGCGCGCGTCCTTGTACTTGTGCGGCGACTTGATGACGCAGTACACGTTCTTCTCTGTGGGCAGCGGCACCGGGCCCGCGACCGACGCACCAGTGCGGGTCACCGTCTCGACGATCTTCTTCGCCGAAGAGTCGATGACCTCGTGGTCGTAGGCCTTGAGCCGGATGCGGATCTTCTGTCCCGCCATGGCTACTTCGTAGTCCTGTCTCTCGTAACGCTCTGGGACCCGATGGCGTTAGCGGCTCTCCCACCCCACCCCCGACCCACGCGGTCGGGCGTGTCGCGTCCCTTCCCGTAAATCTCCACAGCGGAGATCCCTCGCGAAGGGGGCTACTGAGGGGAGAAAGTCACCCACCGGGTGCCTGGTTGGGGCCCCGCTGACACTTCCCGGAAGATTCCCGTACTTCCGTCCCTGATCAGAGACGACGAGTACTGCGGGACTAGCTTCCAGTCCTCCCGGCGGGAGGCGCACAGCATCGGCACTCAACCGAGCAACCCGGACAGTCTGCCACACGAGGCCCAGCCTCCGCGAATCGGCCCTGGAGCGTACCCCACACCCACATCGGCGAATCCTCGCCCGCACGGTGGTGCGACGGACCGTGACCACGGTACCTTCGGCGCGCCGGGAAGAGGGGGGTATCGGAATGGCTGTGCCGTTACGGGTGGAGATCTTACGGGCGGGCGAGGAGCACGTGGAGCAGATCGTCCGGATCGCCGAGTCACGGAGCCTTAACGGGCCGGGCGGCGTCCGGGGGTCGACGGAGGGCGGTTTCCTGGTCTCGGCGTACACCGAGGCGGACTACCGCTCCCGGCTGGCGACCGCCGAGCACTTCTACGTGGCGGTCAAGGGCGGGCAGGTACTGGCGTTCCTGATGGCGTACAGCTCCGACCAGGTTGAGCCGGACGAGTGGCTGAACCGCCGGATCAAGACGACGCTGGGCAGCTACCTGGTGATCAAGCAGATCTGCGTGGCCCGCGAGGCGGGGCGGTCGGGCGTCGCCTCGATGCTCTACTACCACGTGCTCGACCAGTGGGACAAAAGCCCCGTGATCGCCGCGGTGGTCAACGACCCGCCCAACGACGCGTCCGCGCACTTCCACCACAAGCTCGGCTTCCAGGAGCTGACCCGGCTGACCCCGCCGGACGGGCTGCCGCGGGTGGTGTGGGTGTGGCGCAAACCGCGCGAGGCGATCCTGCACGCGCAGTACCAAATCGCGGTGGACCTCTACAAGCACGAGGACAACCTGAACTGGCAGAAGCTGAACAACTTCTTCTACATCACCGCGGGCCTCGCGGCCGCCACTGCCTTCTTCCTCGGTAAGGAGGGCGCGGGCGGCACCCTGGGCAAGGTCCTGGCGGTGATCATCTCGATCATCGGCTTCGGGGTGTCGCTGGGCTTCTCGCAGATGCTGCGCTTCGGCCGTCAGTACCTGCTGGCGCGCAAGGAAGCGGTGATAGAGCTCGAGGAGTACATGGCCTGGCACGGCGGCGAGCGGATCGTGAACCGCCGCACCAGTGACCCCGGTTCCGCCTATCTGAAGGTGTCACCCACCGGCGCGATCATGGTGCTGCTGCCGGTGCTGGTTTCGCTCTGCTGGCTCGCGGTGCTCGGGGCGCTGCTCGTCCACTGAGGTCGCCCGAGGTCTCCCGAGGTCGCCAAACATTACCGCCCCCTCGCCCCTTGTGATCTGACCCACAATGGGCAACCAAGCCCCGCCTCCAACGCGTTCGGCGTGCGTGGATCACACGAAGGATCGGCTTCGAATCACGCGAGGGCGGCATGGCGGGCGGCGAGTGGACAGAGTTCGAGGAGTTCGTCGCCGCCTGCGGGCCACGGCTGCTGCGTTCCGCCTGGTTCCTGACCGGCGACCGGCATCTGGCCGAGGACCTGCTGCAGAGCGCCCTGGCCCGGGTCTGGCCGAAGTGGGGGCGGATCGCCGAGGAGAACCCCGAGGCGTACGTCCGCCGCACCCTGGTCCATCTGCACGCGTCCTGGTGGCGGCGGCACTGGCGGCGCGAGGTGCCCCACTCCGAGCTGCCCGAGCCGTCGTCCCGGGGCGGCCCGACCGGGCCGTACCGCCACGTCGGCGAGGTCGACCAGGGACGGACGCTCATCGGGCTGCTGCGGCTGCTGCCCCGGCGCCAGCGCGAGGTCGTCGTGCTGCGCTATCTGGAGGATCTGAGCGTGGAGCAGACCGCCACGGTGCTGGGCTGCTCCACCGGCACGGTCAAGAGCCAGGCGTCGAAGGCCCTGAACACGCTGCGCGCCCGGCTGCCCGGATTCGATCCCGGTCTCGTGCCCGCCCCGGAGCCGGTCCGCGGCCGTACCGCGCCGAAGTGAGGTGAGGACCGTGGTGACGAAGAACGACCCCGGCGGGTACGGCACCGAGGAGCTGACCCGCACCGCGGCCGGGCTGCGCCGGCTCGCGGACGCCGACACCCCGCAGCTGGCGGCGCCGGAGGACCGGATGGAGCGGGTCCGGCACCGGGTGGCGCGGGCCCGCAGACGGCGCACCGCCGTCGTGGCCGCCCCCGTGGTGGTCGCGCTGATCGCGGGGGCGGTGTCGCTCGCCACCGGCCTGCGCGACGGCCGGTCCGCCGAGCCCGGCTCCACCACTCCGGCCACGGCGCCCGCCCCGGACCGGACCGCGACGCCCCGGAAGGTGCTGAAGCTGCCGGACGTCGCGGGCGGCATGAACCTGCGGGTGTCCGTGCCCGGCGACTGGCGGGTGCCACGGCCGCAGCGCACCGATGGCACGGACGTGCCCGCGAGCGAGACCTACGTCCTGGCGGGCCCGGCGGCCAACGAGACGTCGAGCACGGCCGCGGCCAGCACCCCGGGCAGGGCGACGAGCACCCCGGACAGCACGCCGTCGAGCGTCGTTCCCCCGGTCCCGGGCGACGGCGCGTGCGGCGAGCCCCTCAAGGAAGCCCTCTACGGCCCCGAGCTGTGCCTGCCGGTGACCAGGCTCCCCAAGAACAGCGCCCTGCTGCTGTGGCGCCGGGAGTCCTACGACCGGCCCGGGAAGGACCTGCCCGTGACACGGTCGTCCCCGACCGCGGTCTGCCGGGAGCTGGGCGGCACGGCCTTCCTCAGTCGGCGGCAGCCGCTGCCCGACCACCGAGACAGCACGGTCGCCGGGTACGCCTGCCTCGCCTCCGCGGACCCCGCCCTCGTCGAGCGCGTCGAGGACGCGCTCTCCTCGGCCCGCTTCTCCTGAGCCCGCCGACGTCCCACCCCTTCTTGCGCACACCTCCTTCACCACCCCTGGAGCACCCCCCGCATGACCGTCACCGAGCAGTCCGCCGAACCGTCCGCCGCGCCGCCCTCCCGGGCCTCGCACCGCCGTTCCCGGCGCCGCCGCCGGCGCCGGTCGCCGGTGGTGCCGCTGCTGGTCGGCGCGGCGGTGACGGCCGGAGCCCTGCTGGCCGCGTACGTCCTGTTACCGGCCGACGGCGGCGGCGTACGGTCCGCCCCCGCGGACTCCGCGGCGGCGAGCCCGTCCCCCACCGCGACGCCGTCGGCCCCGTCGGCGCCGCCCTCCCGGTCCTCCCGCGACGCCGCCCCCGCGCGCCCCGCCGCGCCCACGTCCCCCGCCGGGACCGGCACCTTCACCACCGCGAAGGCGTCCGGCGAGGTGATCGGCGACGGCGGCGACGTACGGCGGTTCAAGGTCCAGGTGGAGGAGGGCACCGGCGTCGACGCGAAGAAGGCCGCGGCCGAGATATCCGCGGTCCTCGCGGACGAGCGCGGCTGGACCAGGGACCAGAAGCACTCCTTCCAGCTGGTGGCCGACGGCGCTTACGACTTCGAGGTGAAGATCGCCACCCCGGACACGGTCGACGACATCTGCGGGCAGGCCGGTCTGAAGACCCGTGGCAAGGTCAACTGCGCCGCCGGAACGCAGGTCATGGTCAACCTCACGCGCTGGAACACCGGCTCCCCCGAGTTCGACGGCCCGATCGGCGAGTACCGGGCGCTGATCATCAACCATGAGGTGGGCCACCGCATCGGCCAGGGCCATGAGACCTGCCCCGGCCCCGGCAAGCCCGCCCCGGCGATGATGCAGCAGATAGACGGACTGAAGGGCTGCGTCGCCAACGCCTGGCCCTACACCAAGGCCGGGAAGTACCTCGGCGGCCCCTCGGTGGCCTAGGCGTGCTGTCCGTCGTGTCCGGAGTGTGACCGACACCTCCCGGTCATCGGACAACCTTTCAAGATCATCGACCGTCCCTTATCACGTGGAAGCAGCCGGAGACTACGTGCTGCACAAGTGACAGGGTCACCAAATTGAACAGTCGATGGACTCTGCCCGCGCGCACGACACGCAGGCAGGCACTGGCCGCGGTGGCGGCCCTCACCGCCGCCGCTGCCACCGGGTGCAGCAGCCGTCCCGGACCTTCCGCCGCCCCCGCCGCACCGGCCCGGACGACCACCGGCCCGGGGGCCGCCGAGCCGTTCACCCCGGCGGTCGGGGACAAGCGCGCCACCCTGCTCCAGGTGATGGCCCACCCCGACGACGACCTGTACTTCATGAACCCCGACAACGAGCACGTACTGCGCTCCGGGGTCCCCGTGGTGAGCGTGTACGTCACGGCGGGCGAGGCGCTGGGCATCAACCGGGTGGCCGGACGGCCGCTGCCGCCGCCGGACAAGGCCGCGTACTCCGCCTCCCGCCACCAGGGGCTGCGGCAGGCGTACGCGCAGATGCTGGGGCTGAACCAGTTCACGCCGTGGAACCGCGCGGTGCTGAACCTGCCCGGGGGCGTCAAGGCGGAGACGAACGTGCTCGCCAACGGCGCCCGCAGGGTGCGGCTGATCTTCCTCAACATCGCCATGCTGTCCGAGGGCCACCTGCGGATGCCCGACCTGTGGAACACCCCCGGCACCGTCATGCGGACGCTGCGGGCCGAGGACTCCCCGGTGGCGCACCCCAGCTCGTACGTCCACCAGACCCTGGTCGACGTGCTCGCCGAGCTCATGGACCGCTACCGCCCCACCCTCATCCACACCCTCGACCCCGACCCCGACTTCCAGATCCACGACGCGCTGCACCCCAAGGACAACGACCAGCCCGGCTGCTCGGACCACCGGGACCACACCCCGGTCGCGCTGTTCACCTGGAAGGCGATCGCGCAGTGGGCCGCCGAGTCCACCCGGCGGGACCACCAGGCGCCGCGCTTCACCACCACGTCCTTCCGCGGCTACTACAACCAGCGCTGGCCGCACAATCTGCCGCCCGCCGTGCTGGCCCAGAAGGCCCGCGTCATCAAGGCGTACGGCGGCTCACCCGAGTGGAAGTGCGGGGAGAGCGCGGGCTGCGGCGACTACAGCCAGGGCGGCGTGCGGCCGCTCCGGAACCGCAAAGGCTGGATTCGCTCCACCCACTACCGCTACCCCAGCGCCCTGCCCACCCCCACCACGGACCGCGAGGGCCGCCTCGTCGCATACGGGGTCCTCGGCACCCAGGCCGTCCGGTGGCGCGAGACCGCCCGCGGCAGCGGACGGTTCGGTGCCCCGCTCGGGCTCGGCGGCGGGCCGCTGGCCCCCGCCCTGAGCGCCGTGACCGACAGCACGGGACGCCAGGTGCTCCTCGCGCTGCGGTTCGCGGCGCTGGACGGCCAGGGCGGCGCCAACCTGCGCGAGATCGTGGCGCTGGAACAGAGCAGCCCCGACGGGCCGTTCCGCGCCTGGACCGGGCTCGGCACCCCCGAGGCCAACCCCGAGTACGGCCGCCGCGTCGGCTGCCCCGCCGCGGTCGCCACCCCGGACGGGCGGGTCCACCTCTTCGTACGGACCGCCGAGAAGGGCCTCGCCACCCGGGTACGGGACGCCGACGGCCGCTGGGGACCCTGGGAACGGCTCGGGGACGCGGAAATCCAGGACGGGCTGACCGCCCTGGTCGACCGCGAGGGCCGCGCCCACGTCGTCGCCCCGGGCCGCGACACCGTGCACCACTGGTCGCAGGAGCGGCCCGGCGGCCCCGTCACCTTGCGGGCCCCCGCCGGGCTGCCCCGCCCCGGCGGCGACCGGATCGGCGCCGCGATCGCCCCCGACGGCTCGCTCTCGCTGATCTACCGCACCCCCGCGGCCACCGTGCCCGCCCTCCACGGCGCGGAAAGCCGCACGGTGCCGCGCTTCGAGGGGTACGGGGCCATCGCCGCGCATACCGTGCCCGAGCCCGGCGAGGAGGGCGGGAAGGGCCAGGACGGCGGGAACCGCAAGGCCACCACGCTGCTCCTGCTCGGCCGTAGCCTCGACGGCGACGTCCAGGTCCAGTGGGGCACCGGCCCCGGCGACCGCCCGCTGCGCTCCCCCGGCCACCTCACCCCGGTGGGCGCCCCCGCCCTGCTGGCCGACCCCGCCGAGGGGCCCGCCGTCGTGGGCGTCTCCCCGGACGCCACCCCCTGGATCTGGCGCCCGCGCCCCACCAAGACGGCGTAGCACCGCGAGGCGCCCCCGTCCTGAGGGGCGGGGGCGCCCCGGCGGTTACGGAAGGGGGCTCGTCAGCGGCGGGACGCGGCCACCCGCCGCCGGGGGCGCTCGGCGTCCTCGTCCTGCTCGGCCTCGGCCTCGTCGGGCTCGTCGGCCTCGTCGGGCTCCTCCTCGTACTCGGCGTCGGCGTCGGCGTCGTCGGCCTCCGCGTCGTCCTCGTACGCCGCCTCCTCGTCCTCAGGCTCGTCCTCGCCCTCGGCATCCTCGTCCTCAGCGTGCTCGTCCTCAGCGTCCTCGTGCGCCGCTTCCTCGTCGTCCTGCTCGGCCCGCGGCTCATCGGCCTCTCCCCCGGCCTCCGCTTCGCGCTCTTCCTCTTCCTCCGCCACGGCCGTCTCGTGGTCGACCACGACCTCGCCGTCCCGGATCTCCCCGCGCCAGCCGTCCGTGGCCTCGCCGCGCATCATGATGAACTTGCGGTAGAGCTTGAGGTCGAGCCGGGCACGGCGGCCCTGGGCGCGCCAGATGTTGCCGGTCTTCTCGAACAGGCCCTTGGGGAAGTACTCCAGCACCAGCAGCACCCGGGTGAGGGTGTCGCCGAGCGGATGGAAGGTGACGACGCCCTTGACGGTGCCCTTGGCACCCTCGGTCGTCCAGCTGATCCGTTCGTCGGGCACCTGCTCGGTGACGTTGGCCTTCCAGCTGCGCGTGGACTTGGCGACCTTCACCTTCCAGTTGCTGCTGGTGTCGTCGGCCTTCTCGACGCTGACGACGCCCTTGGCGAAGGTGCTGAACTCCTGGAACTGGGTCCACTGGTCGTACGCCTCGCGGACCGGCACCCCGACATCGATGTCCTCGACCACCGTGACGCTCTTGGACTTGCCGCCGCCGCTCTTGCCGCGGCCCTTGCCGAACAACCCCTTGACCTTGTCCTTCAGCGTTTCCTTCATCTGCGAAGCGCCCGCTTTCAGTACGGCCTGGCCCGGTGACTTGCCCTCGGCGAGCGCCTGGGTGCCCTTGGCGAGACCGGTGCCGAGCCCGGAGAGCGCGTGGGTCGCCCGGGCCTGGACGTAGGACTGGAGCTCGTCCTTGAGACGGTCGGCGGCCGGGCTGCGCACGATGTCGTCCTTCAGCTTGCCCAACGTGTCAGCCATTGCGGCCCCCGGCGGTCTTGGCGGTCTTCGTGGTCTTCTTCGCGGCCGTCTTCGCCTTGCCGGGCGACGAGACGGCGGTCTTGCGCGCCCGACCGGCCGGGGCCTTGGCCGCCGTAGCCTTGGCCGCCGTGGCCTGCGGCGCCTTGCGGCGCGGCGCGGGCGGTTTCCGTTCGCTCTCCTCGTCGACCGGTTCGTCGTCCTCCCGCTCCTCGTCCCCGCCGCCGTCGTCGGGAGCTTCGCCCCGCAGGCCCAGCGTGCGGTCGTGCAGCGAATCGGCGAAGCCGTTCATACGGCTGGTCAGGGCCGAGGTCGCGGCGGTCTTGGCGGCACCGGTCAGTTCCTTGCGCGCCTGCGCGTTCAACCCGCTCAGCAGCGGGGATTCGACGACCGCCCGGGCCAGCTGCTGCGGATCGAGGGTGATCTTCTTCCCGGCGAGCAACATGCCCAGCCCGAGGGCGAGTTTCGCCTTCTTGGTGCGCCCCAGGAGGTAGCCTCCCGCGATCGCCACCGCGATCTTGCCGTTGGTCATCATCCGTACTCCCGAAGTCGAACTCAGCTTCGATGCGGATGGCCGGGTACCCAGATACGGAAAAGCCCCACCCGCCGCGAACGGCGAGTGGGGCTCAATGCTCCGGGGAGCGTGCTCCGAAGAGCGTCAGGTCACTTGGTGATCTTGGTGACCTGACCGGCGCCGACGGTCCGGCCACCCTCACGGATGGCGAACTTCAGGCCCTCTTCCATGGCGACCGGCTGGATCAGCGAGACGGACATCTCGGTGTTGTCGCCCGGCATGACCATCTCGGTGCCCTCGGGGAGGGTCACAACGCCCGTCACGTCCGTGGTACGGAAGTAGAACTGCGGACGGTAGTTGTTGAAGAACGGCGTGTGACGGCCACCCTCGTCCTTGGACAGGATGTACGCCTGGGCCTCGAACTCGGTGTGCGGGGTGACCGAGCCCGGCTTGATGATGACCTGGCCGCGCTCGACGTCCTCGCGCTTGATGCCACGGAGGAGCAGACCGACGTTCTCACCGGCCTGGCCCTCGTCGAGCAGCTTGCGGAACATCTCGATACCGGTGACGGTGGTCGAGGTCTTGTCCTGCTTGATGCCGATGATGTCGACGTTCTCGTTGACCTTCAGCACACCGCGCTCGATACGGCCGGTGACGACCGTACCGCGACCGGTGATGGTGAAGACGTCCTCGATCGGCATGAGGAACGGCTTGTCGACGTCGCGCTCCGGCTGCGGGATGGCGTCGTCGACGGCCTTCATCAGGTCGAGGACGGACTTGCCCCACTCGGCGTCGCCCTCGAGCGCCTTGAGCGCCGAGACCTTGACGACCGGAACGTCGTCGCCCGGAAACTCGTACTCGGAGAGCAGCTCACGGACCTCGAGCTCGACGAGCTCCAGGATCTCCTCGTCGTCCACCATGTCGGCCTTGTTCAGGGCGACGACGATGTACGGAACGCCGACCTGGCGGGCCAGGAGCACGTGCTCCTTGGTCTGCGGCATCGGGCCGTCGGTGGCGGCGACCACGAGGATGGCGCCGTCCATCTGCGCCGCACCGGTGATCATGTTCTTGATGTAGTCCGCGTGACCGGGGCAGTCAACGTGCGCGTAGTGACGCGAGTCGGTCTGGTACTCGACATGCGCGATGGAGATCGTAATCCCGCGCTGGCGCTCTTCCGGCGCCTTGTCGATCATGTCGAAGGCCGAGGCCTCGTTCAGGGTCGGGAACGCGTCGTGCAGCACCTTGGTGATCGCCGCGGTAAGAGTGGTCTTACCGTGGTCGATGTGACCGATGGTGCCGATGTTGACGTGCGGCTTAGTCCGCTCGAACTTCGCCTTCGCCACTGGGGTCCTCCTACGGAGTGGTTCTGTAACGCATCCGCGCCTTGCGGACGGGTTCAGGTGGTCTTATCCGAACCGGCCAGGACCCCGAGGGGGATGCCCTTCGCCGTATTCGTTATGGGGGCCGGCGGCCGGGGCCCCGTCATGGACCGCCACGGTGGACGATCTATGACGGAACACCCGATGCCTCTTGCTCCAGCCTAAACGGTGAGGAATGCGGATGAACCCGCGTTACTCGCCCTTGGCCTTCGCGATGATCTCCTCTGCGACGCTCCGCGGAACCTCGGCGTAGGAGTCGAACTGCATGGAGTAGCTGGCACGGCCAGAGGTCTTGCTGCGCAGGTCGCCCACGTAGCCGAACATCTCCGACAGCGGGACCAGACCGGTCACCAGCTTGGCGCCGCTGCGCTCCTCCATGGACTGGATCTGACCACGGCGGGAGTTGATGTCGCCGATCACGTCGCCCATGTAGTCCTCGGGCGTCGTGATCTCGACCTTCATCATCGGCTCGAGCAGGGCCGGACCGGCCTTGCGGGCGGCCTCCTTGAAGGCCATCGAACCGGCGATCTTGAAGGCCATCTCCGAGGAGTCGACCTCGTGGTAGCCACCGTCGAGAAGCACGACCTTGACGCCGGTCAGCGGGTAGCCGGCGAGCACGCCGAACTCCATGGCCTCCTGGCAGCCCGCGTCCACGGACGGGATGTACTCCCGCGGGATACGGCCACCGGTGACCTTGTTCTCGAACTCGTAGCCATCGCCCTCGAGCGGCTCCAGCGCGATCTGCACCTTGGCGAACTGGCCGGAACCACCAGTCTGCTTCTTGTGCGTGTAGTCGTACCGCTCGACCGCCTTGTTCAGCGTCTCGCGGTAGGCCACCTGCGGCTTGCCGACGTTGGCCTCGACCTTGAACTCACGGCGCATCCGGTCGACCAGCACATCGAGGTGCAGCTCGCCCATGCCGGAGATGATCGTCTGGCCGGTCTCCTCGTCGGTCTTGACGCGGAAGGACGGGTCCTCCTCGGCAAGCCGCTGGATCGCGACGGCCAGCTTCTCCTGGTCGCCCTTGGACTTCGGCTCGATGGCCACCGCGATGACCGGGGCCGGGAAGTCCATGGACTCGAGGATCACCGGGTTGGACGAGTCGCAGAGGGTCTCACCGGTGGTGGTCTGCTTCAGACCCATGACGGCGACGATGTCACCGGCACCCACCGACTCGATCTCCTCACGCTTGTTCGCGTGCATCCGGTAGATCTTGCCGATGCGCTCCTTCTTGCCCTTCACCGAGTTCAGCACCGCGGTGCCGGCCACGAGGCGGCCCGAGTACACCCGGATGAAGGTGAGCTTCCCGAGGTGCGGGTCGCTCGCAATCTTGAAGGCCAGCGCCGACAGCGGCTCTTCCTCGGACGGACGACGCTTGATGACCTCGTCGGGGTCCTTGACCGAGTGACCCTCGACGGCCTCGACGTCGATCGGCGACGGCAGGTACCGGACGACCGCGTCGAGCAGGGGCTGAACGCCCTTGTTCTTGAACGCGGTGCCGCAGAACACGGGGGTGACGGTGGTGCCGCCGCCCACGCCGGAGGCGATGGTGATGCGGCGGATCGCCGCGTACAGCTGCTCCACGGTGGGCTCTTCGCCCTCCAGGTACAGCTCCATCATCTCTTCGTCGTTCTCGGCGACGCCCTCCAGCAGCTTGCCGCGCCACTCGTCGGCGGCCTCGGAGTGGGTGTCCGGGATGTCGACGGTGTCGTACATCTCGCCCTTGGAGGCCTCAATGTTCCAGACCAGCGCCTTCATGGTGACGAGGTCGACGACACCCTTGAAGTCGGCCTCGGTGCCGATCGGCAGCTGCATGACCAGCGGCACCGCGCCCAGGCGGTCCGTGATCATGTCGACGCAGCGGTGGAACTCGGCACCGGTGCGGTCGAGCTTGTTGACGAAGCAGATACGCGGCACGCCGTAGCGGTCCGCCTGACGCCAAACGGTCTCGGACTGCGGCTCCACGCCGGCCACACCGTCGAACACCGTCACGGCACCGTCGAGGACGCGCAGCGAGCGCTCCACCTCGACCGTGAAGTCGACGTGCCCCGGGGTGTCAATGATGTTGATCGTGTGATCGGTGTCCTCAAGCGGCCAGTGACAGGTCGTCGCGGCCGACGTGATCGTGATGCCGCGCTCCTGCTCCTGCTCCATCCAGTCCATCGTGGCAGCGCCGTCGTGGACCTCACCGATCTTGTAGCTCACACCGGTGTAGAACAGAATCCGCTCGGTGGTCGTCGTCTTGCCCGCGTCGATGTGAGCCATGATCCCGATGTTGCGGACCTTGGCCAGGTCAAGTGAAGTGGTAGCCATAAGGCTTCAGTCTTCTCTCGGTCTCTCGATGGGGTAGCGACTACCAGCGGTAGTGCGCGAAGGCCTTGTTGGACTCGGCCATCTTGTGAGTGTCCTCGCGACGCTTGACGGAGGCGCCCAGACCGTTGCTGGCGTCCAGCAGCTCGTTCATCAGACGCTCGGTCATGGTCTTCTCGCGACGGGCGCGGGAGTAGCCCACGAGCCAGCGCAGCGCGAGGGTGGAGGAGCGGCCGGGACGAACCTCGACCGGCACCTGGTAGGTGGCGCCACCAACACGACGGGAGCGGACCTCGAGGGTCGGCTTCACGTTCTCCAGGGCGCGCTTGAGCGTGATGACCGGGTCGTTGCCGGACTTCTCACGCAGGCCCTCCATGGCGCCGTAGACAATGCGCTCGGCGGTGGAGCGCTTGCCGTTCATCAGCACCTTGTTGATGAGGGACGTCACCAGAGGAGAGTTGTAAACCGGGTCGATGATGACCGGGCGCTTCGGGGCGGGACCCTTACGAGGCATGTTTACTTCTCCTTCTTGGCGCCGTAGCGGCTGCGAGCCTGCTTGCGGTTCTTGACGCCCTGCGTGTCGAGGGAGCCGCGGATGATCTTGTAACGAACACCCGGCAGGTCCTTCACACGACCGCCGCGCACGAGCACGATGGAGTGCTCCTGCAGGTTGTGCCCCTCACCAGGGACGTAGGCGGTGACCTCGATCCCACTGCTCAGCCGGACACGCGCGACCTTACGGAGCGCCGAGTTCGGCTTCTTCGGCGTCGTGGTGAACACGCGAGTGCACGTGCCACGACGCTGCGGCGACCCCGCCAGTGCGGGAGTCTTGTTCTTCTCGACCTTGTCCTGGCGGCCCTTGCGGACCAGCTGCTGGATCGTAGGCACCGTTTCTCCGGTTTCTGTGTGCCGATCTCGATAAAGCTAACCTGGGGTTTCTCCGACCCACGGGGTCGGGTGTGTCGCGCACCGCAGTCCCCTGCGGATGTCAGGAGAGTGCGAATTGTTGGTGTCGACACCTCGGCCCCCAGGCGCTCTTAGCGCATACGGGAGCCCAGGGACACCCCAGGCACAAGGTCAGAGCGTACCTACCGCATCGGCTCCGGTCAAAACAAATGCACACGCGGTGGACACACCAACCCGGAGCATAGCCGCAGGGCGGCCACCCCCGCCATGGGGTGACCGCCCTGCGAACAGATCAGGCGCTTACTGGTTGTACGGACCGTAGTCGTAGTCCTCCAGCGGGACCGCCTGGCCGGAGCCGGTGCCGAAGGGCGAGTAGTCGATGTCGTCGTAGCCGACGGCCGAGTACATCGCGGCCTTCGCCTCCTCGGTGGGCTCCACCCGGATGTTGCGGTAGCGGGACAGGCCCGTACCGGCCGGGATGAGCTTACCGATGATGACGTTCTCCTTGAGGCCGATCAGGGAGTCCGACTTGGCGTTGATCGCCGCGTCGGTGAGCACCCGGGTCGTCTCCTGGAAGGACGCCGCCGACAGCCAGGACTCGGTCGCCAGCGAGGCCTTGGTGATACCCATCAGCTGCGGACGGCCGGAGGCCGGGTGGCCGCCTTCCGTGACCACACGACGGTTCTCACCCTCGAAGCGCGTGCGCTCCACGAGCTCGCCCGGCAGCAGCTCCGCGTCGCCGGACTCGATGATCGTGACCCGGCGCAGCATCTGCCGGATGATGATCTCGATGTGCTTGTCGTGGATCGACACACCCTGCGAGTTGTAGACCTTCTGCACCTCGCTGACCAGGTGGATCTGCACCTGGCGCTGGCCGAGGATGCGCAGCACGTCGTGCGGGTTGGTGGCACCCACGGTCAGCGCCTGGCCGACCTCGACGTGGTCGCCCTCGCCCACCAGCAGACGGGCCCGCTTGGAGACGCCGTAGGCGGTCTCCTCGGAACCGTCGTCCGGGGTGACGACGAGCTTCTTGGTCTTCTCGGTCTCCTCGATCCGGACGCGGCCGGCCGCCTCCGAGATCGGCGCGACGCCCTTGGGCGTACGGGCCTCGAAGAGCTCGACGACACGCGGCAGACCCTGGGTGATGTCGTCACCGGCCACACCACCGGTGTGGAAGGTACGCATCGTCAGCTGGGTGCCGGGCTCACCGATGGACTGGGCGGCGATGATGCCGACGGCCTCGCCGATGTCCACCAGCTTGCCGGTCGCCAGCGAGCGGCCGTAGCACATGGCGCAGGTGCCGACGGCGGACTCGCAGGTGAGCACGGAGCGGGTCTTGACCGTCGCCACGTTGTGCCGGACCAGCTCGTCGATGAGCACGTCGCCCAGGTCGGTGCCGGCCGGGGCCAGGACCTTCCCGTCCACGACGATGTCCTCGGCGAGGCAGCGCGCGTACACGCTGGTCTCGACGTCCTCGGTCTTGCGCAGCACACCGTCCGCGCCCGTGGTCGCGATCGCCAGCTTGAGGCCGCGCTCGGTGCCGCAGTCCTCCTCGCGGATGATCACGTCCTGCGAGACGTCCACCAGACGACGGGTCAGGTAACCCGAGTCGGCGGTACGCAGGGCGGTGTCCGCGAGACCCTTACGGGCACCGTGGGTGGAGATGAAGTACTCCAGCACGGAGAGACCCTCGCGGAACGACGCCTTAATGGGCCGCGGGATGGTCTCGTTCTTCGCGTTGGACACCAGACCACGCATACCGGCGATCTGACGCATCTGCATCATGTTTCCGCGCGCGCCCGAGTCGACCATCATGAAGATCGGGTTGGTCTTCGGGAAGTTCGCGTTCATCGCCTCGGAGACCTCGTTGGTCGCCTTGGTCCAGATCGCGATGAGCTCCTGGGTGCGCTCGTCCTTGGTGATCAGACCGCGCTCGTACTGCTTCTGGACCTTCTCGTCCTGCGCCTCGTAGCCCGTGATGATGGCCTTCTTGGCCTCGGGCACGACGATGTCGGAGATGGCCACGGTGACACCGGAGCGGGTGGCCCAGTGGAAACCGGCCGCCTTCAGGTTGTCCAGGGTCGCCGCGACGATGACCTTGGGGTAGCGCTCGGCGAGGTCGTTGACGATCTCGGAGAGCTGCTTCTTGCCCACCGAGTAGTCGACGAACGGGTAGTCCTCGGGCAGCAGCTCGTTGAAGAGCGCGCGGCCCAGCGTGGTGCGCAGCCGGAAGCTGTCGCCCTGCTGCCAGGCGGGCTCGCCCTCTTCCGGAGCCGGCGGGGTCCAGCCGCGGGGCGGGACGGTGCCGATCGGGAAGCGGATGTCGATCTTCGCCTGGAGCGACAGCTCCCGGGCGTCGAACGCCATGGTCGCCTCGGCGCTGGAGCCGAAGGACCGGCCCTCGCCGATGACCTTGCGCTCCTCCTCGTCGGTGGTGAGGAAGAACAGACCCAGCACCATGTCCTGGGTCGGCATCGTCACCGGCCGGCCGTCGGCCGGCTTGAGGATGTTGTTCGAGGACAGCATCAGGATGCGGGCCTCGGCCTGCGCCTCCGCGGACAGCGGAAGGTGCACGGCCATCTGGTCACCGTCGAAGTCCGCGTTGAACGCGGTGCAGACGAGCGGGTGAATCTGAATGGCCTTGCCCTCGACCAGCTGCGGCTCGAAGGCCTGGATGCCGAGGCGGTGCAGGGTCGGCGCACGGTTCAGCAGCACCGGGTGCTCGGCGATGACCTCTTCGAGCACGTCGTACACGACCGTGCGGCCGCGCTCGACCATGCGCTTGGCCGACTTGATGTTCTGCGCGTGGTTGAGGTCCACCAGGCGCTTCATCACGAACGGCTTGAAGAGCTCCAGCGCCATGGCCTTGGGCAGACCGCACTGGTGCAGCTTGAGCTGCGGGCCGACGACGATGACGGAACGGGCCGAGTAGTCGACGCGCTTACCGAGCAGGTTCTGACGGAACCGGCCCTGCTTACCCTTCAGCATGTCGCTGAGGGACTTCAGCGGACGGTTACCGGGACCGGTCACCGGGCGGCCGCGGCGGCCGTTGTCGAACAGCGCGTCGACGGCCTCCTGCAGCATCCGCTTCTCGTTGTTCACGATGATCTCGGGCGCACCGAGGTCAAGGAGACGCTTGAGGCGGTTGTTCCGGTTGATCACACGGCGGTACAGGTCGTTCAGGTCGGAGGTCGCGAAGCGGCCACCGTCCAGCTGCACCATCGGACGCAGGTCCGGCGGGATCACCGGGATGCAGTCCAGCACCATGCCGTTGGGGCTGTTGCGGGTCTGCAGGAAGGCGGAGACGACCTTGAGGCGCTTGAGCGCACGGGTCTTCTTCTGGCCCTTGCCGGTCCGGATGATCTCGCGGAGCTTCTCGGCCTCCTCGTCGAGGTCGAAGGACTCCAGGCGCTTCTGCAGCGCCGCGGCGCCCATGCCGCCCATGAAGTACGTGCCGAAGCGGTCACGCAGCTCACGGTAGAGCAGCTCGTCGCCCTCCAGGTCCTGGACCTTGAGGCTCTTGAAGCGGTTCCACACCTCGTCGAGACGGTCGATCTCGCGCTGGGCGCGGTCGCGCAGCTGCTTCATCTCGCGCTCGGCGCCCTCGCGCACCTTGCGGCGCACATCGGCCTTGGCGCCCTCGGCCTCCAGGTCGGCCAGGTCCGCCTCGAGCTTCTTGGCGCGGGCCTCCAGGTCGGCGTCGCGGCGCTGCTCGACCTGCTGGCGCTCGACGGAGACGTGGGCCTCCAGCGAGGGCAGGTCGCGCGTGCGGCGCTCCTCGTCCACCCACGTGATCATGTAGGCGGCGAAGTAGATGACCTTTTCGAGGTCCTTCGGCGCGAGGTCGAGCAGGTAGCCCAGACGGCTCGGGACGCCCTTGAAGTACCAGATGTGGGTGACGGGAGCGGCCAGCTCGATGTGGCCCATCCGCTCACGGCGCACCTTGGCGCGGGTGACCTCGACGCCACAGCGCTCACAGATGATGCCCTTGAAACGGACGCGCTTGTACTTGCCGCAGTAGCACTCCCAGTCCCGGGTCGGACCGAAGATCTTCTCGCAGAAGAGTCCGTCCTTTTCGGGCTTCAGGGTGCGGTAGTTGATGGTCTCCGGCTTCTTGACCTCACCGTGGGACCACTGACGGATGTCGTCAGCAGTGGCGAGGCCGATCCGCAGCTCGTCGAAGAAGTTGACGTCGAGCACTTGTCGTCAATCCCTCTTTCAGGGTCGTGTCTTCGGGTCTGACTGGGGGTCCGGGGAGAGGCCGGGGCGGTGCGTACGAACCGCCCCGGCCAGACCCGTCAGACCTCTTCGACGCTGCTCGGCTCGCGCCGCGACAGGTCGATGCCGAGCTCCTCCGCAGCGCGGAAGACGTCCTCGTCGGTGTCGCGCATCTCGATGGACATGCCGTCGCTGGACAGCACCTCCACGTTGAGGCACAGGGACTGCATCTCCTTGATGAGCACCTTGAAGGACTCGGGGATGCCGGGCTCGGGAATGTTCTCGCCCTTGACGATGGCCTCGTAGACCTTCACGCGACCGGTGACATCGTCGGACTTGATGGTCAGCAGCTCCTGGAGGGCGTACGCGGCGCCATAAGCCTCCAGCGCCCACACCTCCATCTCACCGAAGCGCTGGCCGCCGAACTGAGCCTTACCACCCAGCGGCTGCTGGGTGATCATCGAGTACGGACCGGTGGACCGGGCGTGCAGCTTGTCGTCCACCAGGTGGTGCAGCTTGAGGATGTACATGAAGCCGACCGAGATCGGGTCCGGGAACGGCTCGCCGGAGCGGCCGTCGAACATCCGGGCCTTACCGGACGACTGGACCAGGCGGTCACCATCGCGGTTCGGGATCGTCGAATCGAAGAGACCGGCGATCTCGTCCTCGCGGGCACCGTCGAAGACCGGGGTCGCGACGTTGGTGCCGGGCTGGACCTCGTCCGCGCCGATCGCCTGCAGCCGCTGCATCCAGTCCTCGGAGCCTTCGACCTTCCAGCCACGGGAGGCCAGCCAGCCGAGGTGGATCTCCAGGACCTGTCCCGGGTTCATCCGGGACGGGACACCCAGCGGGTTGAGGATGATGTCGACCGGGGTGCCGTCCTCCAGGAACGGCATGTCCTCGACCGGCAGGATCTTCGAGATGACGCCCTTGTTGCCGTGGCGGCCGGCGAGCTTGTCACCGTCGGTGATCTTGCGCTTCTGCGCCACGTAGACGCGGACCAGCTGGTTCACGCCGGGGGGCAGCTCGTCGCCCTCTTCACGGTCGAAGACGCGGACGCCGATGACCTTGCCGATCTCACCGTGCGGCACCTTCAGCGAGGTGTCGCGGACCTCACGGGCCTTCTCGCCGAAGATCGCGCGCAGCAGGCGCTCCTCCGGGGTCAGCTCGGTCTCACCCTTCGGGGTGACCTTGCCGACCAGGATGTCCCCGGCCACGACCTCGGCGCCGATGCGGATGATGCCGCGCTCGTCGAGGTCGGCCAGGACCTCCTCGGAGACGTTCGGGATGTCCCGGGTGATCTCCTCGGGGCCCAGCTTGGTGTCGCGGGCGTCGACCTCGTGCTCCTCGATGTGGATCGAGGAGAGGACGTCGTCCTGGACCAGCCGCTGGCTGAGGATGATCGCGTCTTCGTAGTTGTGGCCCTCCCACGGCATGAACGCCACGAGGAGGTTCTTGCCGAGCGCCATCTCGCCGTCCTCGGTGGACGGACCGTCGGCCAGGACCTGACCGGTGATGACGCGGGCGCCCTCGTCGACGACGACCTTCTGGTTGAAGGAGGTGCCCTGGTTGGAGCGGGAGAACTTGGCGATGCGGTACGTGGTGTAGGTGCCGTCGTCGTTGGCCACCGTCACGTAGTCGGCGGAGACCTCCTGGACGACACCGTCCTTCTCGGCCTTGATGACGTCGCCGGCGTCGACCGCGCAGCGGTACTCCATGCCGGTGCCGACCAGCGGGGACTCCGCCTTGATCAGCGGCACGGCCTGGCGCATCATGTTCGAGCCCATGAGCGCGCGGTTGGCGTCGTCGTGCTCGAGGAAGGGGATCATGGCGGTCGCGACCGACACCATCTGGCGCGGCGAGACGTCCATGTAGTCGACCTCGGAGCCGGGAACGTAGTCGACCTCGCCGCCGCGGCGGCGGACCAGGACGCGGTTCTCGGCGTAGGTGCTGTCCTCGGCCAGCGGCGCGTTCGCCTGGGCGATGACGAAGCGGTCTTCCTCATCGGCGGTGAGGAAGTCCACCTTGTCGGTGACGACACCCTCGTGGACCTTGCGGTACGGGGTCTCGACGAAGCCGAAGGCGTTGACCCGGCCGTAGGAGGCGAGCGAGCCGATCAGGCCGATGTTCGGGCCTTCCGGCGTCTCGATCGGGCACATGCGGCCGTAGTGCGAGGGGTGCACGTCACGGACCTCGAACCCGGCCCGCTCACGGCTCAGACCACCCGGGCCCAGCGCCGACAGACGGCGCTTGTGGGTCAGACCCGACAGCGGGTTGGTCTGGTCCATGAACTGCGACAGCTGGCTGGTGCCGAAGAACTCCTTGATGGAGGCGACGACCGGCCGGATGTTGATCAGGGTCTGCGGCGTGATCGCCTCGACGTCCTGGGTGGTCATCCGCTCGCGGACGACGCGCTCCATACGGGCCAGACCGGTGCGGACCTGGTTCTGGATCAGCTCGCCGACGTTCCGCAGGCGGCGGTTGCCGAAGTGGTCGATGTCGTCGGTCTCGACGACGATCATGTCGCCGGCCTCGCCGACCGTCTCGGTCTCCCCGGCGTGCAGCTTGACCAGGTACTTGATGGTCGCGATGACATCGTCGGTGGTCAGCACGCCGGCGTCGAGGGGGGCGTCCGCGCCGAGCTTCTTGTTGACCTTGTAGCGGCCGACCTTGGCGAGGTCGTAGCGCTTCGGGTTGAAGTACAGGTTCTCCAGCAGCGTCTGCGCGGCCTCACGCGTCGGCGGCTCGCCCGGGCGCAGCTTGCGGTAGATGTCGAGCAGCGCGTCGTCCTGGCCCTGGGTGTGGTCCTTCTCCAGGGTGGCGCGCATGGACTCGTACTCGCCGAACTCCTCGAGGATCTGCTCGGTGGTCCAGCCGAGCGCCTTGAGCAGGACGGTGACGGACTGCTTGCGCTTACGGTCGATGCGGACGCCGACCATGTCGCGCTTGTCGATCTCCATCTCCAGCCAGGCACCCCGGGACGGGATGATCTTGGCCGAGAAGATGTCCTTGTCGGACGTCTTGTCGATGGAGGAGTCGAAGTACACACCCGGCGAGCGGACCAACTGCGAAACGACGACACGCTCGGTGCCGTTGATGCAGAATGTGCCCTTGTTGGTCATGAGCGGGAAGTCGCCCATGAAGACCGTCTGGGACTTGATCTCGCCGGTCTCGTTGTTGGTGAACTCGGCGGTGACGAAGAGCGGAGCGGCGTACGTGAAGTCGCGCTCCTTGCACTCGTCGATCGAGTTCTTCGGCGGCTCGAAGCGGTGATCGCGAAAGGTCAGGGACATCGACCCGGAGAAGTCCTCGATCGGCGAGATCTCCTCGAAGATCTCTTCCAGACCGGACTTGGTGGGGACGTCCTGACCACTGTCCAGCGCAGCCTCGACGCGAGCCTTCCAGGCGGCATTGCCGAGCAGCCAATCGAAGCTCTCGGTCTGCAGTGCAAGGAGGTTCGGAACCTCGAGAGGCTCCTTGATCTTCGCAAAGGAGATGCGCAGCGGGGCAGTGCTGGCGCCATTGTTCGTATTGGCAGTCGAGGCGTTGCGCGAGGCGGCCAAGAGGGGGTCCTTCCGAGGGCTCGGACTCACTACGCGCGTACCGGTCCCACCACGAGCCCATGGATGAAGTCCCTGGTCAGGGCGTATTCATCGGCAGTGCTCAAAGGTGGGCATGCCCCTGGTGACGGGCAGGGAGCAGCTAACAGGCAGCGCAAAGGGTCAGTGTAGCCACTTGGCACACTGATGTCCAGCGCCGAGTTTCTGAGACCGGCAGCGCCAATCTCTCCCTCCGGTGAGGAGCCTCGCCCCTCGTTGTCCTGCACACGCCTGGTCGGCAGCCCGCGCTTCGCCAACGCATATCGATACTGCCCGCTTCGCCGACGATCCATGCCTCGGACTTACGGATCGATGTGACGTCGCGTCCCGAGAATTGCGCGCTGCGTGCCGTTCGTCAAGGCCCCCCACTCCGCCGAGATCGTCACAGGGCGTGGCGACGGGCAACGAAGATCACCATACCTGCCGGAACCGGAAAGTCAGCGTAGCCGTCACAAGAACACCGAAGGGCGACCACCCCAACGGGTGATCGCCCTCACGGCACAGCGGGTCATCCGACCCGTGAGATCACTTGACCTCGACCGAGGCGCCGGCGCCCTTGAGGGACTCGGCGGCCTTCTCGGCGGCCTCCTTGGAGACCTTCTCGAGGACCGGCTTCGGGGTGCCGTCGACGAGGTCCTTGGCCTCCTTCAGGCCCAGCGAGGTCAGCTCACGCACGACCTTGATGACCTGGATCTTCTTGTCGCCGGCGCCGGTGAGGACGACGTCGAACTCGTCCTGCTCCTCCTCGGCCTCGGCGGCCGGGGCACCCGGGGCGGCGGCGACGACGGCGGCCGGGGCGGCGGCGGTGACGTCGAACTTCTCCTCGAACGCCTTCACGAACTCGGAGAGCTCGATGAGGGTGAGGGTCTCGAACTGCGCGAGCAGCTCTTCCTGGGTGAGCTTCGCCATGGTGGCGGTCCTTCCACTAAGTCGGCAGGTGCCGGATGAAAATGTCGGGCGGGCGTCCGGGCCCGCTGTGACCGGGGCTGATTACTCGGCCGCGGCCTCGGCGGGAGCCGGCTCGCCGGCACCGCCCTGCTCGGACTGCTTCTGCCGGAGCGCCTCCGCGGTGCGGATGAACTTCGACAGCGGGGCCTGGAAGAGCGCGGCAGCCTGCGACTGCTTGGCCTTCATGGCGCCCGCCAGCTTGGAGAGCAGCACCTCGCGGGACTCGAGGTCCGCGAGCTTCTTGATCTCGTCGGCGGACAGCGCCTTGCCGTCGAGCACGCCACCCTTGATCTCAAGGGCGGGGTTGTCCTTGGCGAAGTCACGCAGACCCTTCGCCGCCACGACCGGGTCACCGGTCACGAAGGCGACGGCCGACGAACCCGTGAACAGGTCGTCGAGCTGGTTGATCCCGGCCTCGTTGGCCGCGATCTTGGTCAGCGTGTTCTTCACCACACGGTACTGGGCGTTCTCACCGAGCGAACGGCGCAGCTCCTTGAGCTGTGCGACGGTGAGACCGGTGTACGCGGTCACAACGGCGCCGTTCGAGGTGCGGAACTTCTCCCGCATCTCGTCGACGGCGTCGACCTTGTCGGGACTCGCCATGAGCCTCGGCCTCCTTCCGGGTGATGAGGACCGCTACGGCCTGAAGGAAGGAGACTGAACAATACGAAACGCCCCGGCGCAGGCGCACGGGGCGTGACTCGACCGTACGGACTCGGGGCCCGTTCGGGAGTTATCACCACAGTCACCTGCGCGGGCCGTTCGCAGCTAGCGAATCCTTCGGCCGCCATATCCCCTTGCGGAGGCACAGCGACAACCAGCGGTCTTTGGCTTCTGCAGCAGATTACGCGAACGGGCCGCGGCCGGGCAAATCAGCTATCGCTGAGCGCCCTGCAGCTCCTGGAAGTCGACGGTCTCCGAGCTTGCCGGCTCCTCGACCGTGACCTTGGTGCCGTAGTCCGAGTAGTAGACCGTCGAATCGGTGGCGCCGGTCTTGCTCTCGGCCTGCTCACGCTTCTTGACCAGCAGGTTCTTGTTGTCGATCCACAGGTCGACGGTCTCGCTGTCGGCCCCGGACTGCTCCAGCTGCTTCTGCAGGGCGTCCAGCTCCGACTTGCTCAGGCCCTTGGACTGCGTCCGGGCCATCTCCGAGACCTTGACCTCGCCCGTGTAATGGGTGGCCTCGACGCCCCGGACGTCCTCCGTGCCGACCTTCTTGACCTGGCCCGTGGCGAGCAGGAGCTGCACCGAACGCGACGGGTTGTTGTTCTGCATCTGGTCCTTGAGGTACGCGCCGGACGCGCCGCCCTGCTTGGCGAACGCGTCGTAGTCGTACTTGATCCACTGCTTGCCCTGGGCCGGGAGGCCCATCGCGGCCGCGTCGATGAACATCGCGTCGGGCGTGTAGCGCACGCTGACGGGCTTGTCGCCGCCCGTCGCGGAGGCACCGGCGCCGCCCTTGGACTTCATGGTCATGTTGGCGCGCATGCCGTCGGACCAGTCCATCGCGCCGGACATGTCGCTGTTCGCGAGCGGGCTCTTGATGGTGCCGTCGACCTTCGCGGAGTCCTGCTGGTCCGTACGCTGCGAGGCGAGCTTCAGCGCCGCCAGCGGACTGCCCACCGACTGGCCGCCGTTGCCGCCCGACGTGTCGCCCGCCTTGTCACCCGCCTTGTCGTCACTGGACTTGTCGCTCCCGCACGCGGTGAGTCCGGCCATCAGAACAACGCCACAGGCCGCGATGACACATCGCACGCCCACATGAGTACCGCGCACGGTTCCCCCTTATTTTTCATTTAAGACTGTCGGATCATGACCCTACCGAGGGCCGCCGACAGCAACGCGCCGGGCCCCCGCACCTTTCACGAGGTGCGGGGGCCCGGCGGTTCCGGTCAGGAAGCGGCTCAGACGGCCTCTTCCTCGACCAGCAGGTTGCGCGTGCGGTTGGCGTCCAGCGGGATGCCGGGGCCCATCGTCGTGCTCAGGCTCGCCTTCTTGATGTAGCGGCCCTTCGCGGCGGACGGCTTGAGACGGTTGATCTCCTCAAGGGCCGCGCCGTAGTTCTCCACCAGCTGCGCCTCGTCGAACGACACCTTGCCGATGATGAAGTGCAGGTTGGAGTGCTTGTCGACGCGGAACTCGATCTTGCCGCCCTTGATCTCCGTGACGGCCTTGGCCACGTCCGGGGTGACGGTGCCGGTCTTCGGGTTCGGCATCAGACCACGCGGACCGAGCACGCGGCCCAGGCGGCCGACCTTGCCCATGAGGTCCGGGGTGGCGACGACGGCGTCGAAGTCCAGGCGGCCCTTGGACACCTCGTCGATGAGCTCGTCGGAGCCGACGATGTCGGCTCCCGCGGCCTCCGCGGCCGCAGCACGGTCACCGGTCGCGAAGACCAGGACCCGGGCGGTCTTACCGGTGCCGTGCGGCAGGTTCACGGTGCCGCGGACCATCTGGTCGGCCTTGCGCGGGTCGACGCCCAGGCGCATGGCGACCTCGACGGTCGCGTCGAACTTGCTCGGGGAAGTGTCCTTGGCGAGACGGACGGCCTCGAGCGGGGCGTACGCGCGCTCCCGGTCGATCTTGGCGTCCGCAGCGCGAAGGGACTTGCTGCGCTTGGTCACTGCTGCTCCTGAGGTATGTGTTCGGAGTCGTGGTCCGGACCGCGCATTGGTCCTGCCACGGTGGTGCTACGGGGTGGCTGTCAGCCCTCGACCGTGATGCCCATGGAACGGGCGGTGCCGGCGATGATCTTCTCGGCGGCGTCCAGGTCGTTGGCGTTCAGGTCGGGCATCTTGGTGGTGGCGATGTCGCGGACCTGGTCGCGGGTGATCTTGGCGACCTTGGTCTTGTGCGGCTCGCCGGAGCCCTTGTCCACGCCCGCGGCCTTGAGGATCAGCTTCGCGGCCGGCGGAGTCTTGGTGATGAAGGTGAAGGAACGGTCCTCGTAGACCGTGATCTCCACCGGCACGACCATGCCACGCTGCGACTCGGTCGCGGCGTTGTAGGCCTTGCAGAACTCCATGATGTTGACGCCGTGCTGACCCAGCGCGGGGCCGACCGGCGGAGCCGGGTTCGCGGCGCCGGCCTGGATCTGGAGCTTGATCAGCCCCGTGACCTTCTTCTTCTTGGGAGGCATGCTCTCTCCGGGTCCTAGTGAGAGGTGGTCCGCCTCCACTCCGGTCATCCGGATGGAGGCATACCGCACAACGATAACGGGTATGGATGCGCGGCTTAAAACCGAGCAGGTCAGACGGGCCCCGGAAGGGCCCGTCTGACCTGTCGGAAGGGTGGGGGAAGAAGCGTCAGTTCTTCTGGATCTGGTCGAAGCTCAGCTCGACCGGGGTCTCCCGGCCGAAGATCTCGACCAGGCCCTTGACCTTCTTCGAGTCGGCGTTGATCTCGTTGATCGTGGCCTGGAGCGTGGCGAACGGGCCGTCGGTGACCGTGACCGAGTCGCCCACCTCGAAGTCCAGCACCTGGACCTCGACCTTGCGGCTCGGCGCCGCGGCGCCGCCCTCCTCGGCGGAGGCCTTCGCGGCCTTCTCCTCGGCCTCGGGGGCCAGCATCTTGACGATCTCGTCCAGCGTCAGCGGGTACGGGTCGTACGCGTTGCCCACGAAGCCGGTGACCCCGGGGGTGTTCCGCACGACGCCCCAGGACTCGTTCGTCAGGTCCATGCGCACCAGCACATAGCCCGGGAGCTTGTTCTGGCGGACGTTCTTGCGCTCGCCGTTCTTGATCTGGACGATCTCTTCTTCGGGGACCTCGGCCTGATAGATGAAGTCCTCGACGTTCAGCGAGACGGCACGCTGCTCCAGGTTGGCCTTCACGCGCTTCTCGTAGCCCGCGTAGGTGTGGATCACGTACCACTCACCGGGCAGCCCGCGCAGCTCTTCACGGAGGGCCTCGACCGGGTCGACCTCGACGGCGGCCTCTTCGGCCACCTCGTCCTCGGCGACCTCGACGGCGGCCTCGGCCTCGTCCTCGACGTGCAGCGCGGCCTCCTCGGCGGGCTCGCCCGCCGCGGCGTCAGCGGCCTCAGCCTGGTCGGAGTCCGCCGCCTCGACGATGTCGAGCTCGTCCTCACGGGACTCGACGGGCTCGGCGGCGTCGTTCAGGTTCGGGTCAGACACGGTGGCTGCTTCTTCCTGGCTTCAATGGGGTGGAACGTGCGAAAGGGCGCTGCCGGGACACGGCCGCCCTTCGCGGGATCTCAGCCAAAGACGTACTTGATGGCGTTGTTGAACCCATAGTCAATCACGGTCACGATGCCAATCATGATCAGCACGAAGACGATCACCACGCTGGTGTACGTCGACAGCTGGTTGCGCGTGGGCCACACGACCTTGCGCAGCTCGGCGATGATCTGGCGGTAGAACAGCGCGAGGCGGCCGAAGGGCCCCTTCTTCCCGCGCTTGCCACCACGGCGGCCCTTACTGGTCGCCACCTCGTCCTCATCGGGACGACCGCTCTCAGGCGTCGCGGTGGAGCCAAGGGCTTCCGTCACTCGTCCTCACCTGAATCCGGGTCGTGGCCGTGCCGCGTCCGGCCCGGCCGCACAGCGGTGCTTGTCCTTGCGTACGCATGCACGCACCCTGACGATCAAGTGCGTGTAGCAGGGCCGGAGGGACTTGAACCCCCAACCGCTGGTTTTGGAGACCAGTGCTCTACCAATTGAGCTACGACCCTTTGCGGCAACCCCCAACCTACCGCATCCATCCCGCTGCACGGAGTGTGCGGGTCGGATACGTCTGTTGAGCGGCCAACGACGGTTGAGTGTACGTGCTTGACGGCCAGCCGTCGAACGAGAAGCGCCCGTGCCCCCGGTCGGGCTCCGGTCGAGTTCCGGCGGGTGACTTGTGTGAGTCTCGTTAAACCCGTGTACCGCCCTTTTCGCCCGTCTGCGACGATGCATTCATGACCGCTACTCCCCCTGTACAGTCCCCGACCGACCGACGGGTGTCGGCCCGGATCGGTTCCATCTCCGAGTCCGCGACCCTCGCCGTCGACGCCAAGGCCAAGGCCCTCAAGGCCGCCGGCCGCCCGGTGATCGGCTTCGGCGCGGGCGAGCCGGACTTCCCGACGCCCGACTACGTCGTCGAGGCGGCGGTGGCGGCTTGCCGTGACCCCCGGTTCCACCGCTACACCCCGGCCGGCGGGCTTCCCGAGCTCAAGGCCGCCATCGCCGCCAAGACGCTGCGCGACAGCGGCTACGAGGTCGAGGCGGCCCAGGTCCTGGTGACCAACGGGGGCAAGCAGGCGATCTACGAGGCGTTCGCGGCGATTCTCGACCCGGGCGACGAGGTCATCGTCCCCGCGCCGTACTGGACCACCTACCCGGAGTCGATCCGGCTGGCCGGCGGTGTCCCGGTGGACGTCGTCGCGGACGAGACGACCGGCTACCGCGTCTCCGTCGAGCAGCTGGAGGCGGCCCGTACCGAGCGCACCAAGGTGCTGGTCTTCGTCTCGCCGTCCAACCCGACCGGCGCGGTCTACAGCCGCGAGCAGGTCGAGGAGGTCGGCCGCTGGGCCGCCGAGCACGGACTGTGGGTGCTCACCGACGAGATCTACGAGCACCTGGTCTACGGCGACGCGAAGTTCCACTCGCTGCCGGTGGTCGTGCCCGAGCTGCGCGACAAGTGCATCGTGGTCAACGGTGTCGCGAAGACGTACGCGATGACCGGCTGGCGGGTCGGCTGGATCATCGGCCCCAAGGACGTGGTGAAGGCCGCGACCAACCTGCAGTCGCACGCTACGTCCAACGTGAGCAACGTCGCGCAGGCCGCCGCCCTGGCCGCCGTCTCCGGCGACCTCGACGCCGTCTCCGCGATGCGCGAGGCGTTCGACCGCCGCCGCCGCACCATCGTGCGCATGCTCAACGAGATCGACGGCATCGAGTGCCCGGAGCCGGAGGGCGCGTTCTACGCCTACCCGTCGGCGAAGGGACTGCTCGGCAAGGAGATCCGCGGCAAGCGGCCGCAGACCACCGTCGAGCTGGCCGCGCTGATCCTGGAGGAGGTCGAGGTCGCCGTGGTGCCGGGTGAGGCGTTCGGCACACCGGGCTATCTGCGGCTGTCCTACGCGCTGGGCGACGAGGACCTCGTCGAGGGCATCTCGCGGGTCCAGAAGCTGCTGGCGGAGGCGCGCGCCTGACGGGCCCGTACCAACTGCTGCGATGAGGGCGGGCGCCCGGCTATGGCCGGGCGCCC
>NZ_JBEXVE010000016.1:0-193234 GCF_040629205.1 Streptomyces sp. NPDC005962 | reverse complement strand
ATGGCGGGGTGGAAGTGGACGGGTTGGCGGATGTGGTCGGCCCAGTAGGCGGGGGTGGCGATCCGTTCGTCGGCGGGCTCCCCGGTGAGGTTGCTGAGCAGCGGGAGGGTGGGCCGGTGATAGGTCAGGTGTGTGATGGCTTGGGTGAAGGGTTCGAGGATGGGGTCCATCTGGGGGGAGTGGAAGGCGTGGCTGACTGTCAGGGTCTTGGTCTTGCGGCCCTTGGTGGCCCAGGTGTCGCTGATGTGGGCTACCTGTGCGGCGGGTCCGGAGATGACGGTGTTGCCGGGTGTGTTGAGGGCGGCGATGCTGACTTGGCCGTCGCTTGAGGCGAGGTCTTCGGTGAGTTCGTCGGGGGTGGCGGCGATGGTGGCCATGCCGCCGCCTTCCGGGAGTCTGCCCATGAGGGTGGCGCGGGCGGCGACGAGTCGGCAGGCGTCGGGGAGGCCGAAGACGCCTGCGATGTGGGCGGCGGCGACTTCGCCGATGGAGTGGCCGATGACGGCGTCCGGGGTGATGCCGGTGGAGTTCAGCAACCGGGCCAGGGCGATGTGGAGGGCGAAGAGTCCGGCTTGGGCGTAGGTCGTGTGGTCCAGCAGCCCCGGCCGCTCGGGCACGCCGGTGAATGCCACCTGCCGCAGCGGATGTTCAAGATGTGGGTCGAGCAGGCCGCAGACCTCGTCGAACGCCGCGGCGAACACCGGAAAGCGGTCGTACAGCCCGGCGCCCATCCCCACGCGCTGGCTGCCCTGGCCGCTGAACAGCCACACCGTCTTCCCGGACGGAGTCGGGCCCGAAGGCGGGCCCACGACCGTCGGATGCGACTCACCGGCCGCCAGTGCCTCGACCGCCGCCACCATGTCCGCCCGGTCGCTGCCCAGGACCACGGCCCGGTGCTCGAACAGCGACCGTGATGTCAACAGCGACCACCCCACTTCGACGGCCGACGCCCGCGGGTCCGACGCCAGGCGCCCGGCCAGTGCCGCGGCCTGCCCTCGCAGCGCCTCCGTGCTCCGCGCGGACAGCACCCAGGGCACGACATCACCATGCCCGGGCATCGGCTCCGCCTCGGGCGGCGCGTCCGGGGCCTGTTCCAGGATCACGTGGGCGTTCGTACCGGAGGCGCCGAAGGAGGACACTCCGGCGCGACGAGGGCACCCGGTCCGTGGCCACTCCACGGACTCGGTGAGCGGACGTACCGCACCGCTGGCCCAGTCGACATGGGGTGTCGGCTCATCGATATGCAACGAGGCGGGAAGTACGCCGTGCCGCATGGCCTGCACCATCTTGATGACACCGGCTACGCCTGCGGCCGCTTGCGTATGCCCGATATTGGACTTGATGGAACCGAGCCGGAGCGGCTGGTCCTCCCGCCGCTCCTGGCCGTAGGTGGCCAGCAGAGCCTGCGCCTCGATCGGATCGCCCAGGGTGGTGCCCGTCCCATGCGCCTCCACCGCGTCCACCTCGGATGCCGACAATCCGGCACCCGCCAGCGCCTGCCGGATCACTCGCTGCTGCGACGGACCATTCGGCGCCGTCAAACCGTTCGACGCACCATCTTGATTCACCGCCGAACCCCGGATCACCCCCAGCACCGTCCGCCCATGACGCCGCGCATCCGACAACCGCTCCAGGAGCAGAAGTCCGACGCCTTCACTCCAGCCGGTGCCGTCGGCGGCCGCGCCGAACGGCTTGCAGCGCCCGTCGGGGGCCAGGCCGCGCTGTCGCGAGAAACCGGTGAACACATCCGGCGTGGCCATCACCGTCACACCACCGGCCAGAGCGAGCGTGCACTCACCCTGCCGCAACGCCTGCGCCGCCAGATGCATCGCCACCAACGACGACGAACACGCCGTGTCCACCGTCACCGCCGGGCCTTCCAACCCCAGCGTGTACGCCACCCGTCCGGACACCACGCTGCCCGAGCTGGCGAGCATGGCGTAGCCCTCCAGCCGTGCGTCACCGCCGCTGAGCCCGGCCGCGTAGTCGTGGTACATCACCCCGGCATAGACACCGGTCGGACTGCCCTTCAGCGACATAGGGTCGATACCCGCCCGCTCCACCACCTCCCACGCCGCCTCCAACAACAGACGCTGCTGCGGGTCCGTCGCCAGCGCCTCGCGCGGGTTGATGCCGAAGAACCCCGCGTCAAACGCGTCGGCGTCATACAGAAACCCGCCCTTGCGGGCGTAGGACGTGCCGGGGTGGTCGGGGTCCGGGTGGAAGAGGCCATCCAGGTCCCAGCCCCGGCCGGTCGGAAAGTCCCCGATCGCCTCATGGCCCAAGGAGACCAGGTCCCACAGTCCCTCCGGAGAGGTGACTCCGCCCGGGAAGCGGCAGGTCATCGCGACAATCGCGATCGGCTCGTCGGTGGCCGTCGACTTCATGACGGGTGCGGTGGATCGGACCGTCTCGCCGCCCAATCGGGTGCACAGGTAGGTGGCCAACGCGTGTGGTGTCGGATAGTCGAACACCATCGTGGCGGGCAATCGCAAGCCCGTCACCGCCGACAGCCGATTACGCAACTCCACCGCCGTCAACGAGTCGAAACCCAGCTCCTTGAACGAAACCCCCGACCGCACCTCACCAGACGAACCAAACCCCAACACCACCGCCACACAACCCCGCACCACCTCCCCCACCACATCCAACCGAGCACCCTCATCCAACCCCACCAACCGCCCAGCCAACCCACCAGCCTGCCCACTGCCGTCAGCCACCCGACGCCGAACCCGACCCACCACCAACCCACGCAATACCGCAGGCACACCACCACCCACCACACCCGCCACATCAAGATCCACAGCAACCACCAGCGCACACGGGACCCGGCACGCGGCATCCAACAAGGCCAGCGCCTTGGGGGTGGCCATCGCGGCGATGCCCGAGCGGGACATGCGGGCCCGGTCCACTTCGGCGAGCTGTCCGGTCAGGCCGGAGGACTCGGCCCACAGTCCCCATGCCACCGACAGCGCGGGAAGGCCCATGGTCCGGCGGTGAGCGGCCAGGGCGTCACAAAAGGCGTTCGCCGCCGCGTAGTTGGCCTGCCCGGGGCTGCCCAGCACTCCGGCAGCCGAGGAGAACATCACGAACAAGCCCAGCGGCAGATCCGCCGTCGCCGCGTGCAGATGAGCCGCCGCCGTGGCCTTCGCCTCCCACACCCGCGCCAGGCGCTCCGGGGTCTGCGAGGTGAGCACCGCGTCGTCGAGCACGCCCGTGGCGTGGATGACGCCGGTCAGCGGATGTTCCGCATCGATCCCCGCCACCAGCTCCGCCACCGCGGCCGCGTCCGTGACGTCCACGGCGGCGATCCGCACCCGCGCCCCGAGGTCTTCCAGCCGGTCGGCCAGGTCCGATGCGCCGGGGGCCTCCGGCCCTCGGCGGCTCACCAGCAGAAGGTGGCCGACCTGCCACGTACGGACGAGGTGTTCGGCGACCAGTCCGCCCAGAGTGCCGGTGCCGCCCGTGATGAGCACCGTGCCGTCCGGGTCGAGTACGCCCGGGACGTCCCTCGGCTGATCGCTGTCGGCTCGCCTCAGCCGGGGCACCAGCACCTGACCGTCCCGTACCGCGAGCTGGGGTTCGTCCCGTTCCACCGCATACGCGACCGCGTCCCGCACGCCGTCCGCGAGGGCATCGGCTCCGGGCGGGAGGTCGAGGAGCAGGAAGCGCCCCGGGTTTTCCGCCTGCGCGCTGCGCACCAGGCCCCATGCGGCGGCACCGGTCAGGTCCGGGAAGTGGTCGTCGGCGACCGCGCCCCGCGTAACCACCACCAACCGGGCCTCGGTCAGCCGAGGCTCGGCCAGCCAGCCCTGCAACAGCCCCAAGGTCCGCTCCACCAAGGCCAGCCCCCCGGCTGCGGACGTCGCATCGGCGGCTTCGGCATCGGCTTCGGCTTCGGAGTGCGGAAGGCAGACGAGGGCCACGGACGGCACCGGCCCTTCGGCATCGAGCGCCGCGACCAACGACTCCAGGCCCTCGTCCGCGTCATCGAGGGCCAGGACCACCCAGTCGTCGTCATCCGTCGTGACCGGCGCGGCAGGCAACGGCGTCCACTCCAGCGCGAACAGCCCGTCCACACCACGCGCGCCCGCAGCCTGCAGCTGATCGATCCGTGCGGGGCGCGTCACCAGGGAGTCCACTGTCAGGACCGGTTCCCCGGTGGCGTCGGCGACCACCATCCGCAGTCCCCGCTCGCCGTCCACGCCGTGTTGCCGCGGGGAGATCCGCACCCGCACGGTGGTGGCCCCGGTGGCCCACAAGGACACGCCGTTCCAGGCGAACGGCAGCCACACCTGGTCGCCGCCCTGCTCCTGCTCCAGCTCGGACGAGGAGATCAGGAGGGCCGGGTGCAGTGCGGCATCCAGCAGCGCCGGGTGGATGCCGAAGCCATCCTCGTCCCCCGCCGCCTCGGGCAGCGCCACCTCGGCGACGACATCCGCCCCGTCCCGCCACATCGCACGCAGCCCCTGGAAGGACGGCCCGTACGCATATCCCGCCGCCGCGGCCTGCTCATAGAACCCGTCCAGCTCCACCGGCCGCGCGCCTGCCGGGGGCCACGCACCGTGCAGTCCCTCGGTGGCTGGTGCTCCGGTGTCCGCACGTGGCGGGCTCAGTACGCCCTGCGCGTGGCACACCCACCCCGCTACGGAGTCGGCGTCCCCGGGGCGGGAGTACACCTGGAACTCACGCCGTCCGTCCTCGGCCACCTCACCCACCACGACCTGTACGCGCAAGCCGCCCGACGCGGGCAGCGCCAACGGCACCTGGAGCGCCAGCTCCTCCACCCCACCGCACCCCGCCTCGTCGGCTGCCCGCAACACCCACTCCACGAGCGCCGCGCCCGGCACCAGTACGGTCCCCGCCACCACGTGGTCGCTGAGCCAACCCTCGCCACCGTTGGCCGTGATTCTGCCGGTGAGCAGGTGCGTACTGCCATCGGCAAGCTCGACCGCGGCGCCCAGCAGCGGATGTCCGGCGGAGACCAGACCAAGGTCACCGGGGTCACCGGCCCCGCCCGATCCGGACATCCAGAAGCGTTGGTGCTGGAAGGGGTAGGTGGGCAGGTCGACGGTGCGCGGTGCCGGATCGGCCGGGAACAGGGCCGTCCAGTCCACGGGGACACCCACGACGAACGCCTGAGCGAGGGAGTGCACGAGCTGCGCCCGGCCACCGTGGTCGCGGCGCAGCGTGGGCACAGTCACCGCGTCGACGCCCGCCCGCTCGAAGGTCTCCTCCATGCCGACGGTGAGCACAGGGTGGGTACTGGCCTCGACGAACACCCGATGCCCATCGGCCAACAACGCCTCGACCGCATCCGCGAAGCGCACCTGCTCCCGAAGGTTCGTCACCCAGTACGCGGCGTCCAAACCGGCCGTATCGGCTCGGCCGCCGGTCACCGTCGAGTAGAAGGCCACGTCCTCCGAGGGAGCGGCGGCCGGGGCCACTCCGTCCAGTACGCGCATCAGCTCGTCGCGGATCTCGTCGATCTGGGGGCCGTGCGAGGCGTAGTCCACGTCGATCAGCCGCGCCCGGTCGCCGTTCTCCTGGCACGCGGCCACCGCTGCGGCCACCTGCTCCGGTGGACCCGAAACCACGGTAGAAGACGGCCCGTTGACCGCCGCCACGCCCACTCCCTCGGCTCGGTCGCCCAGCTCTGACAGCAGCCGACCGGCCTCTTCCTGGCCCACGCCGAGCGACGCCATCGCTCCACCACCGGCCAGCTGACGCAACGCCCGGCTGCGCAGCGCCACCACCTTCGCGCCGTCCTCCAACGACAACGCCCCCGCCACGACCGCAGCCGCGATCTCACCCTGACTGTGGCCGACCACCGCCGCAGGCTTCACACCATGCCCCGCCCACACCGCCGCCAAAGACACCATCACCGCCCACAACACCGGCTGCACCACATCCACCCGGCCCAGATCACCCCCGGCCCCGCGCAGAACATCGGTGAGCGACCAATCCACATACGCCGAAAGCGCCCGATCACACTCCGCCACCCGCCCCGCAAACACCGGCGACGCATCGAGCAGCGCCGCCCCCATCCCCACCCACTGCGAACCCTGACCCGGAAACACCAACACCGGACCCACATCGCCCACCGCTGCCGGGACACCCGCATGCACCACACCCGGGTGGGACCCCCCTGCCGCCAAAGCCTCCACCGCCGCCACCAACTCCGCACGGCCCGCACCCACCACCACCGCACGATGCTCAAACACCGACCGCGCCGTCACCAACGACCAACCCACCTCGACAGGCGACACCTCCGCATCGACCACCCGCGCCGCCAACGCACCCGCCTGACCCCGCAACGCCTCCACACTCCGCGCCGACACCACCCACGGCACCACACCCCCCACAGGTCCCGCACTCTCAACGCGCTCAGGCTCGTCCGGGGCCTGCTCCAGGATCACGTGCGCGTTGGTGCCGGAAATGCCGAACGCCGATACCCCGGCCCGCCGTGGGCGCTCGCCGCGCGGCCACGCCACCGGCTCGGTGAGCAGCCGTACCGCGCCGCCGCTCCAGTCCGCGTGCGGCGTCGGCTCGTCGACGTACAAGGTGGCCGGCAGCACCTCGTGGCGCAGCGCCATCACCATCTTGATCACACCGGCCACACCCGCCGCACCCTGCGCATGGCCGATGTTGGACTTCAACGATCCCAGCCACAGCGGCTGTTCGGCGGAGCGGTCCTGGCCGTACGCGGCGATCAGCGCGTCCGCTTCGATGGGGTCGCCGAGTGTGGTGCCGGTGCCATGGGCCTCGACGGCGTCGACCTCGGCGGAGGAGAGCTGGGCGTTGATGAGGGCCTGTCGGATCACTCGCTGCTGCGAGGGGCCGTTGGGAGCGGTCAGGCCGTTCGACGCGCCGTCCTGGTTGATCGCCGAGCCTCGGAGTACTGCGAGTACCTGGTGTCCGTTGCGCTGTGCGTCCGAGAGTCGTTCCAGGAGCAGCAGGCCGACGCCTTCGGAGAATCCCGTACCGTCGGCGGCGGCCGCGAAGGGCTTGCAGCGGCCGTCGGGGGCAAGTCCGCGCTGGCGGGAGAATTCGACGAAGGTGTGGGGGGTGGTCATCACAGTGACGCCACCGGCCATGGCAAGGGTGCATTCGCCCTGCCGGAGCGCCTGGCAGGCGAGGTGCATGGCGACCAGGGACGAGGAGCACGCCGTGTCGACGGTCACGGCGGGGCCTTCGAGGCCGAGGGTGAAGGCGACCCGGCCCGAGACGACGCTGAGGGTGTTGCCGGTGAGCAGATAGCCCTCGGTGCTCTTGTCGATGTGTGGGGTGCCGAAGCCGAGGATTCCGGCGCCCGCGTAGACGCCGGTCGGGGTGCCTTTCAGCGAGGTGGGGTCGATTCCGGCGCGTTCGAGCAGTTCCCAGGAGACCTCCAGGAGCTGGCGCTGCTGGGGTTCGGCGGCCAGTGCCTCGCGCGGGCTGATGCCGAAGAAGGTGGCATCGAATCCGTCGGCGCCCCGCAGGAAACCGCCCCGGCGGACGTAGCTGGTGCCGGAGTGGTCCGGGTCGGGGTGGTACACGCCGTCCAGGTCCCAGCCGCGGTCCTTCGGGAAGTCCCCGATGGCGTCCTGGCCGGAGGCGACGAGTTGCCACAGGTCCTCGGGGGAGGCGATCCCGCCCGGGAAGCGGCAGGCCATGCTGACGATGGCCACCGGCTCCTGCGCCCGCTCCTCCACCTCGCGCAAGCGCTGACGGGTCTGCCCCAGATCGGCCGTCACCCGCTTGAGGTACTGACGAAGCTTCTCTTCCGTACCCGTACACACGCCCGGCCCCATACCCTTGCCCGAACCCGTTCCCGTACCCGGCATCTGTTCTCGCTCCTCCATCAGGGCAGTTCACGGTCAATGAGCGCGAACATCTCGTCGTCCGAAGCGGATTCGAGGGTGCTGAACTCCGTCGTGCCGGACGCCTCGGTCGATCCGCCGTTCACCTTCGCCAGCAGTCCGCTCAGCCGCTTGGCGATCCGGAGCCGTCCCTCTTCGTCCGTGGCGAGGGCGTCCAGGGTGTGGTCCAGCCTGGCCAGCTCGGCCAGGACGGGGTCCACGCCGTCCCGGCCCGCGGTGGTCGCGTCGTCGGGTGCGAGCCGTTCCAGCAGGTATTCGGCGAGCACCGCGGCCTCGGGGTAGTCGAAGACCATCGCGGCGGGCAGCCGTAGTCCGGTGGCAGCGGCGAGCCGGTTGCGCAGTTCCACGGCGGTCAGCGAATCGAAGCCCAGCTCCTTGAAGCTGGCCTCGGCCTGCACCGCGTCCACATCGGTGTGTCCCAGCACGGTGGCCGCGTGGCCTCGGACCAGGCCCAGCACCAGTCGGTGGCGTTCGGCCGCCGACAGCCCGGCCAGCCTGTCGGCCCAGTCAACGGGTTGTCCCGTGTCGGCGGCCGCCGCCGTACGCCGTCCGGGGCCGCCACCGGCGCGGGGGGTGGCGAGTGCGCGCAAGGTGGCGGGGAGGCGCTCGGTGGGCAGGGCGGCGAGGGTGCGGGTGTTCACATCGGCCGCCACCAGCAGGTCACCGCCGTGTTCGACGGCGGCGTCGAGCAGGGCCAGGCCCTGCCGGGTGCCGAGGGCGCCCACGCCCGTACGGGCCATCCGGGCGAGGTCGGCCTCGGCGAGATGGCCGGTCATTCCGCTGGCGTCGGCCCACAGCCCCCACGCCACGGACACGCCCGGCAGCCCTTCGGCCCGGCGGCGAGCGGCCAGCGCATCACAAAAGGCGTTGGCAGCGGAGTAGTTGGCCTGCCCGGGACTGCCCAGCACCCCGGCCGCGGAGGAGAACATCACGAACATGCCCAGCCGCACATGCGCCGTCGCCGCGTGCAAATGAGCCGCCGCCGTGGCCTTCGCCTCCCACACCCGCGCCACCCGCGCCGGGGTCTGCGAGGTGAGCACCGCGTCGTCCAGCACGCCCGTGGCATGGATGACGCCGGTCAGCGGATGTTCCGTGTCGATCCCCGCCACCAGCTCCGCCACCTCGGCCGCGTCCGTGACGTCCGCCGCGACGACGTGCACCTGTGCGCCCAGTTCGCGGAGGCGGGCGGTCAGTTCCGTGGCGCCCGGTGCGTCCGGCCCGCGCCTGCTCGCCAGCACGAGGTGGCGGACCTGCCAGGTGCGCACGAGGTGTTCGGCGACGACACCGCCCAACGTGCCGGTGCCGCCCGTGATGAGCACCGTGCCGTCCGGGTTCACGGCGGCGGGTACGTCCAGGACCAGCTTGCCGGTGTGGCGGGCCTGGCTGAGCTGCCGCAGCGCTTCCCGCGCCCGGCTCAGCGGCCACGTCCGTACGGGGGCGGGCCGCAGCACCCCGGCGGTGAACAGCTCGCGCAGCGTGCGCAGCATCTCGCCGATGCGGTCCGGTCCGGCGTCGGGCACCAGGTCGAAGGCCCGGTAGCGCACACCGGGGTGAGTGGCGGCGATGTGCTCCGGGTCGCGGATGTCGGTCTTGCCCATTTCCGAGAGCCGCCCGCCGTCGGCCAGCAGCCGCAGCGAGGCGTCGACGAAGGGGCCGGCGAGACTGTTCAGCACCACGTCCACGCCACGGCCGCCGGTGGCCTCCCGTAGCCCGGTCTCGAAGTCGAGAGTGCGGGACGAGGCCCGGTGTGCCACGTCGATCCCCATCTCCTCCAGCACCGGGTGCTTGGCAGGGCTCGCCGTGCCGTACACCTCGGCGCCCAGGTGGCGGGCGATCTGCACCGCCGCCATGCCCACACCTCCGGTCGCGGCGTGGACGAGCACCGACTCCCCGGACCGCAGTCCGGCCAGGTCCACCAGCCCGTACCAGGCGGTGAGGAACACCACCGGTACGGCGGCGGCCTGCTGGAACGTCCAGCCCTCCGGGATCGGCACCACCATCCGCGCGTCCGCCACCGCCAACGGGCCGAAGGCGCCTTCGAACAAGCCCATCACGCGGTCGCCCACGGCGGGCCCCGTCACCCCGGCGCCGGTGTCCACGACCACGCCCGCGCCTTCGCTGCCCCGGAACACCCCGCCGCCCGGATACATCCCGACGGCGATCAGGGCGTCGCGGAAGTTGACGCCCGCCGCGTGGACCGCGATGCGGACCTCGCCAGGGTCGAGCGGTTCCAGCACGTCGGGGCAGGGCACCGGGGTCACGTTCTCGATAGTCGCGGCGCCTTGCCCCGCGAGTCGCCAGGCCGGTTGCGCCACGGGGGCCACCAGACCGCCGCTTCCTGCCGCCCCGGCGCGCATCAGCCGTGGCGCCCACACCCGGCCCCCGCGCACCGCCACCTGCGGTTCGGCCATCCCCACCGCACACTGCACACCGTCGAGAACACCTGCGCCCAGTGCCTCCGACGGGCCATGGGGATCGAGGTCGAGCAGAACGAACCGGTCGGGGTTCTCCGCCTGCGCGCTGCGCAGCAACCCCCACACCGCCGCACCGGCCGCGTCCACGGCACCGGCTGCCGGGTCGTCCCCGTCGGATGCACCGGCCGCGACGGCACCCCGCGTCACCACCACCAATCGTGCGTCGGCCAGCCGGGGTTCGGCCAGCCACGCCTGCAGCAGGCTCATCGTGTGCAGTACGGCGGCCATGCCCTCATCCGAGGTGGCCGCCGGTGCGGCCGGGACACCGGCCAGCACCACCGAGGGGAGAGGCCCGCCACCATCGGCCGCCGCGAGCAGCGATGCCAGATCCGGGTGGCACACCGCGCCCGCCGTGACCCATTCAGCCGGGCCCAGCACCACCCAGTCGCCGCCGTCCGCCACCGGCCCCGGTGCGCCCGGCAGCGCGATCCAGTCCAGTGTGAACAGCCCGTCCGCGCCACGACGCCCCGGGATGCGCAGCTGGTCCGTACGGGCGGGGCGCAGCACCAGCGAGTCGACCGTGAGGACGGGGTCGCCCACGGCGTCGGCCACAGCCACCCGCAGGGCCCGCTCGCCGCCTGCGGTCCGCTCGCCGTGCGCGGTCCGCTCGTCCAGCGACAGCCGGACCCGTACCGTGGTCGCCCCGGCGGCCCACAGGGACACGCCGTTCCAGGTGAACGGCAGCCACATCCGGCCGTCGGTGTCCTCTCCAGGTGGCTGACCGGTGAGCAGGGCGGCCGGGTGGAGTACGGCGTCCAGCAGCGCGGGATGGATACCGAAGCCGCTCCACTCTCCGGCGGTCTCGGGCAGTACCACCTCGGCCAGCACGTCGGAGCCGTCCCGCCAGAGCTTGCGTACGCCCTGGAAGGCGGGCCCGTACGCGTATCCGTCGGCGGCGGCCCGCGCGTAGAAGCCGTCCGCGTCCACCGGCTCCGCGCCCGGTGGCGGCCACGCTCCGAAGGGGGACGGGTGGTCGCGGGGCGGGGCGAGGACGCCGTCGGCGTGGCACAGCCAGGTGCCGTCGGTGTCGGCGTCCGGGCGGGAGTGGATGCGCACATCGCAGCGGCCGTCCTCGTCGGCCGCGCCCACCGCCACCTGGACGCGCAACCCGCCGGTTTCGGGGAGGATCAGCGGGGTGCGCAGCGTCAGTTCGTCCACCATGGCGCACCCGGCCTGGTCGGCGGCCCGCAGCGCCCACTCGACCAGCGCGGCGCCCGGCACCAGGGGCGCTCCGGCCACCACGTGCTCGGCCAGCCAGCCGTGGCCACCACCGGTCCCGATGCGGCCGGTGAGCAGGTGGGTGCCGCCGTCGGCGAGCTCGACGGCGGCACCCAGCAGGGGGTGGTCGGCGGAGGTCAGTCCGAGGTCGACGGGGTCGCCGCCGCGCGCGTCCGCTCCGTCCAGCCAGTAGCGGTCGCGCTGGAAGGCGTACGTCGGCAGCGGCACGGTACGGGGCGTGGGGTCGGCCGGGAACAGGGTCGTCCAGTCCGTCGCGACTCCGGCCGTGAACGCCTGCGCCACCGAGCGCACCAGCTGGGCCAGATCGCCGTGGTCACGTCGCAGCGTGGGTACCGCGATGGCCGCACTGCCCGCTTCCTCGAAGGTTTCCTGCATGCCGACGGTGAGGACGGGATGGGTGCTGACCTCGATGAACACGCGGTGACCGGCGGCCAGGGCGGCCCGTACGGCATCGGCGAACCGCACCTGTTCGCGCAGGTTGCGCACCCAGTACGTGGTGTCGAGTCCGGCGGGGTCGGCGGGTTCCGCGGTCACGGTGGAGTAGAAGACCACGCCTGCCCCGGGCTGTGGGGTGGGCTGGACCCCGTCCAGCAGCCCGGTGAGCTCGTCGGTGATGTCGTCGACCTGGGGGCTGTGGGAGGCATAGTCCACCTCGATCATCCGGGCCCGCTCACCCGCGTCACGGCAGGCGGCCACGACCGTGGCTACCTGCTCGGGTGGCCCGGACACCACCGTCGACGCGGGCCCGTTGACGGCTGCCACCACCACCGTGGCCACGCGTTCGCCCAGTTCGGCGAGCAGCCGCTCGGCGCGTTCCCGGCCCATGCCGAGGGAGGCCATCGCGCCGCCGCCCGCGAGTCGCCGCAGGGCCCGGCTCCGCAGGGCGACGATGCGGGCACCGTCGTCCAGCGAGAGCGCCCCGGCCACGCAGGCGGCGGCGATCTCGCCCTGGCTGTGGCCCACTACAGCGGCGGGTTTCACGCCATGACCGGCCCATACGGCGGCCAGGGACACCATGACCGCCCACAGCACCGGCTGCACCACATCGACGCGGCTCAGATCGGCGACGCCTTCGGTGCCGCGCAGTACATCGGTGAGGGACCAGTCGACGTAGGGAGCCAGGGCCCGTTCACAGGCGGCCACCCGCTCCGCGAACACCGGTGATTCGTCGAGTAGTTGGGCTCCCATCCCCTGCCACTGCGAACCCTGGCCCGGGAACACCAGCACCGGGCCGGTCGCGCGCGGGTCCGGGGAGGTGCCGCGGGAGGTGCCGGACTGCACGACGCCCGGGTGGGTTTCGTCGGCCGCGAGCGCCTCCACCGCGGCCAGCAGCTCCGCGCGGCTCTCGCCGACGACCACGGCCCGGTGGTCGAAGAGCGTGCGGGTCCTGATGAGTGACCAGCCCACGTCGGCGGGCGTGGCCCCGGGGGCGGTGGCGAGGTGGGCGGCCAGGGCCCGGGCCTGCTCACGCAGTGCCGTGGCGCCGCGTGCGGAGAGCACCCAGGGCACGACGCGCTGGTGGGCGGCGGGTTGCGCGGTGTCTGTCGGTTCCGGTGTGTTGGCGAGTTCCGCTGTGTCGGAGGGTTCCGGCGTGTGGGGTGGTTCCGGTGTATCGGCTGGTTCCGGCGCCTGTTCGAGGATCACATGGGCGTTGGTGCCGCTGATACCGAAGGACGACACGGCGGTCCGGCGGGGCCGCTGCTCATGCGGCCATTCCACCGCCTCGGTCAGCAGCCGTACGCCGTCCTCCCACTCCACATGTGGGCTCGGTGCGTCGATGTGCAGGGAAGCGGGCAGCAGGCCGTGCCGCATCGCCATCACCATCTTGATGACGCCCGCGGCCCCGGCGGCGGCCTGGGTGTGGCCGATGTTCGACTTGATGGAACCGAGCCACAGCGGCCGCCCGTCGGCCCGCTGCTGTCCGTACGTGGCGAGCAGCGCCTGCGCCTCGATCGGGTCGCCGAGCGTGGTTCCGGTGCCATGGGCCTCCACCGCGTCGACGTCGGCCGGGGTGAGACGGGCGGTGGCGAGCGCCTGCCGGATCACCCGCTGCTGCGAGGGGCCGTTGGGCGCGGTCAGACCGTTCGAAGCACCGTCCTGGTTGACGGCCGAACCCCGGATCAGGGCCAGCACCTGGTGGCCCTCGCGCCGGGCGTCCGACAGCCGTTCCAGGACGAGCAGTCCGATGCCCTCGCCCCAGCCGGTGCCGTCGGCCGCCGCCGCGAACGGTTTGCAGCGGCCGTCCGTGGCCAGTCCGCGCTGCCGCGAGAATTCGACGAAGGTGTTCGGCGTGGCCATCACGGTCACACCGCCCGCCAGGGCCAGGGCACATTCGCCCTGGCGCAGCGCCTGGGCCGCCAGATGCATGGCCACCAGCGACGACGAACACGCCGTGTCCACCGTCACGGCGGGCCCCTCCAGGCCGAAGGTGAAGGCGACCCGTCCGGAGGCGATGCTTGGGGTACTGCCGGTCATCAGGCGGCCCTCGACACCTTCCGGGGTGCGGCCCAGGAAGCGGCTGCCGTAGTCGTCGTACATGACGCCGGTGATCACGGCGGTCCGGCTGCCGCGCAGGGTCGCCGGGTCGATGCCCGCGTCCTCGAAGGCCTCCCACGCGGTCTCCAGCAGCAGCCGCTGCTGCGGGTCGGTGGCGAGCGCCTCACGTGGGCTGATGCCGAAGAACTCGGCGTCGAAGTGTGCGGCGTCGTACAGAAATCCGCCCTCGCGGGTGTAGCTGGTGCCGGGGTGGTCCGGGTCCGGATCGAAGAGCCCCGCCAGGTCCCAGCCACGGTCCGAGGGGAACGCGCCGACCGCGTCCACGCCCTCGGACACCAGCCGCCACAGGTCGTCCGGCGAGCCGACACCGCCCGGATAACGGCAGGCCATGCCGACGATGGCGATGGGATCGTCGTCGGTGGCCACGGGCGCGGCCACGGGCGCCAGCGGTGTGGCGTCGCGGGTCCCGATCAGCTTCTCGCGCAGGAAGCCCACCAGGGCGTCGGGGGTCGGATAGTCGAAGATGACGGTGGCCGGAATCCGGGTTCCGGTGGCCGTGTTGAGCCGGTTGCGCAGGTCGAGGGCGGTGAGTGAGTCGAAGCCGAGTTCCTGGAAGGCCCGGCCCAGCTCGATGGCCTCCGGTGCCGGATGGGCGAGCACGGTGGCGACCTGGGCGCGGACCAACTCGCCCAGGACACGGTCCTGTTCGGTGGCGGGCACGTTGGCCAGCCGTGCGGCCCAGGACACCGCACCGGTGTCCGGGGCGGGCCGGGCGGGGCTGGGCACCAGGGCCCGCAGTAGGGGTGGCAGTGGCCCGGTGGCGGTGCGGGCGCGCAGCGCTGCCCGGTCGAAGCGGATCGGTACGAGGACGGGGTACGGGCTGGTCAGCGCGGTGTCCAGCAGCACCGGCACCTGGTCGTCGGCGATGGGGGCGACGCCGGTACGCGCCATCCTGGACAGGTCGGCGTCATCGAGGTCGTGGGTCATGCCACCGGCCGAGGCCAGCAGCCCCCAGGCCAGCGTGTGGGTCACCAGGCCCTCGGCGCGGCGGTGTTCGGCGAGGGCGTTGAGGAACATGTTGGCGGCCGCGTAGTTGGCCTGCCCGCCGTTGCCCATGACGGAGGCGGCGGAGGAGAACATCACGAACGCCGCCGGAGCCATTTCACGGGTCAGCCGGTGCAGATGCCACGCCGCGTCGAGCTTCGGGGCGAGTACGGCGTCGAACCGCTCGGGGGTCAGCGAGGTGACCACGCCGTCGTCCAGCACCCCGGCGGCGTGGACGACGGCCGTCAGCGGATGGGCGGCGGGGATCGTGGCCAGCAGACCAGCGACCGCGTGCGGATCGGCGACGTCACAGGCGGCGACCCGCACGTCCGTGCCCAGGTCGGCCAGGTCGGCGGTGAACGCGTCGATGCCCTGCGCGGCCGGGCCGCTCCGGGACACCAGCAGCAGCTGCCGGGCGCCGTGTGCGGTGGCCAGATGCCGCGCCACCAGCCGCCCGAGCGCGCCGGTGCCGCCGGTGATCAGGACCGTTCCGTCCGGGTCGAGGGCGGGCGGTGGCGTTGCGTGGTCGGGGCGGACCCGGACCAGGCGGGGGACGCGTACGGTCCCGGCCCGTACCGCCAGCTCGGATTCACCGGCCGCCACGGCGGCCGGGAGCGCGGTGCGCAGGGCGTGGCGGGAGGCCGTGTCGTCGTCCAGGTCCAGCAGCAGGAGGCGCTCGGGGTGTTCGGCCTGCGCGGCGCGGACCAGGCCCCACAGGGGTGCGGTGGTCAGGTCCGCGGGCGGGTCCTCGGGGGTGGCGGCGATCGCACCGCGGGTGGCGATGACCAGCCGGGCCGTGCCGAACCGCTCGTCGGTCAGCCACGTGCGCAGCGCGTCCAGAACCTGATGGGCTGCCGCGCGTACCTGCGCGGGTGCCCGGTCGGGGTCGGCTGACGTGGTGTGGTCGCCCGCCCAGGCCATGACGGCGAAGTCGGGGATCGGCATCCCGTCGGCGACGGCGGTCTGGAGCGCGGCCAGGTCGGGGTGGGCGGTGACGGTGCCCGAGCCGTCTGCCAGGCCCAGGATGTCGGGCCCGACGACGGCCGACGTCTCCGACGGCGCCGGGTGGCCGGAGGGCAGCGGTTGGGGCTGCCAGTCGAGGTGGTACAGGCAGTCGTCGGCGCGGGTGGAGCGCCACCGGTCGGCGGGGACCTCGCGCAGCCCGAGGGTTTCGATGGTGGCGGCCACGGCGCCGTGGTCGTCGGTCAGGGTGAGCGTGACGGTGTCGGGGCCGGTCGGGGTGATGCGGACCCGTAGCCGGGTGGCGCCGTTGGCGTACAGCCGTACCCCGCCGAAGGAGAACGGGAGCCTGACGGTACTCGGTGTGCCGTCCGGCGTGTAGTCGGCGTTGAACAGCTCCTCCACCGGGTGAAGCGCGCTGTCGAGCAGGGCGGGGTGCAGGCCGAAGCCCTCGGCCTCGCCGTGTTGCTCGGTGGCCAGGCGCACCTCGGCGAGCATGTCCTCGCCGTGCCGCCACGCGGCATGCAGTCCGCGGAAGGAGGGCCCGTACGCGTACCCCTGTTCGGTGAGACGCCGGTACAGGTCCGCCACATCGACCGGTACGGCGCCCGCCGGTGGCCACGGCGCCGGGGATGCCGCCGGGACGGACGCTGCCGGGGTCACGGGGGCGAGGAGGCCCACAGCGTGGCGGCGCCAGGTGTCCATGGCTCCCGGGACTTCGTCGTCCTGGTCCGCGGGGCGGGAGGAGAGGGTGAGCGCCCGTCGGCCCGCGTCGTCGGGGGCGGCGACCGCCAGCTGGATGTGCACCGCGCCGGAGGCGGGCAGGAGCAGCGGGGTCTCCAGGATGAGGTCGTCGAGCAGGTCGCAGCCGGTCCGCGCACCGGCGAGCAGGGCCAGCTCCAGGACGGCCGTCCCGGGCAGCGGCACACTGCCCGCGATGGTGTGGTCCGCCAGCCAGGGGTGAGTGTTCGGCGACAGCCGCCCGGTGAGCAGCAGGTCGCCCTCGGGCGTTTCCACCACGGCTTGGAGGAGGGGGTGGCCGGTGGCGCCGAGCCCGGCGGCGCGTACGTCGGCGGTGCCGTTCGGGACGGGCCGCCAGTAGCGCTCGCGCTGGAAGCGGTAGGTGGGCAGGTCGACCTGGCCCGCGCCGGCGGGGAGTGCGGCGGCGAAGTCGGCGGTGCCGCCGTCGGTGTGCATCCGGGCCAGGGCGGACAGCAGGGTACGAGGCTCGTGGCGGCCGTGGCGCAGGGCGGCGGCGAACAGCGGCGCCGTCGGTGGTGTCGTCCCGTCGGCTGTTGTTCCACCGGCTGTCGTCCCGTCGGTGGTTGTCCCGCCCGTAGTCGTCTCGGTCGTAGTCGTCTCGGCCGTGGCGAGGGCGTCCTCGGCCATGGTGGTGAGGACTGCGTCCGGGCCGAGTTCGAGGTAGCGCACCACGCCCTCGGTGCGCAGGGTCCGCAGTCCGTCGTGGAACCGTACGGGCTCGCGGACGTGGCGTACCCAGTACTCCGGGTCGCGGAGCTGGTCGGCGTCGGCCAGCTGCCCCGTGACGTTGGAGATCATCGGGATGTGCGGCGCGTGGTACATGAGGGTGCGGGCTACCTCGCGGAAGTCGTCCAGCATGGGCTGGAGGAGCGGCGAGTGGAAGGCATGGCTGACACGCAGCCGCTTGGTGCGGTGGCCGCGCTCCTTGAGGGTGCGAACCACCTCGTCGACGGCGTCCTCGGCGCCGGACACCACGACGGCGGTGGGGCCGTTGACGGCGGCCAGGGCGAGACGGTCCGCGTGCGCGCTGAGCAGCGGGAGGACCTGTTCCTCGGTGGCCTCGACGGCGGCCATGGCGCCACAGGCCGGGAGCGCCTGCATCAGTCGGCCCCGGGCGGCGACGAGCGTGCAGGCGTCCGGCAGTGACAGCACGCCCGCCACGTGTGCGGCGACGATTTCGCCGACGGAGTGGCCGGTCAGATATCCGGGGGTGAGCCCGAACGACTCCACCAGCCGGAAGAGGGCGGTCTCCAGGGCGAAGAGGGCGGCCTGGGTCACCCCGGTGTGGTGCAGGGAGCGGGCCTCGTCGGTCTCCTCGGCGGTGTCCTGGGCCGTGTCCCCGGCCGCGAAGAGGATGTCGCGCAGCGAGCGTCCCAGCAGCGGGTCCAGATGGGTGCAGGCCGCGTCGAGGGCCGTGGCGAACACCTCGAAGTGCTGATACAACTCCGCGCCCATGCCCGGCTGTTGGCTGCCCTGCCCGGTGAACATGAACGCGGTGGCGCCGGGACGGGCCGCCCCGGCGCGGGTCAGCCCGGGGTGGGTCCCGCCGTCGGCCAGCGCGCGTACGGCCGTCAGCAGCTGGTCGCGGTCGTCGCCGAGGATCACGGCCCGGTGTTCGAAGACGGTGCGGGTCCTGGCAAGCGACCAGCCCACGTCGGCCGGGGAGAGCTGCTGGTGGGCGTCTCCATGGGCGGCGAGTGCCGCGGCCTGGTCGCGCAGCGCCTGGCCGGTACGGCCGGACAGGACCCAGGGCAGGGCGCGGCCGCCGGTCGGCGTGTCCTCGGCGACCGGCCGCGCGGGCGGGCCGTCCGGTGTGGATTCGAGGAGGAGGTGGGCGTTGGTTCCGGAGATCCCGAACGAGGACACCGCGGCCCGGCGCGGGCGTTCTCCGCGTGGCCAGGCGACGGCTTCGGTGAGCAGACGTACGGCGCCCGCATCCCAATTGACGTGCGGTGTGGGCTGGTTGACGTTCAGGGTAGCGGGCAGCGTTTCGTAACGCATCGCCATGACCATCTTGATGACGCCCGCCACACCCGCGGCGCCCTGCGTGTGGCCGATGTTCGACTTGAGCGACCCCAGCCACAGTGGCTTCTCGTCGGTCCGCTCCTGCCCGTAGGTGGTCAGCAGCGCATGCGCCTCGATGGGGTCGCCCAGCCGGGTGCCGGTGCCATGCGCCTCGACCACGTCCACCTCGGCCGGCGACAGCCGCGCGTTCGCCAACGCCTGGGTGATGACTCGCTGCTGGGAGGGGCCGTTGGGTGCCGTCAGGCCGTTCGAGGCGCCGTCCTGGTTGATGGCCGAGCCCCTGATGACGGCCAGTACGCGGTGGCCGTGGCGACGGGCGTCGGACAGCCGCTCCAGCAGCACCAGGCCGACGCCCTCGGCGAAGGCGGTGCCGTCGGCGTCCGCGGAGAACGCCTTGCACCGGCCGTCGGGTGCGAGGCCCCGCTGCCTGGAGAACTCGGTGAACACGTTCGGGATGGCCATCACCGTCACGCCACCGGCCAGGGCCAGACCGCATTCGCCCTGCCGCAGTGCCTGGCAGGCCAGATGCATGGCCACCAGCGAGGACGAACACGCCGTGTCCACCGTCACCGCAGGCCCTTCGAGTCCGAGCGTGTACGCCACCCGGCCCGACAGCACACTGGGGGCGTTGCCCGTCACCAGATAGCCCTCGGCACTCCGGTCGATGTGCGGCGTGCCGAAACCGGGGAGGGCGGTCCCGGCGTAGACGCCCGTCGAGCTGCCCTTGAGCGTGACGGGGTCGATTCCGGCGCGCTCCAGCAGCTCCCAGGCCACCTCCAGCAGCAGCCGCTGCTGGGGGTCGACGGCCACGGCCTCGCGCGGGCTGATGCCGAAGAACTCGGGGTCGAACCGGTCGGCGTCGTAGAGGAAACCGCCCTCACGGGCGTGGCTGGTGCCGGGGTGGTCCGGGTCCGGGTGGAACAGGCTCTCCAGATCCCAGCCGCGGTCCGTGGGGAACTCCCCCATCGCGTGTTCGCCGGACGCGACGAGCCGCCACAGGTCCTCGGGCGTACGCACACCGCCCGGATACCGGCAGGCCATGCTCACCACGGCCACCGGCTCCTGGGAGCGGTCCTCCATGGCGCGGAGCCGCTGACGTGTCTCGTGGAGATCGCCTGCCACTCGCCTCAGATAGTCGACCAGCTTCTCTTCGTCAGCATGCGGCACAGAGGGTCACCCGGCCTTCCGCGAAAGGGCGCGCCACGTCGGTCATGACAGGCCAAGCTCGTTGTCGATGAAATCCAGCACCTGATCGGCGGTCGCGACCTGCAGCCGCTCCACGGCGCCGCCGTCGTCGCCCGTGAGACACATCGCTTTCCATCGCGAAAGCAACGTCTCCAGCCGGGTGGTGACCGCCCCCGAATCCAGCTCCTCGACGGCCACGGCGGACAGGCTGTTCTCCAGCCTGACCAGCTCGTTGAAGACCGGGTGGAGGACATCCCGGCCCGGGGTCCCTGTGTCGTCCGGGGCGAGTTGATGGCGCAGGTGTTCGGCCAGTGCGGCCGCTTCGGGATGGTCGAAGACGAGTGCCGCGGGCAGCCGCAGCCCGGTGGCCGCGGCCAGCCGGTTGCGCAGTTCGACCCCTGTCAGCGAATCGAAGCCGAGGTCTTTGAACGAGGCGTCCGGGTGGACGGTGGCGGGGTCGGCGTGGCCCAGCACAGTGGCGGCGTGGCCGCGCACCAGGTTGAGCAGCAGCCGGTGCTGCTCGGGGGACGGCAGTCCGCAGAGGCGGCCGGACCAGTCGGTCGGCTGGGCACCGGCCGCCGCGATCGGCCGCCCACGGCCGCTGCCGCCGGTGGCCGCGAGCGCCCGGAGCGGGGTGGGCAGCGCGGCGGTGTCCTGGGCGGCCAGCGCCCGGGCGTCCAGGTTGAGCGCCAGCAGATGGGCACGGCCGTGGCGGCACGCCGCGTCCAGCATGGCCAGCCCCTCTTCGGTGGTGTTGGCCGTGATCCCCAAGCGCCCGATCCTGGCCAGATTGGCGGTGTCCAGCCGGGCGGTGAGACCGCTGGTGGCCGCCCACAGCCCCCAGGACACCGACAGCCCCGGCAGTCCGGCGGCCTGGCGGTGGGATGCCAGGGCGTCGCAGAAGGCGTTGGCCGCCGCGTAGTTGGCCTGACCGGGCGTGCCGAGATCGGAGGCGAAGGAGGAGAACAGGACGAATACGCCGAGGCGCAGATGCTCCGTCGCCGCGTGCAGATTGGCGGCGGCAGTGGCCTTGACCGCCCAGGTCCGGCCCAGCCGTTCCGGGGACTGCGCGGGAAGCATCGCGTCGTCCAGCACGCCCGCCGCATGAATGACACCGGTCAACGGATGCGCCGGGTCGATGCCCTCGATGAGATCGACGACGGTGGCGGGGTCGGCCACATCGGCTGCGACGATCCGCACCTCGGCACCCAACTCGCCGAGCTGGACCGCTAGTTCCTTAGCCCCGGGGGCGTCGGGACCGCTGCGGCTGACCAACAGGAGATGCCGGACACCCCAGGCACGGACGAGGTGTTCTGCCACCTGACCGCCCAGGGTGCCGGTACCACCGGTGATCAGTACCGTTCCGTCCGGATTCACCGGGGCCGGGACGTCGAGCACCAGCTTGCCGGTGTGCCTGGCCTGACTCAGATACCGCAACGCCTCCCGCGCCCGACTCAGCGGCCACGACCGCACCGGAGGCGGCACCAGAGCACCGGACGCGAACAGCTCGCCCAGTTCGCGCAGCATCCGGCCGATACGGTCCGGGCCCGCGTCACTGATCAGGTCGTACGCCTCGTACCGCACCCCGGGACGCTCGGCCACGACCTGCTCCGGATCACGGATGTCGGTCTTCCCCATCTCCAGCAACCGGCCACCATCGGCCAGCAACCGCAGGGAAGCGTCCACGAAGGGCCCGGCCAGGCTGTTCAGTACGACATCCACACCACGGCCACCGGTCGCCTCCCGTACGACCTGCTCGAAGTCCAGATCACGCGACGAAGCCCGGTGCCCCTGGTCGATGCCCATGTCCTCCAGCACGGTGTGCTTGCCGGGACTCGCCGTGGCGTAAACCTCCGCACCCACATGGCGGGCGATCTGCACCGACGCCATCCCCACACCACCCGTCGCCGCATGGATCAGCACCGACTCGCCCGGCCGGAGTCCGCCCAGCTCGACCAGCCCGTACCAGGCGGTGAGGAACACGACGGGCGCCGCGGCCGCCTGCTGGAAGCTCCAGCCGGAGGGGATGGGGACGACCGTACGTGCGTCCGCCACCGCCAGCGGGCCGAACGCACCCTCGAACAGACCCATCACCCGGTCCCCCACTGCGAGGCCTGTCACCTCCGGCCCGGTCTCCAGGACCACACCGGCGCCCTCACTGCCCGCGAACACGGCGTCGCCCGGATACATCCCCAGCACGATCAGCGCATCGCGGAAGTTCACGCCCGCCGCATGGACCGCGATGCGTACCTGACCGGCGCGCAAGGGTTCCAGAACCTCCGGACACGGCACGGGCCGCACACTGTCCACGGTCGCCGCCCCGACGACCCCGAGCCGCCACGCCGATTGCCCCACCGGAGGCACCAGACCACCCTGATCGCCGCTGCCGACAGCCCGCACCAGCCGGGGCACCAGCACCTGCCCGGCGCGCAGCGCCACCTGCGATTCGTCCGTCTCCACGGCCCGCAGGACAGCGTTCAGCACCCTGCCGTGATCGGCATCGAGTGTGTTCGGTTCCAGGTCGAGCAGCAGGAACCGGCCCGGGTTCTCCGCCTGCGCGCTGCGCACCAGACCCCACAGCGCGGCACCGGACACGTCCACGCTCCCGGTGTCACCACTCCCGGTGTCATCGGCGGGTACGGCTCCGCGCGTCACCACCGCCAACCGGGACTCGGTCAGCCGTGGTTCGGCCAGCCAGTCCTGCAACAGCTTCAGGACTCGCTCGGCCGACGCCAGCCCATCGGTCGCCATGGCATGGACGTCGGCAGACGCGTCGACAGCGGGCTGATACGCCAGGACGACCGAAGGAGCCGGTGTGCCGGTGTCGAGCGCGGCGATCAAGGAGTCGAGATCCGGGGTGGCCTCACTGCCCAGAGCCGCCCACCTCTGGTCACCGGCACTGCCCTCTGCCACGAGAGGCAAGGGCGTCCAGTCCATGGCGAACAGACCCTCCGTGCCCGGGACTTGGACGCTCCGCAGCTGGTCTCCGCTCGTTGGGCGCAGCACCACCGCATCGGTACTGAGCACCGGGACGCCCAGCGCATCGGCCACCGTCACCCGCACCGTGCGCTCGTCCTCGCCGCTACCCTCCCGGGGGGACAGCCGTACCCGTACGCTGGTCGCCCCTTGGGCCCGTAGCGACACCCCGTTCCAGGTGAACGGCAGCCACACCCTGTTCGTCGTGTTTCGGCCGGTCAGCAGGACGGGGTGCAGCGCCGCGTCGAGCAGTGCCGGGTGGATACCGAACCCGGTGTGCTCGCCCGCGGCCTCCGGCAACACCACCTCGGCCAGCAGATCCGCCCCGTCGCGCCACACCGCGCGCAGCCCCTGGAAGGACGGGCCGTACGCATATCCCAAGGCCGCGACCTGCGCGTAGAAGTCCTCCAGCGCCACGGGCTCCGCCCCCGCCGGGGGCCATACGCCACCCAGACCGGGCACGTCGTCGGCGCGGTCGCCGGGCGCGCTCAGTACGCCTTCCGCATGGCACACCCACATGTCCGCGGAGCGGTCGTTCCCCTCGGGGCGGGAGTACAGGTGCACCTCGCGCCGCCCGTCGGACCCGGGTGGCCCGACCACGATCTGCAGGCGCAGTCCGCCCGACTCCGGGAGCACCAGCGGGACTTGGAGCGCCAGCTCCTCCACGCCACCGGCGCCGACCTCGTCGGCGGCCCGCAGCGCCCACTCCACCAGCGCCGCACCCGGCACCAGCACGGCGCCCGCCACCACGTGCTCGCCGAGCCACGCGTGGGTACGCGCCGAAAGCCGTCCCGTCAGCAGTCGGCCGTCGCCGTTCGCCAGGTCCACTGCGGCGCTCAGCAGCGGATGCCCGGCGGGGACGAGACCGAGGTCGGTGGGGTCGACGCCCCGGCTGGTGAGGCCGTCCAGCCAATACCGCTCGTGCTGGAAGGCGTAGGTGGGCAGATCCACCATCCGGGGGGTGGGGTCGGCCGGGAACAGGGTCGTCCAGTCCACGGGGACACCCGCGTTGAACGCCTGGGCGAGGGAGCGCACCAGCTGGTCCTGGCCGCCGTGGTCGCGGCGTAGCGTCGGCACGGTTGTCGCGTCGACGCTCGCCCGCTCGAAGGTCTCCTGCATGCCGACGGTGAGCACGGGGTGGGTGCTGGCCTCGATAAAGACCCGATGCCCGTCGAGCAGCAGCGCTTCGATCGCGTCGGCGAAGCGTACGCGCTCCCGCAGATTGGTCACCCAGTAGGCGGTGTCCAGCCCGGTGGTGTCGATTCGGCGGCCGTGCACCGTGGAGTAGAAGGCGGTTTCCGTACCGGAGGTGTCGTTCGGGTGGATGCCGTCCAGTTCGCGGAACAGTTCGTCGCGGATCTCGTCGATCTGGGGGCCGTGCGAGGCGTAGTCCACGTCGATCAGCCGCGCCCGGTCGCCGTTCTCCCGGCACGCGGCCACCACCGACGCCACCTGCTCCGGCGGACCCGAAACCACCGTAGAAAACGGCCCATTGACCGCCGCCACACCCACTCCCTCGGCTCGGTCGCCCAGCTCTGACAACAGCCGACCGGCCTCCTCCTGCCCCACACCGAGCGACGCCATCGCCCCGCCACCAGCCAGCTGACGCAACGCCCGACTGCGCAGCGCCACCACCTTCGCACCGTCCTCCAACGACAACGCCCCCGCCACAACCGCAGCCGCGATCTCACCCTGGCTATGACCCACCACCGCCGCAGGCCGCACCCCATGCCCCGCCCACACCTCCGCCAGCGACACCATCACAGCCCACAAAACCGGCTGCACCACATCCACCCGGTCCAGACCGCCCCCGTCACCGCGAAGCACATCGGTGAGCGACCAATCCACATACGCCGAAAGCGCCCGCTCACACTCCGCCACCCGCCCCGCAAACACCGACGACTCATCGAGCAGCGCCGCACCCATCCCCACCCACTGCGAACCCTGCCCCGGAAACACCAACACCGGACCCACATCGCCCGCCAACGCCGGAACACCTGCATGCACCACACCCGGGTGGGACTCCCCTGCTGCCAAAGCCTCCACCGCCGCCACCAACTCGCCACGGCCCGCACCCACCACCACCGCACGATGCTCAAACACCGACCGCGCCGTCACCAACGACCAACCCACCTCGACAGGCGACACCTCCGCATCGACCACCCGCCCCGCCAACGCACCCGCCTGCTCCCGCAACGCCTCCACACTCCGCGCCGACACCACCCAAGGCACCACACCCCCCACAGACCCCACACCCTCAACGCATACAGGCACATCCGGAGCCTGCTCCACGATCACATGCGCGTTGGTACCGGAGATTCCGAAGGAGGACACCGCCGCCCTGCGGGGCCGGTCCAGTTCGGGCCAGGCGGTCGGCTCGGTCAGCAGGCGGACTCCGCTGCCCTCCCACTCCACATGCGGAGTCGGCTCGTCCAGGTGCAGATTCGCGGGCAGGACCCTGTGCCGCAGGGCCGTCACCATCTTGATGACGCCCGCCACACCGGCGGCCGCGTGGGTGTGCCCGATGTGGGACTTCAACGACCCCAGCAGCAGCGGCCGTTCGGCGGGGCGGTCCTGGCCGTACGTGGCGATCAGCGCTTCGGCCTCGATCGGGTCGCCCAGCTTCGTACCGGTGCCGTGGGCCTCCACCGCGTCCACATCGCCCGGTGACAGCTGGGCGCTTGCCAGCGCCTGGCCGATGACGCGTTCCTGGGCGACGTCGTTGGGCGCGGTCAGACCGTTCGACGCGCCGTCCTGGTTGATCGCCGAGCCCCGGATCACCGCCAGCACCCGGTGGCCGTTGCGCCGCGCGTCCGACAGCCGTTCCAGCACCACCAGTCCGACGCCCTCGGAGAAGCCGGTGCCGTCCGCGGTGGCCGCGAAGGACTTGCAGCGGCCGTCCGGGGCCAGCGCGCGCTGCCGGGAGAACTCGGTGAACATGATGGGCGTGGCAAGCGAAGTGACGCCACCGCCCAGCGCCATGGTGCATTCGCCCTGGCGTAGCGCCTGACAGGCGAGGTGGATGGCCACGAGCGAGGCGGAACAGGCGGTGTCCACGGTCACCGCCGGTCCCTCCAGACCGAACGTGTAGGCCACCCGGCCCGAGATCACACTGGTGAGTGTGCCCGTGGTGGCGTATCCCTCGAAGCCCTCGGGAATCCGCGGAGCCCGGGCCAGATAGTCCTGGCTGGACACTCCCGTGTAGACGCCGGTGCGGGTGCCCTTCAGGGTGGCGGGGTCGATTCCGGCCCGTTCCAGCGCCTCCCAGGCGATTTCCAGGACCAGCCGCTGCTGTGGGTCCATCGCCAGCGCCTCTCTCGGGCTGATCCCGAAGAACGCGGCGTCGAATTGGTCGGCCTCGATGAATCCGCCTTGGCGAACGCAACTGGTGCCGTAATGCTCGGGATCGGGGTGGTAGAGGTTTTCCAGGTCCCAGCCACGGTCCGTCGGGAAATCACCGATCGCGTCCACACCCGAACCGAGCAGGTCCCACAATTCCTCGGGGGAGGTGACCCCGCCCGGGAAGCGGCAGGCCATTCCCACCACGGCCACCGGCTCCTGGGCGCGCTCCTCCGCCGCACGCAAACGCTGCCGCGTATCGTGCAGATCAGCGGAGACCCGCTTGAGATACTCGACCAGCTTCTCTTCGTTCGCCACTAGGGGTCACCCGGCCTTCAGCATTCGTCGCGCCCGGTACATTCAGGACACACCAAGCTCGTTGTCGATAAAGTCAAGAACCTGATCCGCGGACGCGGACTCCAGCCTTTCCGCGACATTCATCGCATCCGTCGACTTCTGCGTCGGGACCTTGCCTTCGGGAGAAAGCCGTTGCACCAGATGGCGCGCGATGCCCTCCGGGGTCGGATATCTGAAGATGAGGGCCGCGGGCAGGCGCAGTCCGGTGGCCGCCGCGAGACGGTCGCGCAGCTCGACCGCGGTCAGGGATTCGAAGCCCAGCTCCTTGAAGCTGGCCTCGGCATGCACCGCGTCGGGGTCGGTGTGTCCCAGTACGGTGGCGGCGTGCTGGCGGACCAGCTGGAGCACCGCCCGCTGCCGTTCGGCCGCCGACAGCCCCCTCAGCCGTGCGGCCCAGTCGGCCGACCGCGCACCGGCCACGGCGGCCGCGCGCCGCCGCCCGCCCCGTACGCCACCCCGTGGCACCGGCGCGGTACGTTCGGCCTCGCCATGGCCGTCCGCGGGCCGCAGCTGCTCGGGGGCGGCCGGACGCATCATGAGCGCGTCGATGGTGAGCACCGGTGCGCCCGCGGCATCGGACACGGCCACCCGCATCTCGCGCTCGCCGTCCGCGCCCTGCCGGTGCGGGGACAGCCGGACGCGTACGGTGGTGGCGTCGGCCGCCCAGAGCGCTACGCCGCTCATCGTGAACGGCAGCCACAGCCGCTCGTCGGCGACTTCCCCATTCTCGTCAGGTACCAGGGCCGGTTGCAGGGCCGCGTCCAGCAGGATCGGGTGAATGCCGTACCCGCCCGGCTCGCCTGCGGCCTCCGGCAGCTCCACCTCGGCCAGGACGTCCGCGCCGTCGCGCCACATCGCGCGCACTCCCCGGAAGGCCGGGCCGTACGCATAGCCCGAGGCGGCGATCCGTTCGTACAGCCCGTCCGTCGCCACCGGCCGCGCACCGGTCGGTGGCCATGCCCCGGGCTCGGCCGTCGGGTCGTCCGGTGCGGACGGGCGCAGTACGCCCGCGGCGTGGCACGTCCACGTGGCAGGTGTGCCGCCGACGAGGTCCGGTCGGGCGTATACGCGTACGTCGCGCCGCCCGTCGTCGGCGGGGGCGCCCACCACCACCTGTACGCGGAGGCCGCCTGCGGCGGGCAGCGCCAACGGGGCCCGGAACGCCAGCTCTTCGACCTCGCCGCAACCGGCCTCGTCGCCCGCACGCAGCACCCATTCCACGAGCGCGGCGCCCGGCACCAGTGCCACCCCGCCGACCACATGCTCGCTCAGCCAGGGGTGTGTCCGTGAGGAGATACGCCCGGTCAGCATCAGGCCGCTGCCGTCGGCGCATTCCACGGCGGCGCCCAGCAGGGGGTGTTCGGCGGAGGTGAGGCCGAGGTCGGCGGGATCGCCGCCGCGCGGGGCGGGGGCGTCCAGCCAGTACCGTTCGCGTTGGAAGGCGTAGGTGGGGAGTTCGACGGTACGGGGCGGCGGGTCGGCCGGGAAAAGGGCGGTCCAGTCGACGTCGGCCCCGGCGGTGAACGCCTGTCCCAGTGAGCGCATCAGCTGCGCCCGGCCCCCGTGGCCACGCCGCAGCGTCGGTACGGCGACTGCGACGGCATCCGCCTCCTCGAAACACTCCCGCATCCCCATCGTCAGCACCGGATGGGTGCTGGCCTCGATGAACACGCGGTGACCATCGGTCAGCAGCGCGTCGACGGCATCGGCGAACCGCACCTGTTCGCGCAGGTTGCGCACCCAGTAGCCGGTGCCGAGGTCGGCGGGGCGGGCCCGGCCGCCGGTCACCGTCGAGTAGAACGCCACTCCGGTGTCGGCGGAGGTGGCCGGACGGATACCGTCCAGCAGATGGGTCAACTCCTCTGTGATCTCGTCGACCTGGGGGCTGTGGGAGGCGTAGTCCACCTCGATCAGCCGTGCGCGATCGCCGCTCTCCTGGCATGCGGCCACCACGGCGGCCACCTGCCCGGGCGGTCCGGACACGACCGTCGATCCGGGCCCGTTGACGACTGCCACCACGACCGCCGCCGCCCGGTCGCCCAGCTCGGTCAGCAGGTCGGCCGCCGCCTCCCGCCCCAGCCCCAGCGAGGCCATCGCGCCGCCACCGGCCAGTCGGCGCAGCGCCCGGCTGCGCAGGGCCACGACCTTCGCTCCGTCCTCCAGCGACAGCGCCCCCGCCACCACGGCCGCCGCGATCTCGCCCTGGCTGTGGCCCACGACGGCGGTGGGTGTCACCCCGTACTCCGCCCACACCGAGGCCAGCGAGACCATCACGGCCCACAGCACGGGCTGCACCACGTCGACCCGGGCCACATCGCCCCCGGCGCCGCGCAGCACATCGGTGAGCGACCAGTCCACGTACGGTGCCAGGGCCCGCTCGCAGGCGGCCACGCGTGCTGCGAACACCGGGGAAGTAGCAAGGAGTTCGGCGCCCATCCCCTGCCATTGCGATCCCTGCCCCGGGAACACCAGCACCGGGCCCGGGCCCCCCGTCGGCGCGGTGCCTGGGGGTACCGCGGCGGGTCCCACGAGGCCCGGGTGGCTGTCACCGGCCGCCAGCGCCCGGACGGCCGCCGTCAGCGCGTCGCGGTCCTCACCGACCGCCACCGCCCGGTGTGCGAACACCGACCGCGTGGTGACCAGCGACCAGCCCACCTCCGCGGCGGACGTGCCGGAGTCGGTGGCCAGTGCGGTGGCCAGCGCACCGGCCTGCCCGCGCAGCGCCTCCGCGCTCCGTGCCGACAGCACCCAGGAGGTGGGCCCGTGCTCGGACGGGGCGCCGGGCGCGGCGTCTTCAGGGGCGGTGTCTTCGGGGGCTGTGTCTTCGGGGGCGGGGGGCTGTTCCAGGATCAGATGGGCGTTGGTCCCGCTGATACCGAAGGACGAGACGCCCGCGCGGCGGGGATGTTCCCCGCGCGGCCACGCGACCGGTTCGGTGAGCAGGCGCACGTTGCCGCTGTCCCAGTCGACGTGCGGGCTCGGCTCGTCGATGTGCAGGGTGGCGGGCAGCTGCCCATGCCGCATGGCCATCACCATCTTGATGACACCCGCCACTCCCGCGGCCGCCTGGGTGTGGCCGATGTTCGACTTCATGGAGCCGAGCCACAGGGGGCGGTTCGTAGGCCGCTGGTGTCCGTACGTGGCGAGCAGGGCCTGCGCCTCGATCGGATCGCCCAGCGTGGTGCCAGTGCCGTGTGCTTCCACCGCGTCCACCTCGGACGGGGTCAGCCGGGCGGCGGCCAGGGCCTGGCGGATGACCCGTTGCTGCGACGGCCCGTTGGGCGCCGTCAGTCCATTGGACGCACCGTCCTGATTGACCGCCGAGCCCCGGATCAGCGCCAGTACGTGGTGGCCCTCGCGTCGGGCGTCCGACAGCCGCTCCAGCAGCACGAGTCCAGCGCCCTCGCCCCAGCCCGTACCGTCCGCCGCCGCGGCGAACGGCTTGCACCGGCCGTCGGCGGCCAGGCCGCGCTGGCGGGAGAAGCCGGTGAACATGCCCGGGGCCGCCATCACCGCCACTCCGCCCGCCAGTGCCATCCGGCACTCGCGCTGCCGTAGCGCCTGGGCGGCCAGATGCAGGGCCACCAGCGACGACGAACACGCCGTGTCCACCGTCACCGCGGGCCCCTCCAGACCGAAGGTGAACGCGATCCGCCCGGACACCACGCTGGGCGTGCTGCCGGTCAGCAGATGGCCGTCGAGCCCCTTCGGCGCCTCGTGCAGCCGTGGACCGTAGTCCTGGGGCGTCACCCCGACGAACACCCCGGTCGAGCTGCCCATGAGGGCGGCGGGGCGGATACCCGCGCGCTCGAACACCTCCCACGCGGCCTCCAGCAGCAGCCGCTGTTGCGGATCGGTGGCCAGCGCCTCACGTGGGCTGATGCCGAAGAACTCGGCGTCGAAATGTGCGGCGTCGTACAGAAATCCGCCCTCGCGGGTGTAGCTGGTGCCGGGACGGTCCGGGTCCGGGTCGAAGAGCCCCGCCAGGTCCCAGCCACGGTCCGTAGGGAACTCGCCGACCGCGTCCACGCCCTCGGCCAGCAGCCGCCACAGCGCCTCCGGGGTGTCGGCTCCGCCGGGGTAGCGGCAGCTCATGGCCACCACGGCGATGGGGTCGTCGTCGGTGGCCGGAGTGGTGACCGGTGCTGGGACTGCCGGGGTGCTGGGGGCGTCCGGGGTCCGGTCGACACGGGTGCGCAGATGGGTGGCGACGGCGAGCGGTGTGGGGTGGTCGAAGGTGAGCGTGGCGAGCAGGGGCAGACCGGTGGCGTCGCTCAGCCGCTCGCTCAGTTCCGTGGCCGCGAGGGAGTCGAAGCCCAGGTCTTTGAAGCTGAGGGCGGGGTCGATGGTGTCCGGGCCGGGGTGTCCCAGGACGACGGCCGCGGTGTCACACACCGCGTTCAGCAGGGCACGGTCCCGCTCCGGGCCGGTCAGCTCCGCCAGCCGCCCGACCAGCGGCGATACGGTGGCCGCGCCGTCCGTGGTTGCGCTGCCCGGGGCCGCGCTGTCCGGGGCCGGGGCCGTCGGCTCCGCCTCGGGCCAGTAGCGCTCCCGCTGGAAGGCGTACGTCGGCAGGCTTACCGGGCGGGACACGTCTACCGAACGGGAGCGGTGTCCGCCGAAGACCCGCTCCCAGTCGAGGGCGGCGCCGCGTACGTGTGCCTCGGCCATGGCGGTGGCGAAGGTGCGCGCCTCCGGCCGGTCACGTCGTAGAACGGCCACCACGAGGGGGCGCGACCGGTCGGGGCCGTCCTCGGTGCCGGGGCGCTCGGCGAGGCATTCACGGGCCATGGCGGTCAGTTGGGCGTCCGGTCCGAGTTCGAGGAAGGTGGTGACGCCCACCGCGCGGAGGGTGTCCATTCCGGAGGCGAAGCGCACCGCGTCGCGGGCGTGGCGGGCCCAGTGGTCCGGGGAGGCGAGCTGTTCGGCGGTGGCGGCGCGGCCGGTCACATTGGAGACGACGGGGATGGCCGGTGCGGTGACGGTCAAGTCAGCCGCTGCGGCGCGCAGTTCGTCGAGCATCGGGTCCATGTGCGGGGAGTGGAAGGCGTGGCTGACCTTCAGCAGACGCGCCTTGCGGCCGCGCTCGCGCCAGATGGCCGTGGTGTCGTGGACGGTGTCCCGGTCCCCGGAGACCACGACAGAGGCGGGTCCGTTGACGGCGGCGACGGCGATCCGGTCTTCCTGCCCGGCCAGCAGTTCGGTGGCTTCGTCCACGGTGGCCTGCCAGGCGGCCATCGCACCGTCCGCCGTGACCGACTGCATGAGCCTGCCACGGGCGGCCACGAGCGCGCAGGCGCCGGGGAGGGAGAGCGCTCCGGCCACCTGTGCCGCGGCGATCTCACCGACCGAGTGCCCCATCAGGTAGTCGGCCTTCAGCCCCCAGGAGGCCACCAGCCGGTACAGGGCGACTTCGATGGCGAACAGCGCGGGCTGGGTGTACGACGTCCGGTCCAGCAGCGCCGCACGCGGCGTACCGGGTTCGGCGAACATGACGTCGCGCAGGGGCAGGTCGAGGTGCGGGTCCAGGGTGTCGCAGACCTCGTCGAGGGCGTCGGCGAAGACAGGGTGCGCGGCGTACAGTTCGCGGCCCATACCGGGGCGCTGGCTGCCCTGGCCGCTGAAGAGCAGCGCGAGCCCTCCGTCGCTCGTCCGGCCCCGGACGAGCCCGGCGGTCTGTGCGCCCTGTGCGAGCGCGTCGAGTCCGCGCGGCAGCTCGTCGGGGTGGTGGCCGTCGCCGAGGAGCACGGCGCGGTGGGGGAAGGCGGTCCGGGTGGTGGCCAGCGCGTGGCCGAGGTCCGCGGGGTCGGCGCCGGGGTGGGCGGCGAGGTGGTCGCGCAGCCGCCCGGCCTGGGCGCGCAGCGCCGCGGGCGTCCTGGCGGAGAGGGGCCACAACAGGACAACGGGCGGGGCCGGGGACGTGCCCCGGGGCGTGACCGGCGGCGGGGTGGCCGCCACGGGGGTGGGTGGTTCGGCGAGCAACAGATGGCAGTTGGTGCCGCCCATGCCGAAGGAGCTGACCCCGGCGAGGAGCGGCCGGTCCGGGTGTGGCCACGCGGTGAGTTCGTCCTGCACGCGCAGTCCGAGACGGGCCAGCGGGATGCGCGGGTTCGGGGTGGTGTAGTGGAGGCTGGGCGGGAGTTGCCGGTGGGTGATGCTGAGGGCGCATTTGAGCAGCCCGACGATTCCGGCGGCGCCTTCCAGGTGGCCGACGTTGGTCTTGGCGGAGCCGACCAGCAGGGGGTTGTCCGCAGTACGGGCGCTGCCGAGGGCGGCGCCGAGCGCCTCGGCCTCGACGGGGTCGCCGACGGGCGTGCCGGTGCCGTGCAGTTCGACGTACTGGACGTCGCCGGGTGCGGTTCCGGCGCGCTGGTGGGCGAGCCGCACCACGGCTTCCTGCGCCGCCGGGCCGGGGGTGGTCAGGCCGTCGGTGGCGCCGTCGTTGTTGAGGGCGCTGCCGCGGATCACGCAGTACACCGGGTCGCCGTCGCGCACCGCCGCGCCGAGGGGCTTGAGCAGCACGGCGCCGCCTCCCTCGCCGCGTACGAAGCCGTTGGCGCGGGCGTCGAAGGTGTGGCAGCGGCCGTCCGGGGAGAGTCCGCCGAACTGGGCCGCGGCGGCCTCCATGCTCTCCTCGGTGAGGATGAGGTTGACGCCGCCGGCCAGCGCGAGGGTGCACTCGTGGCGGCGCAGGCTCTCGCACGCGGTGTGGACGGCGACCAGGGACGAGGACTGTGCGGTGTCGACGGTGAGGCTCGGGCCGCGCAGCCCGTAGCGGTGGGAGATCCGGTTGGCGATGATGCTGCGGTGTACGCCGGTCATGGCGTGCCGTGTGCTCGCGAGGGGACGGTGGCGGCGCAGCACGGTCGCGTACTCGTCCCAGATCGCGCCGACGAAGACACCGGTGGCGGTGTCCTTCAGCGTTCCGGGGCGGATTCCGGCGTCCTCGAACGCCTCCCAGCCGAGTTCGAGCATCAGCCGCTGCTGGGGGTCCATGGCCACCGCTTCGCGTGGCGGGATGCCGAAGAACTCGGCGTCGAACGTGTCGACGCGGTCCAGGTATCCGCCGTACCAGGTGGTGGAAGGAGCTACCGGATCGGCCGGGGTGCCGGGGTGGCGGCGGTCGGCGGGCATCGTGGTGATGGCGTGGCGGCCCTGCCGCAGCAGCTGCCAGAAGGCTGACGGGCTGGGCGCGTGGGGCAGGCGGCAGGCCATTCCCACGATGGCGATGGGCTCCGCGGACTGAGGTTGCCGGGTGGGCGGGGCGCTAGCCATCACACCACGTACGGCGCTCGAGGTTGGCAGGGACGTGGTTGCTCATGGGCGGCACTCCCGCTCCGGATTGATGATCGGTGCGAGCACGTGGCCCATCGTGGGGCGCGGTTCTAAAGGCAGACCAAATGCCCGCGGCCGGTCACTTTAGAGACGCGTTACCGGAACCCCGGACCATCGCTGAACAGGTGAGCCCCTTGTGGCCACTTGACGGCCGACCGGAGCGCCGAGCACACAGGAGGAGTGCCATGACATCCCCATCACCCGCGCCGCCAGGCGGCCAGGTGTCGGACTACTACAGTTCGCTCGGACCGCTGCTGCAGATGGCGTGGGACGACAACTTCCACTTCGGCTACTGGGACGGCCCGTCCGACACCAGCTCGGTCCAGGAGGCGACGGACCGCTTCACCGATCTGCTCATCGAACGGCTGCGAGTGGGGCCGGGAGACCGGGTGCTGGATGTGGGCTGCGGTATCGGCAAGCCCGCGCTGCGGGTGGCGTCGACGACCGGGGCCGGTGTTCTGGGGATCACCATCAGCGAGCTTCAGGTCGGGCAGGCGACCGAAGCGGCGCGCGCGGAGCACATGTCCGACCGGGTGTCGTTCCAGTACGCCGATGGCATGGCCATGCCTTTCGGGGACGCATCGTTCGACGCCGTACTCGCCTTCGAATCCATCAACCATATGCACCGGCCCACGGCGTTGCGCGAGATGGCCCGGGTGCTGGCGCCCGGCGGCCGGCTGGTGCTGACGGATGTGACGCCACCGGCCGATGGCAGCTATCAGCCGGAGAACGATCCCGACGCGGTCACCTCGCTGACCGGGATGCGGGACTGGCCCGGTCTGATCACCGACGCCGGGCTGCGGCTGGACGAGCTGAGGGACGTCACCGAGCACACCAAGGACACCGCCAACCGCATGATCGACGGCATTCTGAAGTGCCGCCGGGAGTTCGAGGAGCGGCACGGGGTCAGCGTGCAGGAAGTGCTCGACGCCGCCAAGTCGGCGCTGCCCACGGTGGGCAGCGCCGGTTGTGCGATCGTGGTGGCCCACAAGCTTTGACCAAGGATTCTGGGGCCGGTTTCCACGGGGCAACCGGCCCCAGAAGTCCCGCAATTATCCACTTCTCATCAACGGACCTCAGTGGACGCGGTTTTCGGCATGGCGCGCTTGAACCCGCCATCGCGATCAGCGTATTGTCATTCGCTGACCGCGCTACTCAAGGCCGAAGATATCCGGACCCTGATCTTCCACACCGGTTTCGAAATGCGCTCCTTTCTGCGCGGTGGCGCCTCTAGGGCGCATCTACCCGGATTCTAGGTGAGGCAGGTAGTCATAGGAATCGCTTAGGACGAAGGGCACCTGCCATGGGCGGTGAACTGCGGATTCGCGGTTTCCGAAGCACCGGCAGGTCCGTGATAAAGAGGGGTGAGTAATGGCAGTCGCGAACGACGTGAGTAAGCGGAATCGGCAGCACTGTCCGTCCCCGTGCGGCGGTGAACAGCCGATCCACTTCCCACAGGCGGGCGGCTCGGCGGCACGTGCGCGACGAGAGCCCGCACATTCGTTCGTCTTCAGCAGACAGGCACCACCCCCGGGCGGGTACGGAAACTCGAAGAATCTCGCGGGGATTTCCGGCAACGGCGCCGACTGCCCCATGACCGCACGCATCGGCGACTCGGACGGGGCAAGCAGTGCGATATGAGATCATGGGCCCTCTCCGCGTGGTCGAGGAGGGGCGGAAATTATCCATCAGGGCGCGGAAGATCGAAGTCCTGCTGACCGTCCTCCTGGTCCGCGCGGATCAGGTGGTTCCGATCGACCAGCTCATCACGGAGATCTGGGGCCAGGACCCGCCGCGCCGGGCGATCGCGGGCCTTCATGTGTATGTCTCCCAGATTCGCAAGTTCCTGCGGCGGCCCCAGCAGAGCGAAAGCCCGGTTCTCACCCGCCCGCCGGGATACGTCCTGCGCCTGGGAAATGATGATCTCGACTTCCACTGTTTCGAACGGCTGGTGGGCGAGGGCCGGGATCATCTCCGGGAGCGACGCCACCAGCAGGCCACGGCCTGTTTCGAAAGCGCGCTCGACCTCTGGCGCGACCCGCTGCTGGACGATGTGTGCCACGGGCCGATTCTCGAGGGATTTCAGACCTGGCTGAAGGAAGCCCGTCTGGAGTGTGTCGAAATGCTGACCGATTCGCGCCTGATGCTCGGCCGCCATCGCGAACTGGTAAGCGGTCTGTACCAGCTGACCACCGAGCACCCGCTGCGGGAGGCACTGCATCGTCAGCTGATGCTGGCGCTCTACCGCTGCGGCCGCCGGGCGGACGCCCTGCATGTGTATCAAGCGGCACGGAAGACGCTCAACGAGGAACTCGGGCTCGAACCGTGCCGGGCCCTTCAGGACATGCAGCGGGCCATCCTCACCTCGGACGACCGGCTCGAACTGCAGGTTCCCGCGTAAAGAGGTGAACAGGTGACGGAACAGAGCACATATTTTCCCGACGGCGGCCCGATCGAGGTCATCCTCGAAGGGGGTCCTGACGATCTCCCCCGGGCGCATCGCACCGGTCAGTCGTCCCTCGCCACTCGGAGGCTCAAAATCCAGCACCGCAATGGATACGAGCATTTCGAGCTGGTCGACGGCGATCTCCTCCCGGCGGTGTTCCGCTGGATCATGCGCACCAAAATCGCCGAGTAGCCATCGGAGCCAGGAAAACCTCCGCCGAGGGGCGCCGGACCGCTTGTCCATCGGTCCGGCGCCCCTCGGCGGGACAGGCCCCATGCGACCAGGAGGACCGCGTGCTCATTCCACGATGGCGAGGCACCGCGGTCATCGCGGTCGCGATATCGATGTCCCTCGCCGCCCTCCCCACCGGGCCCGCCACGGCCCGCCCCTCCGCCACGCCCTCGCCCGCCGTGGCCCATGGCCGTACCCAGCCGGTGTTCTCTTACCGGGACGCCATCCGGGAACACCTCATGGTCCACACGCCCGTCGACAGCGACGGCGACGGCGCCAAGGACCGCGTGGCCGTGGACATCATCCGGCCCCGGGAGACCGAGCGGGGGCTCAAGGTCCCGGTCATCATGCTGGCCAGCCCGTACAACGACACGGTCGGCCGCGGCTTCGAGGCGGAGAAGAAGACCTACGACGCCGAGGGCAACCCGCTGAAGTTTCCCCTCTTCTACGACAATTACTTCGTTCCCCGCGGCTACGCCGTCGTCGACGTCGACATGACCGGCACCGGCAGGTCCGACGGCTGCCCGACCATCGGCGGCAAGGCCGACGTCGCCGCGGCCACCTCGGCGATCGACTGGCTGGGCGGCCGGGCCACCGCCTACCGGGCCGACGGCAGCGCGGCGAAGGCCACCTGGTCCAGCGGCAAGACCGGAATGATCGGCCACTCCTACGAGGGGACCCTGGCGAACGCCGTGGCGGGCACCGGGGTGAAGGGCCTGGAGACGATCGTCCCGATCTCCGGAATCAGCTCCTGGTACGAGTTCGCCCGGACGAACGGCGCCAAGCACTGGAACGGGTTCGGCCCGTGGCTGGCCGCTTCGCTGGACTCCGACCCGCCCGCGAAGTGCCAAGCGGTGCGCGACGGCCTGGCCGCGGGCGAGGACGACGCCACCGGCAACTACAACGCTTACTGGAAGGAGCGCGACTACCTCGCGCCGCCCGCTCCCCAGGTGAGCAAGGTGCGGGCGAGCGTCTTCGCCGCCCACGACCTCAGCGACTACAACGTGCGGATCGACCAGCTCGCCGACTGGTGGGCCCCGCTGGCCGAGCGGGGCGTACCGCGCAAGCTGTGGCTCGGGCGCTACGGCCACGCCGACCCGTTCGACTGGCCCGGGCGGCGCGCCCGCTGGGTCGACACCGTGCACCGCTGGTTCGACTACTGGCTGTACGGAATCCGGAACGGCATCATGGACGAGCCCCGGGTCGATCTGCAGTCCGGGCCGGCCACCTGGACCACCCAGGCCGACTGGCCGGCCCGCACCTCCCCCGCGTCCCTGCACCCCAGGCCCGACGGCTCGCTGACGCTCCGTCCCGCCACCGGCACCGGAACCTTCACCGATCTCAAGCTGAGCGAGGCGGACCTCACCGCCGACCCGGCCGCCGCCCGGCCCGGCCGACTCGCGTTCCTCACCCCGCCACTGCGCACCGGCGCGCGGATCTCGGGCACGCCCACCGTGGACTTACGGGTCACGCTCGACAAGCCGACGTCGAACCTCACCGCGCTGCTGGTCGACTACGGCGAGGACGAACGGATCGACTGGTCGCGCAACGACCCGCTGAACGGCGTCCACGACGGGCTGCGCGGGCTCGCCGAGGAGTCCTGCCACGGCGAGAGCACCGCCGCGGACGACGCGTGCTACCAGAAGACGGCCAATGTGACGGTCCGCAACCCCTCCGAGGTGATCGCCCGGGGCTGGATGGACGCGCAGAACCGGCACTCGCCGACCACGCCGGAGCCGCTGACGCCGGGTACGTCCTACCGCGTCGCCTGGCAGACGCTTCCGAACGACTACCAGGTCAAGCCCGGTCACCGGCTCGGCCTCGTCCTCGCGGGCACCGACGCCGACTTTCTCTACTTCGAGGACGCCACCGGGGCGAAGGTGTCCGTCGATCTGGCCGCCGGCCGTGTCACCGTTCCGTTGACCGCTCGGCGTGGTTAAGGTGCGCGCCGGCCTCCGCTGACGGGCCCGGCGCGGACACCTCCCGGACGAGTACGTCCGTTCAGCCGATTCCACGTCGCTCGCACGTCCGCATCACAAGGGTTCGAGAGGGCTCATCGGGTGCTTCCGGTCTGCCGTTCCGGTGAAGCTTCGCACCTCTCCGTTGGGTGATCTTCTGTCGTACGCATAAATACGACAATCCACCCATTTGCCCTCGTGAGTGCGGAGTGACTCGTGTTCCCTCACCGACGCCGCCGAACGGCGATATTCGCGGCCGCCCTGCTCGCCACCGTCGCCACCGCGTGCGGCAGCGGCGGCGACACCACCGCCACCGGCCACGCCGAGCAGAAACCCTCCCGGACAGCGGGCGTGGCGCGCGCCGAGTCCCAGAAGAAGTTCACCCTGGTGGCCACCGGTGATCTCCTCGCCCATGCCTCCGTCATCCGTCAGGCGCGCGCGGACTCGGGCGGTGAGAGCTACGACTTCCACCGCATGCTGGTGGGTGCCGCGCCCGTGGTCGCCCAGGCCGATCTGGCCATCTGCCACATGGAGACGGTGTACGGCGCGGCCGGCGGGCCGTTCACCGGATACCCCACGTTCAAAACCCCGCCCCAGATCGCCGACGCGATCAGGAAGCTCGGCTACGACTCCTGCTCCACGGCCTCCAACCACACGCTGGACGCCGGGACGGAGGGCGTGACCCGCACCCTCGGCGCCCTGGACAAGGCCGGTGTCCAGCACACCGGATCGGCCCGGTCCGCCCGGGAGAGCGCCACCCCGGCCGTCATGGAGGCCGGTGGCGCCAAGGTGGCCCAGCTCGCCTACGCGTACGGCACGAACGGCATCCCGGTGCCCCAGGGGAAGCCCTGGATCGTCAACCTCATCGACGCCGATCGCATCATCAAGGACGCCCGGGCCGCCCGTCGCGCCGGGGCCGATGTGGTCGTGGTCAGCACACACTGGGGCACCGAGTGGCAGCAGGCGCCGGACAAGCAGCAGCTGTCCCTCGCCAAGAAGCTCACCGCGTCCCGGAGCCACGGCCGCCGCGACATCGACCTCATCATCGGCACTCATGCCCATGTCCCCCAGGCGTACGAGAAGGTCAACGGCACCTGGGTGGTCTACGGCATGGGTGACCAGGTCGCGGGCGTGATGCCGGACGAGCGCGGGCAGATGGGCTCGGCGGCCCGCTTCACCTTCGCACCGCCCACCGCCGAGGGCAGACCGTGGGAGGTGGAGAAGGCGGAGTTCATCCCGCACGCCGTGGGCAACGACCCGATCTCCGTGGTCAACCTCCCCCGGGCGCTGGAGAAAAGCCCCGGCAACAGCCACTACACCCACGCCCTGTCCACCATCCAGGAAGCGGTCCTCAGCCGGGGCGCGAAGAAGGACGGTCTGACCATGGGACGCTGACGGACACGTGGCCGTGACGGTCAGGTGGCCGTGACGGTCAGGTGGCCGTGACGGTCACGTGGCCGTGACGGTCACGTGGCCGCGGGCTCCTGCTCGATGTGGAACGCCAACACGTCGTTCTCCACGTCGACTTCGACCGGGCTGTGCGGCCGCAGCGTGCCACCGAGCAGCATCCGGGAGAGCGGGTTGTCGACCTCACGCTGGATCGTACGGCGCAGCGGGCGGGCGCCGTACTCCGGCTGGTGGCCGTGGCGGGCCAGCCAGTCGACGGCGGCGGGGGTGAAGTCGACGAGGATGTCCTGGGCGCGCATCCGGCGGCGGGTCTCCTCCAGCAGCACATCGGTGATCTGGCGCAGCTGTTCGTCGGCGAGCCTGCGGAAGATCACGATCTCGTCGATGCGGTTGAGGAACTCGGGCCGGAAGTGTTCCCGCAGCGGGCGCAGCACCCGTTCGCGGCGGGACGCCTCGTCGGCCTCGGCGTCGCCGCCGCCGAAGCCGAGGACGGCGCCGCGCCCGGTGATGGCCTCGGAGCCGAGGTTGCTGGTCATGACGATGACGGTGTTCTTGAAGTCGATGGTGCGGCCCTGGGCGTCGGTCAGTCTGCCGTCGTCGAGCACCTGGAGCAGGATGTTGAACACGTCCGCGTGGGCCTTTTCCACCTCGTCCATGAGCAGCAGCGCGTACGGCTGTCTGCGTACCGCCTCGGTCAGCTGCCCGGCCTCCTCGTGGCCGACGTATCCGGGTGGCGCGCCGACGAGGCGGCTCACGGTGTGCTTCTCCTGGTATTCGCTCATGTCGAGGCGGACCATCCGGTCCTCGCTGCCGAACAGCGCCTCGGCCAGGGCGCGGGCGAGTTCGGTCTTGCCGACGCCGGTGGGGCCGAGGAAGAGGAAGCTGCCGCTGGGGCGGTGGGGGTCGGCGAGTCCGGCCCGGGAGCGCAGCACGGCGTCGGAGACGGCGGCGACGGCCTCCTCCTGGCCGATGACCCGCTTGTGGAGGTGTTCTTCCAGGCCGAGCAGCCGTTCGCGCTCCTCCTGGGTGAGGCTGCTGACGGGGATGCCGGTCTGCCGGGAGACGATGTCGGCGATGTCCTCGACGGTGACCTCGGAGACCCGGGAGCCGTGGAACTGGGTGCCGGAGCCCTCGGTGATGCGGCCGCCGAGTTCGGCGATGCGGTCGCGCAGTGCGGTGGCGCGCTCGTACTGCTCGGCGGCGACGGCCTGGTCCTTGTCGCGGGTCAGCTGTTCGACCTCGCGTTCCAGGGCGCGCAGATCGGTGCCGCGGGCGCTGGAGCGCAGCCGTACCCGGGCACCGGCCTGGTCCATCAGGTCGATGGCCTTGTCCGGGAGGAAGCGGTCGGCGAGGTAGCGGTCGGCGAGTTCGACGGCGGCGAGCAGCGCCTCGTCGGTGTAGCGCACCTGGTGGTGTGCCTCGTGGCGGTCGCGGAGGCCGTGCAGGATGGAGACGGCGGCCGTGGGGGTGGGTTCGGGGACCATGATGGGCTGGAAGCGGCGGGCGAGGGCTGCGTCCTTCTCGATGTACTGGCGGTACTCCTGGAGTGTGCTGGCGCCGATGACGTGCAGTTCGCCTCGGGCGAGGGCGGGCTTGAGCAGGTTGCCCGCGTCCATGGTGCCGCCCTCGGAGCCGCCGCCCGCGCCGACGACGGTGTGCAGTTCGTCGATGAAGATGATGAGTTCGTCGGAGTGGGCGCGGATCTCGTCGATGATGGCGGTGAGGCGCTGTTCGAAGTCGCCGCGGTAGCGGGTCCCGGCCACGACACCCGCGAAGTCGAGCTGGATGACGCGGCGGCCGAGCAGGATGTCCGGCACGTCGGCCTCGGCGATGCGCTGGGCCAGCCCCTCGACGACGGCGGTTTTGCCGACGCCCGCCTCGCCGATCAGGACGGGGTTGTTCTTGCCGCGCCGGGCCAGGATCTCGATGCTCTGCTCGATCTCCTCGTCGCGGCCGATGACCGGGTCGATGCGGCCCTCCCGGGCCAGGTCGGTCAGATCGCGGCCGTACCGGTCGAGGGTGGGGGTGCCGCGGCGGTCCGCCACGGGCCGCTCGGCGGCGGGGCCCGGGGCCGGGCGGCCGGCCGGGGGTGCGCTGCGGGGTTCGAAGTGGGCGGCGTGGAGGATCTGCCCGGCGGTGGAGTCCCGGTTGGCGGCGAGGGCGATCAGTACGTGTTCGGGGCCGATGTACGAGGAGCCGCGGGCCCGGGCGATCTCATGGGCGTCGAGCAGCGCCCGTTTGACGGCGGGCGTGACGGCGACCGAGCCGCGTGGCGGGCCGTCCCCCGCCTGCTGGTCGATTTCGGCGGCGAGCCGGTCGGGGTCGGCCCCGGCGCGGGAGACCATGGTGCGGGTCGGTTCGGCGGTGAGCGCCGCCCGCAGCAGATGTTCGGTGTCGAGGTCGGTGCTGCCGTGTTCGGCGGCGTACGACGCGGCGGAGGAGACCAGGTGGCGAGCGGTCTCGCTCATGAGCCGGCCGAAGTCGACATGGCGGTCGGCCCCCTGCCCGCCGGGACCGGTTCCGAGGAACCGGGCGAGGAAGTCGCCGAGTGGGTCTGGCCCGAAGTCGTCAGGACCGTCGTTCCCGCTGCCCATATCACCACTTTAGCGGTGGTTCGTGCGGTGGTCAGCTTTCCGGGTGGCGGCGCTCCAGGACGACCAGAGCGGCGTCGTCGCCCTGGTGGCCGCCGATGTGGGCGAGCAGGTCGCGGCGGAGGTGGTCCACAAAGCCCCGGGGCCCGTCGCCGTCCCAGGTCTGGAGCCGTTCGGTGAGCGGGTAGAAGGTGCCGTCGGCGTCGCGCGCCTCGATCACGCCGTCGGTGTACAGGAGCAGCAGATCGCCCGGTTCGAACGGGTAGTCCTCGGCCCGGTAGCGGTCGGCCGCCAGGTCGCCGAGGCCCAGCGGCAGGGCGGGGGCACGGCCTTCGAGGGCCTTGATGGTGGAGTCGCGCAGCAGGAACGGCGGCGGGTGTCCGCAGTTGACCATCCGGACCACCGGCTGGTCGTCGGGGATCTCCAGGACGGCGGCGGTGACGAACGACTCCCCCGCCCCCGGCGCCCGGTCGGTGGGTTCGGTGCGCTCCGCGGACAGGGCGGCGTCCAGGTGCGAGACGAGTTCGGGCAGTGGTACGGGCCAGTGGGCGATCGCACGGAAGGCGCCGAGCACCAGTGAGGCGTCCGCGACGGCGGTGAGCCCGCTGCCGCGCACATCGCCGATGATCAGGCGGGTGCCGAACGAGGTGCGGGCCGCCGCGTACAGGTCGCCGCCTATCTCCGCGCCCGGCTCGGCGGCGAGGTAGACGGAGGCGATCCGCAGCGGGCCGACGCGGTCGGGCAACGGGCGCAGCAGCACCTTCTGCGCCACGTCGGCCACCGCCCTGACCCGGCTCAGCTCGCGGGCGTGGCGGTCGAGCACGGCGCGGAAGAGCACGATGAGGGCGGAGACGAGGATCAGGGTGAAGAGTTCGGCCATCCGGTTGGGCGCGGTCAGCCGGTGCTGTCCGGCGTTGATGCCGATCTGGGCGCCCACGGCCACCAGCCCGATACTGCCGGTGAGCAGCGGCCCGGCGAAGGACGCGGCCATGGCGGGGGCGGCGATCAGGAGGGGGCTGAGACGGACGCCCGCAGGGCCGAACACATCGCCGAGCACGATCAGGACGATGAGTGCCAGGGGAATCGCGACCAGGGCCCGTCTCCCCTGCTGCCCTGGCCGGCCGAGCTCCGGGAGACCCTGCCGAATATCCACATCTACTACTTACGCCTCTCCCGGCCCCCCGCGCCACCCCCGTTTCGTCACAGGGTCTGGGTCAGCGGATGGCGTAGCGGCGGCGTGCGATGGCCACGGCGGCCAGGCTGAGGGCGGCGAGAGCGGTCAAATACCAGGTGACGGCGACGACGGGGGTGGTGGTGCCGAAGAACATCACGGTGAGCATCACTCCGAATCCGGGGTGTGCCACCAGGAAGGCGAACAAGGGGGTCGAGCATCATCAGCTTGATCGACAGCGTCGGTCTCCGCCTTCCTCGACCCTCTACCAGGCGTGATGTCACACTCCGGGCCGCCGTTTCGTCTCCCCTTCCGGGCCCGTTTCCGGGTCCCGGAAACGGACGAGAGGATCGGGGCCATGGCAGACCTGGCAGAGTTCGAGCAGCAGCGCGGTCGGCTGTGGGCCGTCGCGTACCGCATCACCGGGTCGGTCGCCGACGCCGATGACGCCGTACAGGAGACGTGGCTGCGCTGGCAGGCGCTGCCCGGGGACGAGGTGGCCGACCCGCGCGCGTATCTGACCACGGTGGTCAGCCGGATCTGCTACGACCTGCTCGGCTCCGCCCGCGCCCGCCGCGAGGCGTACATCGGGCCCTGGCTGCCGGAGCCGGTGGTGGCGGGCGACGGTCCCGAGGACCGGGTGACGCTGGACGAGTCCGTGGGCTTTGCCCTGCTCACGGTGTTGGAGCGGCTCACCCCCGCCGAGCGGACCGCGTTCATCCTGCACGACGTGTTCTCGGTGCCGTTCCCCGAGATCGCCGAGGTCGTGGGCCGGTCCCCCGAGGCGGTACGGCAGCTGGCCTCACGCGCCCGCAAGCGGGTGCGGGCCGAGGCCCCGCGCCGCTCCGTCGACCGCGGCGAGCACCGGCGCGCGGTGGACGCCTTCCTGACGGCGGTGACGGGCGGCGATCTGGACGGGCTGCTCGAGATCCTCGATCCGGAGGTGGTGTGGCGCTCGGACGGCGGCGGGAAGGTCGTGGCGTCCCGGGTGCCGATCCTCGGCAACGAGCAGGTGGCGCGTTTCGCCCAGCGCCTCGCCCGCGGCCTCGACCCGGCGACGATGTCCGTCCTGCGGCGGGACGTCAACGGCGCCCCCGGGCTGGTCATCGTGGACCCGGCGGGCGAGCGGGCCGTGGTCTTCGCGTTCACCGTGCGCCACGAGCGGATCACCGCGGTCGACGTCGTCATCAACCCCGACAAGCTGCGCCACCTCGACCTCCCCAACCTGTGACCGGCGTCACCGTCACACCCCGGCCCGCTGTGTCGTCCCCCTCGTGAACACCCCTTGAGGAGGAGGCGACCGACATGAAGAAGCAACTGGTCGTGGTGCTCGGCGCGGGCTACGGCGGGCTGCTGGCCGCCCTGCGCCTGGCCGTACGCCCACGTCACCCTCGTCGACCCGAGCGACCGCTTCACCGAGCGGGTCCGGCTGCACGAACGGGCCGCCGGGCGGCCCGAGGTGACGCACCCGCTGACCGCGCTGCTGCGGGGCACCGGCATCGCGCACATCGCCGCCCGTGCCACCCGTATCGACCCCGCCACCCGCCAGGTGGACACGGATGACGGCCGCCGTCTGCCGTACGACCGTCTGGTGTACGCGCTCGGCAGCTTCACCGCCGACGTCGGCGAAGGCGCCTTCACCCCGGAGACCTCGGCCGAACTGCACAAGCGGCTGCTCGACGGGTCCGGTGACCTCGCCGTCGTCGGCGGTGGGCTCACCGGTATCGAGCTGGCCGCCGAACTCGCCGAGAGCCACCGGAACTGGCGGGTACGGCTGCTCACCGCGGGCGAGATCGGCGGCGGGCTGTCCCCCAGGGGCCGCACCCATGTCCGTACGGCTCTCACCGGGCTGGGTGTACGGATCGGGGAGGGCCGATCCGTGGCGCGCCCAGGGGACATCGACGCCGATACGGTCGTATGGGCCGCCTCGATGACGGCGAACACCGGGCTCGCCGAGGCGGCGGGACTCGCCCTCGACCCCGCCGGGCGCATCCGCGTGGACACCGCCCTGCGTTCCGTGTCCCACCCCGGGATCTACGCCGTCGGGGACGCCGCCGCCGTTACCTCACCGCTCGCCGGAGCGCTGCGGATGGCGTGCGCCACCGCCCTGCCGACCGGCTCGCACGCCGCCTCCTCGATCATCGCCGAGGTGCGGGGACGGCAGCCGAAGCCGCTGGCCTTTCGCTACCTGCTGCAGTGCGTCAGCCTCGGCCGCCGGGAGGGGCTGGTCCAGTTCGTGCGCGCGGACGATGCCCCGCGCGACGTGATCCTGCGCGGGGCCACCGCCGCCCGCGTCAAGGAGCAGGTGGTGCGCTCGACCATCCGCGTGCTGCGGCTGGCCGCCCGGCGCCCGGACGCCGTCGGCCACCTCCCGGGGTTCGGCTGACGGGTCAGAACGGGTAGTGGGCGTGCTGGGTGGCCAGGGTGATCCAGCGGGTGTCGGAGAACGCCTCGATGCCCCAGCGGCCGCCGAACCGCCCGTACCCGGACTGCTTGATGCCGCCGAACGGGACCTGTGGTTCGTCGGCCACCGACTGGTCGTTGATGTGCACGATGCCGGTGCGGATACGGCGTGCGACCCGCAGCCCGTGCGTGCCGTTCTCGGTGATGATGCCGCAGGTCAGCCCGTGGTCGGTGGCGTTGGCCAGGGCGACGGCCCCGTCGTCGTCCGCGAAGGTGGCGACCACGCACACCGGGCCGAACGCCTCGCCGTGGTAGAGGTCCATGTCCTCGGTGACGCCGGTCAGCACCGTGGCCGGGTGGACCGAGCCCTCGGGGGCTGTGCCGCCCGTGAGCACGGTCGCGCCCTTGGCCACCGCGTCCTGGACGAGGGCCGCCACCCGCTGCGCCGCCTCGGGGCGGACCAGCGGGCCGACCACGGTGGTCGGATCGGCGGGGTCGCCGCAGGGCAGCGCGGCGACCTTGGCGGTGAACTTCGCGGTGAACTCCTCGGCGAGGCTCTCGTGGACGAGGATGCGGTCGCCCGACATGCAGATCTGGCCGGAGTTCATGAACACGCCGAAGGCGGCGGCGTCCACCGCGTAGTCCACATCGGCGTCGTCGAGGACGATGATGGCGTTCTTGCCGCCCAACTCCAGGACTGCGGGCTTGAGATGGCGTGCGGCGTGGGCGCCGACGATCCGGCCGACACCGGTGGACCCGGTGAAGTTGACCATCCGTACCCGCTCGTCGGCGATCAGGGCCTCGGCCACCTCGGCGGCGTCCTCGGGGGCGTTGGTGACCACGTTGAGCACACCGTCGGGCAGCCCGGCGTCGCGCAGGACGTCGGCGACGAAGAGCCCGCAGGCCAGCGGCGCGTCCTCGCTCGGCTTCAGCACCACGGTGTTGCCCGCCGCGAGCGGGGCCGCGACCGCGCGGACACCGAGGATGACCGGCGCGTTCCACGGGGCGAACGCGGCGACGACACCCATCGGTTCCCGCACGGCGAGCCCCAGCGCCCCGGCCTCCTGGGCGCTGAGGACATCGCCGCGCGGCGCGGTGATGGCCGCGGCGGCCTCGCGCAGGATGTTGGCGGCAAGCGCCACGTTGAAGTGGGCCCAGGGCGCGGTGCCGCCCGCCTCGTGCCGCATGTACTCCGCGGCCTGCGCGGCGCGGGACTCCAGCAGGTCCGCCGCGGTGAGGAAGATCTTCCGGCGGGTGAACGGGGCCGTCTCGGCCCATTCGGGGAAGGCCGCGTCGGCCGCGGCCACCGCGCGCGCCACGTCCTCGGGCCCGCCGGCCGCCACGGTGGCGTACACCTCGCCGGTGTAGGGGTCGAGGTCGTCGGCGGTGCGGCCCGAGGCGGCCGGAGTGTCCTTGCCGCCGATCATGAGGTCGCGGGTGATGGTCATTCCGGTGTCCTTCGCGGTAGCGTGCCGAACAGCCTGTGCGCGCAGTGAACTTGAGTTCATCACACGTGTGCGCGCCAGTCTCCGCCGCCGTTTCGATTTGTGTCAATCGAGAGCTGTGTCAATCGAGTGCGGCCGACCGGCGCGCCCGCCGTCCCGGCCACCGCACTCCCCCGGCCGAGGTGACCGCCACCACACCGAGCAGGGCGAGCGCGGCGGCGGGGGTGAGCACGGCCCAGGGCGCGCGTTCGGCGTAGGGGTGGTTCTCGGCGAGGAGCCGCCCCCACTCGGGGGACGGCGGCTGGGCGCCGAGGCCCAGGAAGCCGAGGGAGGCCAGGGCCAGCGCCACGGCGGGCAGCCGCAGCAGCGCGTGGCGCGTGACGGGCGGCAGTACGGCGGGCAGCAGATGACGGCGGAGCAGGTGGTGGCGGCCCGCGCCGAGCGCGCGCGTCGCGGCGAGGTGGGTGGCGGCGCGCTCCTGGACCAGCAGGGCGGCGGTGTGCGCGGCCAGGGGCGCCCAGGCGACGGCGGCGACGGCGAGCGCGGGCGTGTACGGACCGGCCCCGGCGGTGCCCGCGACCAGCAGCCCGGCGAGCACGGGCGGTACGGCGTTGGCGGTCTCGACGAGCCCGCCGGACAGCCGGGGCACCAGGCCGAGCAGCAGCCCCACGGCCAGCGCGCAGGCGCTCACCGCGAGGGCGAGGGCGAGGGTGGTGAGCGCGCCGTGTCCCACCCGGGCCAGCAGATCGCGGCCGAGCGCGTCCGTACCGAACGGGTGCTGCCAGGACGGGGGGTCGAGACGGGCCATGGGGTCCAGTGCCATCGGGTCCCGGAGCGCGCCGATGGCGACGACGGCCAGCAGGACGGCCCCGTACAGCAGGGGGAGCGCGCGGGCGGGCTGCCCGGACGGCCGGTGGAGGGAGGGCAGTTCGCCGTCGCGCAGCGCCGGGCCGAGCAGCAGCCGGGCCGCGAGCCGGGCGAGGCCCCCGGCGGCGGTGGCGAACACGATGAGCACGAGGGTTCCGGTCTGGAGGACCGGCAGATCCTGGGCGAGGGCCGACTGAAGGGTGAGACGGCCGAGCCCGGGGATGTCGAAGACCTGCTCGACGGCGACGGCGCCACCGGTGAAGCCGACCACGAACAGGCCCACGTTGGGCAACACTCCGGGGACGGCCCGGCGCAGCGCCTGCCGGGCGATGCGCCGGGCGGGCATGCCGCGCGCGGCGGCGGCCCGCACCCAGGGCTCCGCGAAGGCGCCGGGCAGGACGTCGTCCAGGATGCGGCCGAGCGCCGCGCCGACGGGCAGGCCGAGCGCGAGCGCGGGCAGCGGCATCCAGGACCAGCCGTACCAGCCGACGGCGGGCAGCCAGCCGAGCCGCACCCCGATGACGGCGGCCAGGACGGAGGCGAGCAGGAACTCCGGCAGCGCGGCGAGGAGCGCGCCACCGCTCCCCGCGCCGCGCGGCAGCGGCCGCCGCCGCGCGCCGAGCCACAGGGTGCGCGCGCACACCGCACCGGCCGTGGCCACCGCGACCGCCAGCGCTCCGGCCATCAGCAGCAGTGAGCAGCCGAGGGCCTGGGCCACCATGGGCGCCACGGCCGTGCCGGAGAGCCAGGACGTCCCGGCGTCGCCGTGGGCCAGCCCGCCGAACCACTGGCCGAGGAGGTGCGGGGGCCCGGCGTCCAGGCCGAGGTCGCGGCGGATGGCGTCGAGCAGCTCGGGGGTGGGATCGCGGTCGGCCGCGCGCGCCTTGAGCACGGTGCGGGCGGGGTCGGTACGGGACAGCCAGGGCAGCAGGCCGATGCCGCACAGCAGCAGGAGGGCGAGCGCGGCGCGCCACAGCGCGCTCAGCGCGGCGGACCGTCCGTCCGCGGTGGTGGCCGCGGCGCGGCGTATGCCGGTCAACGGTGCGTACCGGCGCCGACGAGGGCGCGCTCGTACGGGTCGAGCTCCACTCCCCGTACCGAGCTGCCGACGCCGTGGATGATGCGCTGGTGCACCAGGGGCACGACGGCGTCGGTGCGCAGGATGGCCGTCTGGGCGGCGAGCGAGGCGCTCTGCCGCTCGGCGGTGTCGGCGCGGGAGTCGGCGACGGCGACGGCACGGTCCACGGCCTTGTCGCAGAGCCCGGCCAGGTTGTAGCTGCCGTGGCAGGTGAAGTCGCTGGCGAGGTAGGAGACGGGGTCGCCGGTGTCGAGCATGGTGTTGCGGGCGGCGACGACGGCGTCGAACCTGCCCGCGAGCGCGTCGGCCTCCAGCCGGGAGTACTCCCGGACCTCCAGCTTCACGTCGAATCCGGCCTTCTCCAGCTGCTGTTGCACCACCTGGGCGGCCTCAGGCAGCTCGGGCCGGTTGTCGTAGGTGCCGAGGGTGATCGAGGTGTTTTCGACGCGCGCGGCCGAGGGGCGGTCGGGCGTGGGGTGTGTGCCGGTGGCCCAGGAGAGGGCGGGGCCGAACACGCCCTGGCCGGGGTCGGCGTGGCCCTCGTACACGCCCCGCGCGAACACACCGGGCTTGACGGCCTCGCGGACGGCGGCGCGGACCTTCGGGTCGGCGAAGGGGCCGGAGCGGGTGTTGAGGAAGAGGCCGGTGGTACGGGCGGTGGGCACTTCCCGGACGGTGGGCTTGTCGAGGGTGGCCGCCTGGGAGACGGGCACGGCCTCGGCGATGTCCGCGTCGCCGGTGCGCAGGGCGTTGGTGCGGGCGGTGCCGTCGGCGATGAAGCGGACGTCGATGCCGGAGGCGTGGGCGAGGCCGCCCCAGTAGCCGTCGAAGCGGTTCAGGGTGGCCCGGGTGGCACCGGTGGACCGGCCGAGTACGAAGGGTCCGGTGGCGGTACCGGCCGGGTCGGGGGTCGCCTTCTTGTACGCCTTCGGGGACAGGATGGCCAGGCCCGGGCTGGAGAGCGTGAGCGGCAGCGCGGGGTACGCGGCCGAGGTGGTGAGCCGGACCCGCCGCTCCCCCGCGGGCTTGGCGGTGAGCTTGACGCCGGAGAGCGCGGCGGGCACCGGGTCGGCGTGCGCCGCGCGGGTCAGGGCGTCCGCGACGGCCTTCGGGGTGACGGCGGTGCCGTCCTGGAACTCGGCCTCGCGCAGGGTGAACAGCCAGCCGCGGCTGCCTTCCCGGGTCCAGGACTCGGCGAGCGCGGGCGACGCGGAGCCGTTGCCGTCCAGACGGGTCAGCCCTTCGGTGACGCCGAGTCGGCTGAGCAGGGTGGCATCGGCGCCGTACGGGGAGAAGTTCTCGGCGGGCGGGAACGCCATCGCGACCCGCAACCGGCCACTGCCTCCCCCGCCGGAGCCGCCCGCCGCGTCGTACGCCGTGCCGTTCGGGGAGGCGAAGCAGCCCGCGAGCAGCGGGACGAGCAGCAGAGCGGCGGCCGTCCGACGGCGGACAGGGGGCATGGGTCAGGTTCTCCAGGGGCTGCGCGGAGCGGGATGAGCCGAGGCTACATGACAATCATTTCCATCAACTCGACGGAGACGGGCCCCGGGGGCAGAAGATGGCCGCCACTCAGGCCATGGGGACCTCGAAGTGCAGGACCCGGCTACCCCCGGACTCCTCCCGCTCGTCGCACACAGCCTTCCCCAGCGACCGCCAGAACGGCTCGGCGCCGGGCACGCCCGGGTCGGTGTGCAGATAGACGGCGCGATATCCGCCGTCGGCCGCGGCGAAGTCGAGCAGCGCGCGCACCAGTCGGCGGGCCAGCCCCTGGCGGCGGTACTCGGGCCGCACGTACACCCGGCGCAGCTGGGCGGTCTCCCTCGACGGGTACCGCTCCGCCAGCCACGCCGGGTTGGGGGGATGGGCCGGGCCCCGGGAGTCGAGGGCCGCGGTCCCGGCGACCGCGCCATCCCTCTCGTCCACCGCGACCAGCAGCGTGTGCCGCGGCGACCGCAGATAGGCGGCGCCGGGATCGATGATGTCGGCGTGCCAGCGCGGCACGTATCCCGTCCCGAAGTCGCGGTAGACGGTGTCGAGCATCACGCCACGGGCGGCGTCGAGGTCGTCGGCTGTCGCGGTCCTGATGCTGAATTCATGCACCTGCAGATCGTACGCAATAAGCCCCGGGGGCTATCAACCGGCCGGGGCGTCGGCGAGGTACGGGGGCGCGGGCTCGTACTGGATGTAGCGGCGTACGGCGCGGGCGTGGTCGACGCCGTGGAGGCGGCCGACGAGCCACAGCGCCATGTCGATCCCGGCCGAGACGCCCTGGCTGGTGACCAGGGAGCCGTCCACGACGTACCGCGCGTCGCGCACCACCGTGATGTCGCCGCGCGCCTCCAGGGCGTCCTCGAAGAGATGGTGGGTGGCGACCCTGCGCCCGCGCGCCGGGCCCGCCTCGTGCAGGAGCAGGGCCCCGGTGCAGACGCTGGTGGTCCAGGTGGCGGCCGCGGAGGTACGGCGAATCCAGTCGGTGACCACCGGGTTGGACACCTCGCGGCGGGTTCCGCCGCCGCCCGGCACCAGCAGGACGTCCAGGGGCGGATGGTCGTCCAGCGTGTGGTCCGGCAGCACCCGCATGCCCTTGTTGCAGCGGACGGCGCCGGACCGCTCGGCGATGAGCACGGCGGTGTCGGCGTGGTCGCGCAGCATCGAGGAGACCGTGAACACCTCCCAGGGTCCGGCGAAGTCGAGTTCCTCGGCGCCCTCGAAGACCAGCAGCCCGTACGTCGTCACATCTGCTCCTTGGTGGATCGGAATCGGTCCCGGTAGTCGGACGGCGCGACGCCGACCTGCCGGTGGAACGAGCGGCGCAAGGTTTCGGCGGTGCCGAAGCCGTACCGCCGGGCGATGGTCTCGACGGGGTCGTCGCCCCCGGCGAGCGCGCGCTGCGCCGCCTCCACGCGCACCCGTTCCACATAGGCCGCGGGCGGGGTGCCGAGTTCGGCGGTGAACCTGCGCTGCAGATGGCGCGGGCTCATCCCGGCGCACGCGGCCAGATCGGCGATGCCGTGGCGAGCGCCGGGGTCGGCGTGGATGGCGGACACCACGGCGCGGAGGGAGTCGGTGGCGGGCTGCGTCGACCACAGCCCCACACCGAACTGGGACTGACCGCCGGGGCGGCGCAGGAACAGCACCATCTCGCGGGCGACGGCGTGTGCCACCTCGCGCCCCAGATCCGCTTCCACCAGGGCGAGCGCGAGATCCATCCCGGCCGTCACCCCGGCCGAGGTCCACACCCGGCCGTCCCGGATGAAGATGGGATCGCAGTCGACCCGCAGACCGGGATGTTCCCGGGCGAGCTGTTCCGCGCGCGCCCAGTGGGTGGTCACCCGAAGCCCGTCGACGAGCCCGGTGGCGGCCAGCAGGAACACCCCGCTGCACACCGAGGTGATCCGGCGGGCACCGGCCGCGGCGGCCGCGATCCAGCCGGTCAGCGCCGGATCGTGGCACGCCCGGTCGACCCCGGCGCCGCCCGCCACCACCAGGGTGTCGACGCCGCCGGGGTCGAGGTCGGCCACTCCGTGCGCGATATGCACCGGCAGCCCGCTGGACGACGCCACGGGCCCCGGGCGGGGTGCCACGATCTGGCGGCGGTAGCCGCCCGCGAGCTGGTCGGCGTGCTGGAACACCTCATGCGGGCCGGTGAGATCGAGGGACTGGAACCCGTCGAAGACCACGAAGACGATGCGTCGCTCGTTCACTCCTCCAGGCTGCGATCCCGCCCGTCATGGCGTCAACGACACATACCCCACACATCGCGCCACGCCATGCGCAGGGTCCGCAGGAACCCGGTGCGGCGCGGCACCGGACCGGGCCGGGCCGTACGGGGTGACGCGACGCTGTGGGGTGACGCGGCGGTACGGGGCGGCACGGGCTTGCGGGGCGGCGAGCCCGTACGCGGGGTGGACACGGGCACGGCCCCGGGCGGCTCGGCCGGGGGTGCGGAGGCGTCGGACTGGGCGGGGACGGTGGACGGGCGCGCTGCTTCGGCGCGCACCAGTGCACCCATGGCGGCGTAGACGTCGATGGGCATGCGGGGGCTCCTGCGGTGTCGGACGGCGGTTGGCTGATCCGGGGCAGGCCGTACCGCACCCGCGCTCCGCCCGCGCGGCGGCGCGTCGGGAAGACGCGGCGCACACGGGGAGATGCGGGGGACGCGGGAGAGCTGTAGAAACGCGGAACGGCCCGGTCCCCGCTCAGCAGCGCAGGACGACGTCCCGTGCGGGGAGCCGGCGGGGCGCGGCCTCGGCGGCGGAACCGGAACCGGCGGGGCCCGTCGTACGGTCCGCCGGGCGGGCGCGGACGACGGCCACGGCGAAGTGCAGGGGTGCCGTGGGAAGGGACCGGTGGGAGCCGACCGAGGTGGCGCAGGCGCTCCCGGGATGACCGGCCGGGTGGCGGCCCAGCTCATGGGCGGCGCGGGCAGCCGGACGCGGGGCGGACGGACCGTCCTCCTCCGGCGAGGCCGCAGTCGACGCGGCGGGCGAGGCCGCAGGCGACTGGACGCCGGGCCCGCAGCGGCTCACCGAGGGCGGCGGCGGATGGACGGCGCCGAGGGAGAGCAGACCGTGCAGCAGGGTGATCGCCAGCAGCGCGACCAGCAGGACGGTGCGCGGCCGACCGGGAGCCGGGCGGCGGTTCGTCTCGCGGCCGTGCACCATGCGGCCTCCCTCACTGGTCTCCTTCCAGAGAACCGCGAAGAGCGGAAGGCAGCACTCCGATAGCCCGAAAGAGGCGGGCATTTCACCCGTGTCGGTTACCTCCTCGAACAGGCATGCCGACACATGGCGAGGAGGTGCGCCCCGAGGCGGCGTCAGTCGGAGGTCGCCGCGCCGGAGTCCGGCAGCGCGTCGAGCAGCGCGACCGGCGCCGCCTGCCGCCAGGAGTCGACGAGGATGTCCCGCAGCTCGTCGAGGTTCTCCAGGGCGGCGAGCCGCACCCGCACCCAGGCGAAGCCCGCCTCGTGATCGGCGATCCAGAACTTCTCCGGCTCGGCGAGCGTGAGTTCGTTCCGCTCTTCCCTGGGGCAGCGGACGGCCATCGAGGTCTCGTCCTCGGGGAGCGTGGCGAACATCTTCCCGGCGACCCGGAAGGTCGGCATGGACCAGGCGATCTTCTCGGTCGTCTGCGGCAGCGACAGCGCGATCCGGCGGACATCGTCAGGCGTGATCATGGCATGACGGTAGAGCACCCCACCGACAGCGCCACCGACAACGCCACCGCGGCGAGCGGAACCCTAGCTTCCGTAGACGTACGGCGTGGTCGTGGTCAGCGGTGCGAAGCCGAGCCGCTCCAGGATCGGACGGCTCTGGTCGGACGCGTCGACCTGGAGATAGCGGTAGCCGCGCTCGGCGGCGATCCGGGCGCGGAAGGCGATCAGGGCCCGGTAGAGGCCCCTGCCGCGCCACTCCGCCACGGTGCCACCGCCCCACAGCCCGGCGAAGTCCGCTCCCGGGGGCAGCTCCATCCGCGCGGCGCTCACCGGCTGGTCACCGGCCAGGGCGACGACCGGGACGACCGTGTCCGGTTCCTCGCGCAGCCGGCTGAGCAGTCGGTGCCTGAGGTGACCGCTGTCGGTGCCGAACGCCCGCGCGTGGACGTCCACCATGAGCTCCACCCCCGCGGCGTCGGTGACCCGGAGCAGCCGGACGCCCTCGGGAAGATCGGGGAGATCGGAGAGACCGGCGGCAGTGGGCGGAACCCGCACCGGCGCGACCATCACCGTCTCCTCCGGTTCGGCGGAGAAACCGGCCGCGATGAGCCGCTCGCCGAGGTCGCCGGGCCGGTCATGGGCGTACAGCTTCCACTCGAAGGCGCGCCCCCGGGCGGTGAAGAATCGTATCTGCGCCGCGATGGCCGCGTCCGCCGTGGACGCGTCCAGATCCGACCACCGGATGCCGTTCCAGTCGTCGGCCGCGCCGGTCTGCCGTACCACCCCGTCCACGTGCTCGACCCGGGTCCCGGGGCCGTCGGCCGGTGCCGCCTGTCTCAGTTGCCCGTCGAACAGCTCTCGTACCGCGTCAAGGTCCATCGGGTCACCCCAGCACCGGCCGACCGCATGGGGCAACTGGTTTACCGGCGGGGCGGCTTGAACGGCCGGGAGGCCCGTACCGTCAGGCGAGCAGGCCGCCGAGCCGTTCCACGACGGCCGGGGTCTCCCGGCGCAGCGCGCTCATGTCCAGGCCCTCGTCTCCGAGGATCACCAGCAGGGCCTGTTCGCCGACGGCCAGGACGACGCTGTAGCCGCCGTTGCACCGGGTGACCACCTCACGCAGGCTGCCCAGGCCCACTTCGGCGGCGGAACGCTTGCCCAGCGCGAGCGTGGCCGCGGAGAGGGCGGCGAGGGACTCCGGCTGCACATTGGCGGTGTCGGCGGCGACCAGGAGTCCGTCCGGGGTGGCGATGATGCTCTCGGAGATGCCCAGGACCAGCTCGCGCAGACCGGTCAGCTCCTTGACAAGGGCCTCGGACGGCGCACCGGCGGCGGGCGGGGGGTTGGTCATGGGGGTCCTCCTCGGACTCCGTTGGGGCTCGCCTCGACTGCGGCTGTCATGCGAGCCGGTGGTACTCGTGAAACCCGCGGTGATCCCGCGGAGAGTGCGGCCCATGGGCGTGGGCGCCCGTGGGAGTTGCCGTCCGGGGCGAGATCAGCCGGTGCTGTCCGGCCGCCGGTCGGCCGGGGTGCGTCTGGGCAGTCCACCCCCGGTGGGGGCCTCGGCGCGCGGCTGTTCCGATGCGGGGTCGCGGGGGGCGACGCGCGGTGCGGTGGCCGGGGGCCGCGGCGGCTCCGGCTGGATGAGCTGAAGCGCCTTCATCCGGGAGATGTCGAGCATGACGGGGTAGACGCCGCGGCCCAGCGCGAAGGCGATGTCCCGGGGCGTACGGCGTCCGTCGGCGCTGAGCAGGATGTCGCGGTAGCGGGCGGGCAGCCCCCCGATCCCGGCGGTGGCCCGGGCGGACGCCCGGATGCGCTCCTGGCCGAACTCCCGTACCGGCCCCCAGGACTTGGCCAGCAGCCGCACCCGGCGGCTGGTCTCCTCGGTGAGCCGCCCGGGGTCGGTGCCGTCCAGGTGGCTGAGCCGGGGTCCTGAGGCCTCCCGGTCGACCTGCCAGCTGTCGGGGGTGCTGAGCGCCATGGCGAAGGCGGCGTCGTAGAGGGCGCCCACGCACAGGACTTCGAGCTCGGCGGCGCCGATGTGGCCCTGTTCGACGAGCGTCACGTCGAGCCGTCCGCCGGGGCCTGTCGCGGTGCAGGCGGCGTCCCACTCCGGCTCGCCGATCCGCCGGGACTTCAGCAGCAGCGCCTCGGCGGTGGGCGCGCCGGGGGTCTCGATCGCGCGGACCGCCCCACGGTGCAGATGGATGGTTCCGCCGACCGCGCCGGAGATCGACACGGCCCCGCTGAAACGATCCTGCTGGAGCGTGAGCAACAGGCTGGGGACATTGCGCGGGGGATTTCGCTCCATGCTCTCGCTCATGTCAGCACGGCCTTCGCCTGATCGGCCAGGTGCCGCATGACGAGGGCGAGATTGGTGCGGTCGCGGTCGGCCGTCGCGCACAGCAGCAGGGGGTCCTGGCCGCGCGGCACCACCGTGGTGATGTGGTGGAAGCGCGCACTGGTGACGACCACGCTCTCCAGCTCTCCCACCGCACCGGCCTGGTTCAGCCGGTCGCCGATCAGAGCGACCGTCTCGGCGAGTTCATCGCCCTCGCCGAGGGCGTCGGTGTCCCCCACCGCCGCGTAGTGGAGCCCGGTCACCGCGTCCACCAGACTGACGCCCATCACTCCCGGGGACGCGAGCGCTCCGGAGAGCGCCGCTTCGGCTGCGTTCACCTATGACCCTTCGCTGCGTACCATCAAGCACGTTAGTTTAAGCATCATCTTGCATAACTTGGACCACTCGGCTACTCGTTATGGTTCAGAGCTATCGTCTGGTGACAGCTTTGGTACCAACAGGCCCCGGCTATCAGCCATGCGAAGGAAGCACATGAACATCGAGACCGCTCTCAAAGAGGCGATGGCCATCGACGGGGCCCTGGGGGTCGCGCTCGTCGACTACGAAAGCGGCATGTCGCTCGGAGTGGCCGGCGGGGGCCAGGAGCTGGACATGGAAATCGCCGCGGCGGGCAACACCGAGGTCGTCCGGGCCAAGGTCCGCACCCTCGCCACGCTCGGCATCACGGACGGCATCGAGGACATCCTCATCACGCTGGGCTCGCAGTACCACCTCATCCGGCTGATCTCCGGCAGCCATGGGACGCTCTTCCTCTACCTGGCCCTGGACCGGGCGCGGGCCAACCTGGCGCTCGCGCGGCATGGGCTGAAGCGCATCGATCACGAGCTGAAGGTCTGACCCTGCCGGGACCGCGGCGCGAGTGCTTCAATGCCCGCATGACGGATCTCGACGTACTCAGGGTGTTCTGTGGCCCCCGTGGCCACGGGGGAAATGAGCTCGGTGTGGTGCGCGACGGCGCCGCCGTGCCCGGTGAGCGGGCACGGCAGGAGCTGGCCGCCGAGCTGGGGTTCAGCGAGACCGTCTTCGTCGACGACCCGGAGCGCGGCGTCGTCGACATCTACACCCCGGGCGTCCGGCTGCCCTTCGCGGGCCACCCACTGGTGGGCACCGCCTGGCTGCTGGACCTCCCCGAGCTGCTGCCGCCCGCCGGTGAGGTCCCGGCCCGCCAGGACGGCGAGTTCACCTGGATCGGCGGCCACCCCGCATGGGCGTCCCGGCGGCGCACCCAGCAGTACGCCTCCCCCGCCGAGGTCGACGCCCTCCCCTCCCCGCCGGAGGGCGAGGGCGCGCTGTACGCGTGGGCCTGGCAGGACGAACCGGCGGGCCGGGTACGCGCCCGCGCCTTCCCGCGCCGCGGCGACGGGATCGTGGAGGACGAGGCCACCGGCGCCGCCGCCCTCGTCCTCTCCGGCGAACTGGGCCGCGCCCTCAACATCACCCAGGGCCGGGGCTCCCAGATCCTCACCAGCCCCCAGCCGGACGGCTCCATCGAAATCGGCGGCCGGGTCGCCCTCGCCGAGGTCCGCTCGCTGTGAGGTGAGAGCGCGTCAGCCCGGGCGGTGCGCCGGTGTCTGCGTCGCGTAGCTGATGGCGATCCGCGCGCCGAGCCGGGCGTTGTTCTTGACCAGTGCGATGTTGGTGCGCAGGCTCTCGCCCTTCGTCAGCTCCACGATGCGGCCCAGCAGATAGGGCGTGGCGTCCTTGCCGCCGATGCCCGCCTCCGTCATTTCGGCGAGGGCCTGATCGATGATGCCGTCGATCCGCCCGGCGGGGATCTCGTCCGCCTCCGGGACCGGGTTGGCGATGCTCAGCCCGGCCGTCAGACCCAGGTCCCACTGGGCGTGCATCACGGCGGCGATCTCCTCGGGGGAGTCGGCGCGCAGCGGGGAGGCGAAGCCGCTCACCCGGGAGTAGAACGCGGGGAAGTCGTCGGTGCCGTGGGTGAGCACCGGCACGCCCAGGGTTTCCAGGGTCTCCAGGGTGAGCCCGATATCGAGGATGCTCTTCACCCCGGCGCTGATGACCGCCACCGCGGTGGTGGACAGCTCGGTGAGGTCCGCGCTGATGTCGAAGGACTGCTGCGCCCCGCGGTGCACCCCGCCGATGCCGCCGGTGACGAAGACCCGGATACCGGCGAGCGCGGCGAGCCGCATCGTGCTCGCCACGGTGGTCGCGCCGTGGCCGCCACGCGCCATGACATGGGCCAGGTCGCGGACGCTGACTTTCCCGACGTCCGGGTCGGTGGCGAGCAGCTCCAGATCGGCGCGGTCCAGTCCGATGCGCGGGGTGCCGTGGAGGACGGCGATGGTGGCCGGGACCGCGCCCTCGGCGCGGATGATGGCCTCGACCTCGGTGGCCATCTCGACGTTCTGCGGATACGGCATGCCATGGCTGATGATCGTGGACTCCAGCGCGACCACGGGCCGTCCGTCGCGCAGCGCCTCCCGGACCTCCTGGGTGAGGGCCAGCCGGGGGTGGGGGGTGGTCATGTCGTCCTCCGCGGTGGGGCGTGTCGCGCGTCCTCGACGAGACGCGGGGTCAGCGCGTCCTCGACGAGGCGCGGGGTCAGATCGGGCCGTACGGTGGCGGTGGTCGCCACGGTCAGCGCGGCGGCGGCGTGGCCGTAGCGGGCGGCGGCCACGGGGTCCTCGCCGGTGAGCAGGGCGTGGACGAACGCGCCGAGCATCGCGTCCCCGGCACCGGTCACGTCCTGGACCTCGGCCCGAGGCGCCGCCAGGATGGTGACGCCCTCCTCGGCGCCGCTCAGCAGCGAGCCGCGCTCACCGAGCCGCACCCATACGTACCGCACGCCGCGCTCGTGCAGCGCGGCCGCGGCCTCCTTCAGATGGCGGTCGTCGCCGGTGGCGCGGCCGGTGAGGGCGCCCAGCTCGGCCACGTTCGGAGTGACGGCGAACACCGGGCGCCCGGCGGCGAGCAGCGGGGCCAGCAGCGCCGCCTTGGGCACGCTCACCGGGTCGATCACCGTCCGCACTCCGGCGGCGCTCGCGATGTCCAGGGCGTAGGCCAGCGCCGGGGAGGAGAGGTTGCCGTCGAGCACCAGCATGCTCGCGTTGCCGATGAGTTCGCGGGCGGGCCGCAGATACTCGGGGCCGAGCCCGTCGGTGGCGGCCATGTCGGCGACGGCCACGGCCAGTTCGCCGTCGGCGTCCAGCACCGCCGTATAGGTGCCGGTGGGGTGCGTACCACGGTGGACGTGGTCGATCCGCACCCCGGTGGCCTGGGTCTCGCTCAGCAGCCGCTCCCCCGCCGGGTCCTGGCCGACGGCGGCGATGAGATGGGTCGGGGTGCCCAGCCGGGCCAGGTTCTCCGCCACGTTGCGGGCCACGCCGCCGGGGCTGGTGTGGGCGTGGCCCGGGTTGCTGGTGCGGTACGCGAGCGGCGCCAGGCCGCGCACCTTGACGTCGACGTTGGCGCCGCCGATGACCACCACCGCGTGCTCCTGGCGGAGGATGTAGCCGCGCCCGAGGATGGCGCCCTTCTTGCCCAGGTTGGACAGATGGACGTTGACCGCCGCCCGGGTGGTGCCCAGGGCGTCGGCGATCGCCTGGGCCCCGGACAGCGGGTCCCGGCGCAGCAGCGCGAGCACTTCCCGCTCCCGTCGCGTCAGCATCATGTTCAGGACAATAAAGGAAACTTAGCGCGATAAACAGACCCCGCTCCGAGTGCTGGGCGGGCGACCTTGGAGCGGGTCGCGGACCAACCGGGTGGGGCCGGAAATGACGGGAGAACAGGTGATGACATCCTGTGGGTATACGACTTGCCGGACCCGCTCCGCGGCAGCCCGGGGGATATGTCCGGTGATGAGGAAGAAGGCCGATGAGACTCTGCTTTCTGGTGGAGGAGCGCTATCGCCACGACGGAATGCCGCAAGAGGTGATCGGTCGGCTCACCGCCTGGGGCCATAAGGTGGACGTCCTGCGGCCCGGCCGCTCCCTGATGCGGATAACCGACGCGATACAGGCCGGAAGCCATGACGCCTGGGTGCTCAAGACCGTGTCCGGCGGGCCCGGTCTGACGCTGCTGGAGGCCGCGTCCGCGGTCGGGCTCACCACCGTCAACGACGCGCGGTCCATCCGCGGGGTGCGGGACAAGGCGCTGGCGGCGGCGATCGGCCGCAGCCGTGGCCTGCCGGTACCGACGACCTACGCGGCGGCGTGTCCCGAAGCGCTCGCGGAGCTACCGGAATCGGCATTCCCGCTGGTGGTCAAGCCCGCGGACGGCAGCTCGGGGCGGGCGGTGCGGCTGGTGCCGTCGCCGGACCGGCTGGCGGCACTCGGCCCCGAACTGGCCCAGGAGGGCATGCTGATCGCCCAGCCCTATGTGCCGAACTCGGGCATCGACCTCAAGGTGTACTGCGTCGGCGGCGAGTTGTACGCGACCGAGCGCGGCTCGCCGCTCGGCCCGGACCGGGACATACGGGGACGCCGGGTCGCGCTGTCCCCCGAGGTGGCCGCGATCGCCACCGAGGTGGGCTCCGTGTACGGGCTCGATCTGTACGGGGTCGACATCCTGCTCGGGCCGGACGGCCCGGTGGTCGTCGACGTGAACGACTTCCCCAGCTTCAAGGAGGTACCGGACGCGGCGGCCCGGGTGGGACGCGCGGTGCTGGAGCTGGCCCGGCGGGGCGCGACCGGTCCCGGTGCGGCACGCGGCGCTCTGCCCGGCCCGGCCCGGGTGGCGGCGCCGGTGCCCGTGCAGCTGCCCGCGTCGGTGGGAGGTGCCGGATGAGGGTCGGTCTCATCACCGCCGACCCGGACCATCAGCTCCTCGCCGACACCGCGGCCCTGCTGACGCCTCGCCATGAGCTGGTCGCGGTCGCCCCGGAGGCCACGGCCGCGCCCGGCGAACTCGCCGACGTCTATCTGCTGAAGGCGCGTACGCCAGGCGCGCTGGCGCTGGCCCGGTCCCTGGAGGAGCGCGGCGCGCCGGTGGTGAACTCCGCGGCGGCCACGGAACTGTGCCAGGACCGGACGGCGATGGCGGCGCTCGCGCGGCGGGCGGGGCTGCCGTTCGCGGAAACCCGTACGGTCTCCGCGCTGGCCGCGCTATCCCGGTTGGACACCGCGCGGCTGGAGTACCCCGTGGTCGTCAAGAGCCGCTACAGCCGCCGCCACGATCTGGTGGCCCGGGTGGACGGCCCCGTACGCCTGGCGGAGCTTGCCGCCGCATGGCCCGACGAGCCCGTGGTGGTCCAGGACTTCACGCCCAACGACGGCTGGGACCACAAGCTGTGGGTCGTCGCGGACACGGTGTTCGCCGCACTGCGGACCTCCGAGCTGACCGTCGGCAAGGACGGCCGTCTGACGCTGCCGCTCCCCCTGGAAGATCTGCCGCCCGGGTGGCTGGATCTGGTGCGTCGGGTCGGTTCGGTGTTCGCGCTGGAGGTGTACGGGGTGGATGTACTGCGCGGCCCGGACGGCCCGGTGATCGTGGACATCAACGCGTTCCCGGGCATCCGGGGCCAGGCGGGCGCGCCGGAGGCGCTGGCAGCCCTGACGGTACGCACGGCCGCTGGTCAGCCCGCGGTCGGGGTGCCGCTCCAGAATCACTAGGGGCAACCCCCGTCCGAAAAATAGGGGTTGTAGCCGTTCGGGCCGACCCGGCAGGCTTGTCTCCGTGTGCGTGCGCGCGAGCGCACGCCGTCGAACGTCGAACCAGGGCACGAAAGGACGTCAGGTGACCGCAAACCCCACCGGCACCAGTCTGTGGATCAGGCAGTTCCATCCCGCGCCGGACGCGACGACGCGACTCGTCTGCCTGCCGCACGCCGGCGGATCGGCCTCCTACTACTTCCCCGTGTCGAAGGCACTCTCGCCGGGCGTGGACGTACTCGCCATCCAGTACCCGGGCCGCCAGGACCGGCGTAACGAGGAGTGCGTCGGCACCATCGGCGAGCTGGCCGACGCGCTGGTGCCCGAGCTGCTGCCGTACACGGACAAGCCGCTCGCGCTCTTCGGCCACAGCATGGGCGCGACGCTCGGCTTCGAGGTGGCACTCCGCCTGGAGCAGAAGGGCGTGGCGCCGGTGGCGCTGTTCGCGTCGGGGCGGCGCGCGCCGTCCGCGCACCGCGACGAGTCGGTCCATCTGCGCGACGACGACGGCCTCATCGCCGAGATGCAGTCGCTCAGCGGCACCGATTCGCAGGTTCTCGGGGACGAGGAGCTGCTGCGGATGGTGCTCCCGGCGATCCGCAGCGACTACAAGGCCGCGGAGACCTACCGGTACACACCGGGCCCCCGGCTCGCCACCCCCATCCACGTCCATGTGGGCGACAACGACCCCAAGGCAACGGTCGACGAGGCCCGCAAGTGGAGTGAGCACACCGACGGCGGGTTCGAGATGCACACGTACTCCGGTGGCCACTTCTACCTCAACAACGAGGCACCGCGGGTCATCGCGTCCATCTCGCAGACGCTGTCCGCGCTGCGGCCCTGACGCGCCCCTACGCTCCCCTGACCCGTGCTGTCGCGCACGGCGCATAGCGCTCCGCCCGCCGGTCACTCCGGCGGGCGGGCGCCCAGGACGTTGCGGGTGTAGTCCTCGGCGGCGGCTTTCAGGCCCACGTCGCCCTGGCACCGTTCGGCCAGCAGCCAGCGGTGTTCCAGCACCTCGTAGTAGATCTGCGCGGTGTCGGCCGATCCGCGCAGCTCCAGGGGGACGGTACGCACCGTCGGCCGGAACTTGTCGCGCACCCAGCGGTGGGCCAGCACCTCCGGGCGGGCGCCGAGCGGATCGCCGGGGGCGTAGTCGTCCTGGGTGGCCATCCACGCCTCCAGGTCGTTCAGCAGGCTGCGGGCCTGGTTCTCCTCCGCGTCGAGGCCGGTCAGCCGCAGCAGCTGGCGCTGGTGGTGGCCCGCGTCCACGACCTTGGGCAGGAAGGTGACGCTGTCCCCGTCGGGCGAACGCTCGATCTGCATTTCGGCCACGTCGAAGCCCAGCTCGTTCAGGCGCCGCACTCTCCGGTCGATGTAGCGGCGCTTGGCCACCGGGTAGACGGACTGCCGGGTCAGCTCGTGCCACAGCGCGGTGTACCGCTCCTCGATGGCCTGGCCGAACAGCACCGGGTCGACCGAAGGGTGCAGTGAGCCGCTGGCCTCCAGGTCCATCAGCTCCCCGGCGATGTTCACCCGGGCCACCTCCACGTCGTACGACCGCTGCCCGGTGGTGAGCTTCGGCTGGATCTGCCCGGTCTCGGCGTCCACCAGATACGCGGCGTAGGCGCCCGCGTCACGCCGGAAGAGGGTGTTCGACAGCGAACAGTCCCCCCAGGCGAATCCGGCCAGATGCAGCCGCACCAGCAGCACGGCCAGCGCGTCGAGCAGCCGCTTGATGGTGCTGGGCCGCATGGTCGTCTCGAACATCGACCGATACGGCAGCGACCCCACCAGATGGCGGGTGACCAGCACCGGCTCCAGCGGTTCACCGGCGCCGTCGGTCCGCCCCGTGACCACCGCGAGCGCGTCCACGGCCGGGATGGCGAGCCGGTCCAGGTCGCGCAGCAGCCCGTACTCGCGCACCGCCGCCCACTCCCCGACCTCCTTGACGGCGACCACCTCGCCGCCCGCCTGTGCGAACCGCACGACGTGGCGGGAGATACCGCGTGGCAGGGCGACCAGACACTCGTCCGGCCACTCCTCCAGGGGAGTGTTCCAGGGCAGATCGAGGAGAGACGCAGGCTGCTCGGGCGAGGTCGCGGTGATCTGGAGCTCCATGACATACCAGTGTGCGGTACGGGTGAGCGATACGGGTGGGCGGTAGGGGTGTGCGACCGGGGGCGATACGGGTGAGCGTTCCGGGTGGGCGATCCGGTGGGCGCCATCTCGACACACGTACCGGCTTCCGGTTGCCTTTCGAAGTGGAAACAGGAAACAACACGGATCGCCTTGCCTGCTCATGACCGCTGCACCACGCTGACTTGCGGTGACTCACAGCTGCTCGGCAGGGCATAACGGAGGTACATGTGCTCGAGCAACGTCACCGGTTCGGTCAGGAACTCCGCAGGCTGCGGCTGGCCGGCGGGTTCACGCTCGACCGGCTGGCCGGGTCGGTCCACTACAGCAAGGGCCAGCTCAGCAAGGTGGAGCGCGGGCTGAAGGTCCCGAGCCCGGAACTGGCCCGGCTCTGCGACGCCGCGCTCGGCGCCGGGGGCGAGCTGGCCGCCCTGGTCCCGTTGCGGCCTTCGGAAGCGGACACCACAGAGGAGACCCACGGTGACGAAGAGGTGTGGCTGATGCACCTGTCGGCAGACAGGCCGAGCTGGTTCCAGCCCATGGACCGGCGGCAGGTGATGACGGCGGGGGCCGCCTCGGCGGTACGCCTGGGCCTCGGCCCCTCCCCGGCCCCGTCCGGGACCGAGGGCGCCTCGCTGCTGGAGGTGTCCCGGTCGCTGTTCGACCAGTACCGGCGGCTCGGGCAGACCGTGAGCCCGTCGTTCGTGCTCCCCGCGCTGATCGCCCAGACCCACACCCTGCGCGAGCTGTCGCGCGGGGCCGGTACCCGCACCCGTCAGGGCCTGCTGCGGCTCGCCTCCCGGTACGCGGAGTACATCGGCTGGCTGACGCAGGAGTCGGGCGACGAGCAGGCCGCCCTGTGGTGGACGCGGCGCGCCGTCGATCTGGCCGCCGCCGGCGGGGACGAGGATCTCGCGGCGTACGCCCTGGTGCGCCGCGCGCTGATCACGCTGTACCGCCAGGACGCCGCGCAGACCGTCGGCCTGGCCCGACAGGCGCAGAGCGGCACGCTCCCGCCCCGCATCCACGGCCTGGCCGCCCAGCGCGAAGCGCAGGGCCACGCGCTGGACGGGGACTACGACGCGTGCATGCGGTCCGCAAGGACGAGGCGGTGTGGGAGCACGAGCGGAAGTACGAGCAGAACCGGCGCGCGTATCTGGGCACGGATGTGCTGCGGGACACCGGAAGCGCCGTCGTCTGGTGGCTCGCCCGGAACGACGACCAGGTCGAGAAGACGGTGAAGGACCTGGGCCTGCTCGCCCAGCTCACCTCCGCCGCGAACAACGCGGACGTCCCCGCGCAGTTCCAGCACCTGGTCCCGTATCCGCTCCCCCAGCCCGCGCCGTACGAGCAGAACGGCCACGCACCCGCGCCCTTGCCCCTGCCGGAGATCGCGGCGTCGGCCGGGGACCACTTCGCGGCCCTGCTGGACGCCATGGGGCTCGCCGAGGACGACCCCCGATGCGCCCTGTTCGCCCGGCAGATGGCCCATACCGCGGCGTCCTACGCAGCGCCGGAGGCCGGGGAGGAGCTGCTCACACGGTTCGACACGCCCGCCCCGGCGCCGGAGACCGTCGATCCGGATGCCGCTGCTCCGGACGCCGCCGATCCGGACGCCTTCGACGGCGCTCCGGACGGGGCCGAACGGGAGGCGGAGGGACAGCGCACTCCCTGACCCGCCGCCCGCCCTGAGCGCCATGTCCGTTTTCCGCCAGCGCACCGCCCTGGGGATGGCGCACAGTGGGGGTGTGATGAGCGAAGACAGCATGTACGAGGCGGTGTGCAGCCGTGATGCGCGCTTCGACGGCGAATTCTTCTTCGCCGTCGCCACCACCGGGATCTACTGCCGCCCGAGCTGCCCGGCGACCACGCCCCACCGCAAGAACGTGCGCTTCCTCCCGACCGCGGCCGCGGCGCAGGGCGGGGGGTTCCGGGCCTGCCGCCGCTGCCGTCCCGACGCGGTGCCCGGCTCCGCCGAGTGGAACGCGCGGGCGGACGCCGTCGGGCGGGCGATGCGGATGATCGGTGACGGCGTGGTCGACCGGGAGGGCGTGGCCGGGCTGGCGGCGCGGCTGGGCTACAGCGCCCGGCAGGTGCAGCGGCAGCTGGGCGCCGAGCTGGGGGCCGGGCCCGTCGCACTGGCCCGCGCCCAGCGCGCCCACACCGCGCGGATACTGCTGCAGACGACCGACCTACAGGCCGCCGAGATCGCGTTCGCGGCGGGGTTCGCCAGTGTGCGGCAGTTCAACGACACCATCCGGGAGATCTACGCCGCCACCCCGACCGAGCTGCGCGCCGCCCGCCCGGGCCGGGCCACCCGGTTCGGGCCGGTGGGGCGGCGGGTGCCGGGGGCCACCACGTCCGGGGTGCCGCTGCGGCTCGCCTACCGCGGCCCGTACGCCACCGCGGAGGTGTTCGGCTATCTGGCCCGCCGCGCCCTCACCGGCATGGAGGAGGTCGTGGGTGCCCCCGGCGACCGCACGTACCGCCGCACTCTGCGGCTGCCGCACGGCTGCGGTGTCGTGGAGGTCGACGAACGCCCCGGCGACGGGTGGCTGGAGTGTCGGCTGCACCTGACCGAGCTGCGCGATCTGACCACCGCGAGCCAGCGGATTCGCCGCCTGTTCGACCTGGACGCCGATCCGTACGCGGTCGCCGAGCGGCTGGGCGCCGACCCCGCACTGGCGCCCCTGGTGGCGGCGCGGCCCGGGCTGCGCTCGCCGGGCGCCGCCGACGCGCATGAGCTGGCCGTCCGCGCCGTACTCGGCCAGCAGGTGTCGGTCGCCGCGGGGCAGCGGCTGGGCAACGCCCTGGTCGCCGCGTACGGCACGCCCCTCACGGAGCCCAGCGGCGGGCTCACCCATCTCTTCCCGGGCGCCGACGACCTCGCCGACAGCCCGCTCACGGACCTCGGCATGCCGGAGAGCAGGCGCGCGACCCTGCGCACGCTGGCCACCGCGCTCGCCACGGGCGCGGTACGCCTCGACACCGGCGCCGACCGCGACCGGACCGAGAAGGAGCTGCTGGCGCTGCGCGGCATCGGCCCGTGGACGGCCGGTTACATCCGGATGCGGGCGCTGGGCGACCCGGACGTCCTGCTGGAAGGGGACGTCGCGGTACGGGCCGGGGTGCGCCGCGCCGGGGCGTTCCTGGAGGACTCCGAGGGCTGGCGGCCGTGGCGTTCGTACGCCATGCACCACTTCTGGAACACGCCGGAGACCACCCTTTGACCACACAAGCTTGTGAACGCGCGAGAACACGCGAGGACACGCAAGAAAAGGACAGGGCCATGACCCCCAGCACGACACACACGTCAGACACAACAGACACGACATACACGACGATCGACAGCCCCCTGGGCGAACTGCTGCTGGTGGGCGCCCCGTCCGCCACCGCCACCGGCGGCACCGCGCTGTCCTCCCTCTCGGTGCCCCAGCAGACCGGCGGGGCCACGGTGCGGGACGACTGGCGGCGCGACGACGCGGCGTTCACCGAGATCGTGGACCAGCTGAGGTCGTACTTCGCGGGCGAGCTGACCCGCTTCGACCTCGAATTCGTCCCCGGCGGGTCGGCGTTCCAGCAGCGGGTGTGGCAGGCCCTGGAGGCGATTCCGTACGGCACGACCGTCAGCTACGGCCACATCGCCGAGCGGGCCGGTGCCTCACGCGCCGCCGTCCGCGCCGTGGGCACCGCGATCGGGCGCAACCCGCTGCTGGTCGTACGGCCGTGCCACCGCGTCATCGGCGCGAACGGCTCGCTGACCGGTTACGCGGGCGGCCTGGAGCGCAAGGAGCGGCTGCTGCACCTGGAGGGCGCCACGGCCGGGAACCGATGGACGCCCTGATCCCCCGGCTGCGCGTGGCGCCCGGCGCGGTCCACGTCCCCGGCTGGCTCACCCCCGACGAGCAGCGCGAGCTGGTGGCGGCGTGCCGCGCCTGGGCCACCGGCCCGGTGCCCATCCGGCACACCAGGCTGCCGAACGGCGGCGTGATGTCCGTGCGGACGGTGTGCGTCGGCTGGCACTGGCAGCCCTACCGCTACACCCGCACCGCGGACGATGTGAACGGCGCGCCCGTGGCCCCGTTCCCGCACTGGCTGGTCACGCTGGGCCGCCGCGCGCTGGCCGACGCGTACGAGGATGAGACGGCCGGGGACGGCTACAGCCCCGACACCGCGCTGATCAACTTCTATGACGGCCAGGCCAGGATGGGCATGCACCAGGACAAGGACGAGCGGTCCGGCGCCCCCGTCGTCTCCTTCACCATCGGTGACAGCTGCGTCTTCCGGTTCGGCAACACCGAGACCCGTACAAGGCCGTACACCGATGTCGAACTCGCCTCCGGCGACCTGTTCGTCTTCGGCGGCCCGTCCCGCTACGCGTACCACGGAGTGCCCAGGATCCACCCGCACACGGGCGATCCGGCGACGGGCCTCGCGACGGGACGGCTGAACATCACCCTGCGGGAAACCGGCCTGCCCGAGGGCTCCGGCGCCTGATCCGCAGCTCGGACACGTAACCCGCGCCGACGATCAGCAGCGCGGCGGCCAGCAGGAGAGACAGGGTCGCCCAGTTCATCCACACGTAGCCGGGATCGCTGGGGTAGGCGGTGCCGTCGTCCCGGACGCAGTCGAAGCGCAGGGGCAGATAGGAAGACCGGTAGTGGGAGAGGTGCTGGACCGTTTCCGCCGCGAAGCCATCACGGCATGCCGGAGCCGGACTTGAGTCCGCTCCGTTGTCGGTCTCCCACTCGGACGACAGAACAGCGAAGAGTCCCAGCGAATAGATGGATGCCGCCGCGAAGGCGGCCAGCCCCGCGGCACGCCGCATCAGGTGGACCAGCCAGGGCTGGGGCCGACCCGGAAACGCCATGGCGACGGTCCCGAGCAGGGCTATCAGTGCGCCGATGGCACACGTTGCGGAGATGCCGAGGCCCACGATCACGCCTGCGCCTCCGGCCGTCCGGGGAGTGGGGAGGTATACATCCGGCAACCCCACCAGGTCCGGACCCGCCGGGCTGTGGTGGAAGCCATACCTCCCGTAACAGCGCTGTCACAGGAGCTGGCTTCACAGGGGCTGTGAGGGGCTAGTTGGAGGCGAGGCGGCGGGCTCTGCGCAGGCCGGCGGTGACGTCCGCGAGGGTGGCGCAGTCCGTCACCGCCGCTCCGGCGGGCAGGACCAGGTCCGTCGGGGGCCTGCGGGTGGCGACGGCGTCGGCGAGGTCGGACAGGCCGGCGCGCAGCCGGGCGGTCAGTTCCGCGTCGGGGTACGGCGCGCCCTGGTCGAGCCGGACACCGCATGCGGTGGCGGCGTCCACGATCTCCTCCAGCGCCGAGACCACCGGCGCCCAGGCCGCCAAGTCCCTTCCGAACGGCGGGTGTTCGGCGCTCGCGACCTCCACCGAGCGGCGCGCGTCGGCCAGTGCGCGGTAGGCCTCGCGGCGCAGGCGGAGCCGTTCCGCGTAGGGCGCTTCGGCGGTCAGCACCCGGTCCAGGTGGTCGCGGGTGGCGTGGACGGCGAGGGAGAGCCGGACGGACACCTGGGCGCGCGGGCCGCCGAGTCCGGGCAGGGCGCCCGCGGCGAGCACCACCACGCAGGCGAGCAGGGTGTCGATGAGCCGGGTGTAGCCGGGGTCGGTGTCGCCGCCGAGGTAGACGAGGGAGAGCAGCAGCGGGGTGAGCACCGCCGTCTGCAGCGCGAAGTGGCGTACGGAGACGGGGATGAGCGCGGCGCACACCGCCGCCACCGCGACCGGCCACAGCCCGGCCACCCCGGTGGCCTGGCCGAGCAGCGTGGCGAGCACGCCGAAGACGGCCACGCCCAGCGCGGTGCCGAAGGCACGGGAGAGTGCGCGCGAGACCAGCGGGCCCATATCGGGCTTGACCAGGAAGGTGGCGGTGGCCGGGAGCCAGTACCAGTGGTCGCCCGGCAGCGAGCGCGCGAGCACGGTGGACACGCCGACGCACAGGGCGACCCGGGCCGCGTACTCCCGTCCGGCCGCGCCGCGCATCCGGCGCAGCCGCTGCCGGAAGTCGGGTCCGACGGCGCCGACCGGGGGCGCGGGTTCGCCGTCGAAGACGCGGGCGGCGAGCAGCACCGCACGGTGTACGGCGATGCTGCCCGCGGTGCTGGGTACGGGGGCGGGGAGGCGCCCCGGGGGCAGGCCGGTGCGTACCGAGCGGGCGAGCTGGGCGGGGGTGCGGGCGACCCGGTCGGGCAGGGGCTCGTTCTCCCACAGCAGGGTCAGCGCCGCTTCGCTCAGCCCTCCGGCCACCGCGAGCCGGTCCCGCAGCCGCCGTTCCTCTTCGTCGGGGCGCTGCCAGGGGAGGCGGTGGCCGTAGAGGGCTTCGTACGCGGCGTCGTACGCGGAGGTCAGTCTGCGCCGCGCGGGCTGAGCGCCCTCGGTGCCGACGACCGTCATCAGGTCGCCGAGCGCGTCGTACACGGCGGCCACCGCGCCGCGTTCGTCGGGCCCGGGGGCGGCCGCCGGGCGGAACCGGAGGACCAGGGGCAGCAGCGAGGCCATCACGATGACCCAGGTGGCGCCGACGAGCAGCATCCCCGCGCGCATCGGCGGGGGCTCGGGCAGCGGCATACCGGCGCCCACCACGGCGAGCACCATCAGTTGCACCCCGGCCGCCGAGCAGACCGGGCCGACGGCGCTGAGGGCGCCGGAGACGAGCCCGACGGTGGCCAGCGCGAGGGCGATCCACGGACCGAGTCCGAGCGTGCCGAACGAGGCTCCCGCGAAGAGGCCGAGCGCTCCCGCGAGGGCCGGAACCCCGATGCGTACCTTGCGGGTGCGGCGGGTGGCCGGGCGGTCGTTGATGTGCGCGAACATCGCGCCGAGGCCCGCGGTCACCCCGGCGGGGGTGTTGCCGGTGGCCACTCCCGCCGCCACCACCGGTCCCACACCGAGCGCTCCGCGCAGCACCGCCGGCCAGGGCACGGGGCCACGCAGCCCCCGCATCCCGCGCAGGGGGTGCGTCAGCCAGTCGGGCAGGACGAGAAGCGCGCGCAAGGAACCTCCGTAGATCCGGGGCGGTGTGATCGGTGCGATCGGTGCGATCGTGATCGATGTGATCGGTGCGATCGGTTACGGTTCCCGACCGTACGTGAGCCGGGCGGACCTTACGTAACCTGTACGTTTCCGCCATGTGAGCCGTGGACGGTTGACAACCGCCGATGCCGGGGCATGTGGCCGCAGGCCGGGCGGCGGAGGCCGGGACCACCGCGCCGATGCTCGTCGATGACCTGCTGCTTTTGCATTTTGACCGGGTTTATTCGTAACGCTTATCCGTTCGTGCACATGCCAGGCTCATATGTGACTCACATTGGCCATCTTTGAACTGAGCGTGTTGTGCTGTGCACACAAGGCCAACTAGCCTCCGTGTCGCCGCTTGCAGAACGATCGTTTACCAACGGGCTCACCTGATGAGCGCGTTCCCCGCTGCTCCGGCAGCCCCGCATCGCCCGGCCCGACACCCCAAGCGTGGAGAACTCCGTGCACGTGACGTTAGATCAGGACAGATGCGTGGCCTCGGGCCAGTGCGTGCTCGCCGCCCCGGAGGTGTTCGACCAGCGCGACGACGACGGTGTGGCCGTCCTGCTCGACGACCTTCCGCCGAGCGGACTGCACGGCGAGGTGCGCCGGGCCGCCGCCGTCTGCCCCGGCCTGGCGATCGCCCTGGCCGAGTCGTGAGCAGCCCGGGAAACGTGGTCATCGTGGGCGCCTCGGTGGCCGGGCTCACCACCGCGGTCACACTGCGCTCCCTGGGCTACGGCGGGCGGCTCACCCTGATCGGCGACGAGCCGCACACCCCCTACAACCGGCCGCCGCTGTCCAAGCAGATCCTGGCGGGCACCTGGGAGCACGACCGGATCAAGCTCCGTACGGACGAGGAACTGGACGCGCTCGACGCGGAACTGCTCTTCGGCAGGTCCGCCACCGGGCTCGACACCGTCCGGGAGCGGGTGCTGCTGGACGGCGGCGACAGCGTCCCCTACGACTCCCTGGTCATCGCCACCGGTGTCACCCCGCGCAGTCTGCCCGACGCCCACCACCTGGCCGGGGTGCATCTGCTGCGCACCCTCGACGACGCGCTCGCCCTGCGCGCCGATCTCCAGCGCAGGCCCACGGTGGCAGTGGTCGGCGCCGGGTTCCTGGGCGCCGAGGCCGCCGCGGCCGCCCGCCGGATGGGGCTCGACGTCACCATGATCGACCCGCGTCCGGTGCCGATGCGCCGCCAGTTCGGCGACCGGATCGCGGGGCTGGTCGGGCAGTTGCACCGGGACAACGGTGTGTCCATGCGCTGCGGCACCGGGGTGACCAGGTTCCTGTCCGCCGGTGGCCATGTCACCGGGCTGGAGCTGACCGACGGAGCGGTGCTCGACGCCGACCTCGTCGTGGTCGCCATCGGCGCGGACCCGTCGGTCGGCTGGCTGACCGGGTCCGGGCTGGGCCTGAACAACGGCGTGGAGTGCGACGCCGCCTGCCGGGCCGCTCCGGGCGTCTACGCGGCCGGTGACGTCGCCTCCTGGTACAACGAACACTTCGGCGCCCGCATGCGGCTGGAGCACCGGCTGAACGCGACCGAGCAGGCCCAGGCCGTCGCCCGTAATCTGCTCGGCGACGACCTGCCGTTCGCTCCCGTACCGTACTTCTGGACCGCCCAGTACGACGCCCACATCCAGGCGTACGGCGTCTTTCCGGCCGACGCCGAACTCGCCGTACTCCACGGCGAGCTGGACAACCGCCACTTCGTGGTCGCCTACGGCCATCGGGGACGGGTGGTGGGGGTACTGGGCTGGAACAGCCCGCGTGAAGTGCTCAAACTCCGCCAACTGGTGGCCGACAAGGCGGCCTGGTCGTCGATCGAGGGCAGCGCACCCCTGGTGGGAGCGCTCGTGGGGGCCTTCGGTCCGGGCGGGTGATCCGGCTGGGCAGCTGATCCGGCCGGGCGGGTTGCCCGGCCCGGGCGGGCGGCGTGGCCGACACCTCCCGGTCAGCCACCGGTGACCGCGGCGTCACGTTTCGGCCATACGTCACGGCGAGTATGGGGCGGGTGCTGGTCCGTCGTGTTCTCGTCCAAGGTGTCGCCATCGCTCCGCACCACTGTCGGCTTCTCGGGTTCGCGGGCTCGGTCGCCCTCGCCGCGGGTGGCGCGACGGCCGGAGCGCTGCCCGTGGGGGATGCCCTCACCCCGGACTCCGGAAGAGCCGCGCTCGGCCTGATCAGCACCTACTTCGGGCTGGTGCTGCTGGTCGCGGCCTGGTGGTGGCTGGGGCGTGAGGTGCGCGGCCCGCGGCCGCCCGGCGTCCGCAGCCTGCTGGTGACGCTCGCCGCCTGGGCGGCCCCGCTGCTGCCCACTCCCCCGCTGTTCAGCCGGGACGTGTACAGCTACCTCGCCCAGGGCGCGATGGTGCACGCGAACATCGACGTCTACACCCATGGCCCAGTACGGCTCGGCGGACCGATCGCGGCCGAAGTGGCGCCGGTGTGGCAGCACACACCCACCCCGTACGGCCCGGTATCGCTGGCCTTCGAGAGCGCGATCGCCCACGCCTCGCGCGCCGAACTGCCCCTGGGCGTCTTCGGGTTGCGGCTGATGGCGCTGCTCGGGGTGGCGCTGATGGTGCTCGCCCTGCCCGTACTGGCCCGCCGTTGCGGCACCGACCCGGGCGCCGCGCTGTGGCTGGGCGGGCTCAACCCGCTGTTGCTGCTGCACCTGGTGGGCGGGGCGCACAACGACGCGGTGATGCTGGGGCTGCTGGGCGCCGGGCTGGTGGCCGCGACCGGCCGGTGGCCCGCCTGCGGCGCCGTCCTGGTCACGCTCGCCGCCCTGGTCAAGGCGCCCGCAGCGCTGGGGCTGCTGGCGGTGGCCTCGCTGTGGGCGCGACGGATGACGGGCCGGAGGCGGCGCGTCGGCGTCTTCCTCGCCACGGCCGCGCTGGCGCTCGTCACCACGGGCGTGGCCACGGCCGTCACCGGCACCGGCTACGGCTGGATCGGGGCGTTGTCCACCCCAGCGTCCGCCGACAACTGGGCGCTGACCAGCGCACTCGGCCGGGCCACCGGCGCCCTGCTGCACGCGGGTGGCAGCGGGCTGGCGCCGCTGGCCACCCCGGCGTGGCACGCGCTGGGGCTGCTCGCGACGGCGGTCGCGGTGGTGATCGTCTGGCTGCGGCCACCACGCCGCGGACCGCTCTACGCGCTGGGGCTGAGCCTGACGGCGGTGGCCGTGCTCGGCCCGGCGATCCGGCCCTGGTATCTGCTGTGGGGGCTGTTCCTGATCGCCGCGGCCGCGCCGAGCGGCTGGGTGCGCCGCGCGGTGGCCGGGGTGAGCGGAGTGCTCGCGCTGGCCGTGCTGCCCAGCGGCTTCGCCCCGGATTCCCGGCAGCTCACCTTCGCGATGTGCGGCGGCGCGCTGGCGCTGTGCGTGCTGTGGTGTGCGCGCTGGGCGCCGGGGTTCGCCACCGGGCCCGGGCTGGCCTCCGCCAAGGGCGCGCACTGGCCGGAGCGTTCGGCATGACAGGGCCCACCACGACCCGCGGACGGCTGCTGCTGGCGGCCGGGCTCACCACGGCCGCGGCGCTCTTCCTGGCCTTCGTGCCCCTGCACCGGGACTGGTTCGACCTGGGCGTCTACTACGGTGCCGTCGGCCAGTGGCTGCGTGACGGCCATATCTACGAATTCACCACGCCCGGGGCGGACGGGGCGGACTACGGCTTCACCTATCCCCCGTTCGCGGCCGTGTGCATGCTGCCGATGACGCTGCTGAGCTGGCCGGCGGCGGTCGGCGTCAGCATGCTGCTCAACGTGGCCGCCTCGGCGGTCGTGCTGACCTGGCTGATCGGGCCGGTGGTGCGGCGGCAGGGCTGGAACATGTGGTTCGCCTTCACCGTGGCGGCCTCGCTGTTCTCGCTGCTGGAGCCGGTCCGGGACACCTTCAGCTTCGGGCAGGTCAATCTGCTGCTGCTGGTCCTGGTGCTGCTGGACGCGCGGCTGCTGGCCTCGGGGCACGGCCGCTTCGCCGGGTTCGGGACCGGTCTTGCCGCCGCCATCAAGCTCACGCCCGCGATCTTCATCGTCTATCTCGTGGTCACCCGGCGGTGGCGCCCCGCCGCCGTCGCCACGGCCACCGCCGTGGGCGCCACGCTGCTGGCCATGTGCGCGGCGCCCGGCGCCTCCCGGGTCTACTGGACCGAGGCGCTGTGGGACACCGACCGCATCGGGGTGCTGTCGTACGTCTCGAACCAGTCCTGGGAGGGCGTGCTGGCGCGGCTCGTGGCCCCGGTGGAGCCCAGTGGGGGCGTCTGGGCGGCCGGGGTGCTGGCTCTGCTGGCGGTGTGGGCGTACCGGGTGCGGCAGGCGGCGGCCGTGGGCGACGAACCGGCGGGCTACGCCCTGACCGGGATCGCCGCGTGCCTGGTCAGCCCGATCACCTGGGTGCACCATCTGGTGTGGCTGATCCCGGCGCTCATCGTGCTCGCCGAGTCGGGGCTGCGGCCGGATACGCCACCCCAGCGGCGGCGGACACTGCTGAGGAGCGCCGCGGTGATCTACGTGATTCTGTGCAGCAGCCTGGTGTGGCTGTGGCGGTTCGACGCGACCGGCGTGACCGGCTTCCTCGGCAGCAACGCGTATGTCTGGATCTGCCTCGGGATGCTGCTGGCGCTGCCGCTACGGGAGGCAGCGCCCGATACGGTTCCGGCGCGCGCCCCGGCGCCGCGGTCGGCCCCGACCGGGCGCCCGGCGACGGGATAGGCGGAAACGATGCGACCAAGCACACCCATACGGCAGACGGCGCCCCTCCCGGGAACGGCGCCGCTCCCGGGAACGGGGCCCCTTCAGGGAACAGCGCCCGTCCAGGAGACCGCGCCGCTCAAGGGAACGGCGCCGCTCCAGGGAACCTCGTCCCTCCGGGAGACCGCGTCCCGTCCCCTGTACCGGCGGCTTCCGCTGCGCCAGATCCTGTGCCTGGTGCCGCTGGTCGCGGTCGCCGTCTGGGTGGTGCAGCACCGGTCGCTGATCGGTTCCGGTGCCCGTCAGATGCTCACCGCCGACCCGTGGTGGCTGCTGACGGCGGTCGCGACGACGGGGCTCGGCTGGGTCGCGGTGTCGTTCGCCCGGCAGGGCACGGTGCTGGAACGGCTTCCGGCCAGGCGGCTGTTCGCCACCCAGTTCGCCGCGGGCGCCGCCAACCATCTGCTGCCGTCGGGGATCGGGGCGAGCGCGGTCAACATCCGCTTCATGACGGGCTGCGGCCTGACCCCCGCCCGCTCCTCGGCCGCGCTCGCCCTGTACTTCCTGGCGGAGGCCGTCACCCGGATCGGGCTGCTGCTCGTGCTGCTCACCGCCTTCCCGGAGGCACTGCGCGTCGGCCCGCTGCTGCCGGAGCGGACCGCCGGACTGGTGGTGTGGGCGGCGGTCGCGGGGACGGTCGTCCTGGTGGCGGGGCTGCTGCTGATCCGCCGGGTGCGCCGGATGATCCGTGACTTCCTGCGCACCGCGCTGGCCGACGCCCGCTCCCTGCATCTGCGGCCGTCCCGGGCGCTGGCCCTGTGGGGCGGTTCGCTGGCGTTCCCGCTGCTCCAGGCGTCCGGTCTGGTGGCGGTGGCGCTCGCGCTGGAGCTGGACGTGTGGCCGCCGCATGTGATGCTCGCCTATCTGGCCGCCTCGGCGGTGGCCGCCGTCGTCCCGTCCCCCGGTGGCATCGGCTCGGTCGACGCGGCGCTGGTGATCGCGCTGGTCGCGGCGGGCGCCCCGGTCGCGGCCGCCACCTCCACGGTGCTCGCCTACCGCTTCATCACCCTGTGGCTTCCGCTGGTCCCGGGCGCGCTGGTGCTGGGCGCCCTGGTCCGTTCCAAAATCCTCTGATCGCCCGGGCGGCTCACGACTCGGCGCGCTGCGCGGTGAGTACGTCGTCGCGGCCGAGGCCGATACGGGTGCCGAGGGCGGAGCCGGTGCGGCCGAGGGTGCGGGCCAGCCATAGGGCGTCCTCGTGCGGGGCGCGGCCCAGCCGCATCCGCCGGGCCCGGAGAACCACCATCCGCAAGGTCAGGAGCGCGCCGGTGTCCGGCCGCAGCGTGGCGAAGTACAGCAGCCGCAGATCGTCCCGGTAGCGCTCGTAGCCTTCGATGCCCTCGTAGTCGTCGATGAGGTCGCCGCAGCCGTAGAGGACCAGCTTGTCGCGGTAGATCTCCAGGGGGCGGGGGTGGTGGGAGGAGTGGCCGTGGACGAGGTCCACGCCGCCGTCGATCAGGGCGTGGGCGAAGCGGATCTGATCCTCGGGGACGGTGTATCCCCAGTTGCCGCCCCAGTGGATCGAGACCACGGCGATGTCGCCGGGCCGCTTGAGCTGCCGTACCCGGTGGGCGAGCGCGGCGGCGTCACCGGCCGCGTACTCGGACACCAGGTCGACGCCGGACCGGTCGCCGCCCGCCGCCCAGCCGGGCGGGATGCCGCTGGAGGCGGTCCCGCAGGCGAAGACCAGGACGCGCCGGTGGTCACCGGCCGGGACGACCGCGGGGCGGCGTGCCGCCCTCACGTCCCGGCCCGCGCCCGCCACCCGGATACCGGCGGCGGCCAGGGTGTCGAGGGTGTCGTCGAGGCCGGGGCGTCCGCGGTCCAGCACATGGTTGTTCGCCAGGACGCAGACGTCGGGCCGGGCCACGGCCAGGCCGGGGAGGTTGGCGGGGCTCATCCGGTAGTGGATCTCCTTGCCGGGTGCGAACGCGCCACCGCGGGTGATGCTCGTCTCCAGGTTGACCACCCGCACATCGGGCGCCGCCCGGTCGAGCACCGGCAGCGCCTCTCCCCACGGCCAGGAGAAGCCGACCGGGCGCGGGATGGGGCCGCTCGCCTCCTCGACCAGCGCGACATAGGTCCGGGAGTCACGGATGTACGGCTCCCGCAGCGCCGGATCGCCGGGGTGGGGCAGGATCTGGTCGACACCGCGGCCGAGCATCACATCGCCGCAGAGGAACAGCGTCACCGCGTCGCCACGCATGCTTCCACGTTAATGCGCCGCCCGAACGCGCTGCCCGTCGGGAATGTCGCGTCCAAGGTTCAACCAGGCTTTTCCGCCGTTTCTTCCGCATGCCGTTGTAGACGTCGGCCGGGCGGAAGACACTGCCCCGGTTGCCCGCTCCACTTCGGACGCCACAGGAGACCGGATTCTCATGACATCGATGGACCGTCGAAGATTCATGCAACTGGCCGGTACCACCAGCGCCATGTCCCTGCTGTCCACGAGCATCGCGCGCGCCGCGGAGATACCGGCGAACCGCCGCACCGGCAGCCTGCGCGACGTGGAGCACATCGTGGTCCTGATGCAGGAGAACCGCTCCTTCGACCACTACTTCGGCACTCTGCGCGGGGTCCGGGGGTTCGGCGATCCGCGGCCGGTGAGCCTTCCCGGCGGCAAGCCGGTGTGGCACCAGTCCGACGGGACGAAGGACATCCTGCCGTTCCGGCCCGACGCCGACGACCTGGGCCTGCAGTTCCTCCGGGACCTCCCGCACGGCTGGGGCGACACCCACGCCGCGCTCAACGACGGCGCGTATGACAAGTGGGTGCCCGCCAAGTCGGCCACGACGATGGCGTACCTCACCCGTGAGGACATCCCGTTCCACTACGCGCTGGCCGACGCGTTCACCATCTGCGACGCGTACCACTGCTCGTTCCTGGGCTCCACCGACCCCAACCGCTACTACATGTGGACCGGTTACACCGGCAACGACGGGACGGGCGGCGGCCCGGTGCTCGACAACGCGGAGGCCGGATACGGCTGGACGACGTACCCGGAGCGGCTGGAGAAGGCCGGGGTCTCCTGGAAGATCTACCAGGACATCGGCGACGGTCTGGACGCCAAGGGCGGCTGGGGCTGGATCGAGGACGCCTTCCGGGGCAACTACGGCGACAACTCGCTGCTGTACTTCGACCAGTACCGCAGCGCCACGCCCGGCAGCCCGCTCCACGACAAGGCCCGCACCGGCACCGACGCCCGGAAGGGCGAGGGCTACTTCGACCGGCTGAAGGCGGACGTGAAGGCCGGGACGCTGCCCCAGGTGTCCTGGATCGCGGCGCCCGAGGCGTTCACCGAGCACCCCAACTGGCCCGCGAACTACGGCGCCTGGTACGTGGCCCAGGTGCTGGACGCGCTGACCTCGAACCCCGAGGTGTGGAGCCGGACGGCGCTGCTCCTCACCTACGACGAGAACGACGGCTTCTTCGACCACATCGTGCCGCCGTACGCCCCCTCCCCCGGGCGCGGCGCGTCGACCGTGACCACCTCCGGCGAGCTGTTCCCCGGCTCCTCCTCGCAAGGGCCCGGTCCGTACGGGCTGGGGCAGCGGGTCCCGATGCTCGTGGTGTCGCCGTGGAGCAAGGGCGGCTATGTGTGCTCGCAGACCCTGGACCACACCTCGATCCTGCGCTTCATCGAGCGGCGGTTCGGCGTCGAGGAGCCCCACATCTCGCCGTGGCGGCGCGCGGTGTGCGGCGATCTGACGGCGGCGTTCGACTTCGGACGCACCGACCCGAGCATGCCGTCCATGCCGGACACCAGCGGCTACCTCCCCAAGGACCACAACCGGCACCCCGACTACGTGCCCACGGTCCCCGCCGAGCCCGCCCTGCCCCGGCAGGAGTCCGGACGGCGCCCCACCCGGCCGCTGCCGTACGACCTGTCCGCCGACGCCACCGCGGGCGGCGGCACCCTGCGCGTCGACTTCGCCAGCCACGGCCGGGCGGGCGCCCACTTCCACGTCACCTCCTCAAGCCATCCGGGAGGCCCGTGGGGGTACACCGTCGAGGCGGGCAAGCGGCTGTCCGGTGAGTGGAGGGCGGCGCCGGGCACGAACGGCTACGACATCGAGGTGCACGGCCCGGACGGCTTCCTGCGGCGCTTCGCGGGGGAGCTCACGGGCACGGGCCCGCAGGTGAACGCGCGGCACGACGGCAGGACCGGGCAGCTGCGGCTGACCCTCACCAACCCGGGCCGCACCACGGTGCGGCTCACCGTCCAGGACGGCCATCTGGACGGGCAGTCGGACACCTACCGGCTGCGCCCGGGCGCGCGGGCGACGCACACCGCGGATCTGCGCCGCAACCACCAGTGGTACGACCTGACGGTGGTCTCCGACCACGACCGCGCCTTCACGTACCGGCTCGCGGGCCATGTCGAGACGGGCCGCGCGGGGCTGAGCGACCCCGGGCTCAGCCCCGGCTGAACCACCCCCTGACGCGGCGCCCCGGGCTCGGGGCGCCGCCGTCAGGGCAACGTCCAGATCTGGGTCGTCACGACGTAGAAGACCGCGGCCCAGAACACCATCACCGCGGCGACGACGCCGAGGCCGATGAGGTTGGTCTTCGCCGCCGACTGCGCCGGGGACGGCCGCAGCCACCGCTTGAGCAGCCGGTTCACGTAATAGGGCATCGTCAGGAAACTCATGATGAAGCTCGACAGCAGATTCCCCACCAGCAACCCGAGCCAGATCGGCATGTGAAACGGAGACAGCGCGAGCGTCAGCAGCACGACGGTCGGGTACAGGCCGACCCAGACCGCGACGGCGGTTTTGGTTTCGGAGGGCGGCGGCGCCTCCTTGCCGTTCTCCTCGAAGGCGAACCAACTGCCGAACGAGTTGTCGATCGTGCGCAGTTCGAAATCCTTGTACTTCTCGCCCTCGGCGAGGACTTCACGCCGCTTGGCCGACGTCAGCCAGGCATCGAGGTGCTCGGCGTCGTCGAAACGGTACAGCGTGGTCCATTCGTCCTGAAGCCCCTCGATCGGGCGGAAGAGCTCGGTTCCGCGAAATCCTTCGAACTTGCTTTCCTCCTCGTTCAGGTGGCGCTGCCACTCCAGAAAGCCGTCGACATGGTCCGGGTGGACGCGGTGGGTGACCACTACGGTGACCAGCGGGTCCGCGGGCTGGGTGCCGCCTCTGATGACCTGCTGGGTCGCGGGACCGTCGAAGTATTCGCTGCCGGTGTCGAGGAACCTCTGCCTGGTCGCGCTGTTCATCCACGCTTGCAGATGGGCGATCGAATCGAATCGGTAGACCACGACCCAGTCGGTCTGCCGGAGTGTCGGCGGGGAGATCTCGGCACCGAGGTACCCGGCGTAGTCGGCGGCAGCGGCGTTGAGATCCTGCTGCCACTCCTCGTACTCACGCCCCCGTCCGGGCACGACTTTCTGGCCGATGATGACCGTTGCTGCGGCGTCCTCGAGATGTTCGGTGTTCATCGCTCACTCCCTCGGCACCGACTGGTTCTCGTTGAGCCGACGGTAGATCCGTTCCGGGGTCAGTGGCAGGGCGCGATAGCGCATACCAGTGGCGTCGTGGAGCGCGTTCGCCAGCGCGGGGGCCACCGGGTTGATACAGCATTCCGCCATCCCCTTCGACCGCAGGGGCCCGAAGGAATCCGCCGAGTCCACCAGGAGCACTTCGGTGCGGGGAATGTCGGCGTAGGTGGGGATGCGATAGTTGCGGAGGTTCGGGTTGGCCATGACGCCGTCCGCGTCGAGATGGTGGTTCTCGGTCAGCGCGAAGCCGATCCCCTGGGCGACCCCGCCCTCCACCTGGCCCCGGACTTGCGCGGGATTGATGACGACGGCGGCATCGGCCGCCTGGACGCTGCGCAGGATACGGATCTCACCCGTCACCCGGTGGACCGCGATGCGGAACCCCTGCGCGTTGGAGGTGACGCTTCGCGGTGAGCCGTAGGCCTTGCGGGCGGCGGTGAACCGGATTCCGCGTGCCCGGGCGGATGCGACGAGTTCGTCCAGCGACACATGCTGCTCGCCGCAGACGACCCCCGCGTCGTCCATTCGGCACGCCGTGAGCTCGGCACCCGTCTGCGCGGCGGCGAATGCGAGGATGCGGTCGCGCACGGCTTCGGCCGCTCGCAGCACCGCGTTGCCCGACACGAAGAGTCCCGCACTCGCGAAGGCACCGGTGTCGAATCCGGTGCGATCGGTATCGGATTGCACCAGGCGAATCCGCGACGGCGTCGTGCCGAGCTGGTTGGCCGCGAGCTGGACATGCGCGGTCGAGGTGCCCTCGCCGAATTCGACGGTTCCGACGGCCACCTCGTACACAAGGTCGTTCCCCAGCGTGACCCAGGCCTCGGAGATGTGCTCGGTCGGCGGCGCGGTCTCGTGCAGGGAACTCGCGACACCGGTGCCGACGAGCCATTCGGAGCCCGGCGGCGGATCATCGGCGGTACGCGCCAGGGCCTCGCCCACCATATCGAGGCACCGCACGATTCCGTCCTCGGTGAACCTCACGTCATCGGGGCCGTCGTGCAGGGCGATGAGCGGATCGCCCGGCCGCACGACATTGCGCCTCCGCAGTTCGAGCGGATCGATGTGCAGCGCGTGTGCCAGTTCGTCCATCGCAGATTCCACGGCGAACGCCGGTTGCGTCATCCCGTAACCACGCAGCGCCCCGCTCGGAACGGTATTGGTATAGACGGAGAACGCGTCGTACTTCTTATGGGGGCAGCGATAGATCATGACGGCCGCGCCGCCCGCGTACAGCGTCTCACCGCCGTGGTTGCCATAAGCGCCCGTGTTCGACACATTGCGGACCTGCAACGCCGTGAGCGTTCCGTCCGCCTTCGCGCCGAGCCTGACCGTCAGCGTCATCGGATGCCGTGGCGACGCCGTGGTGAACTCCTCCTCGCGGGTGTATTCGAGGCAGACCGGCCGTCCGGTGTCCAGGGTGGCGAGCGCGACCAGATCCTCCGAGATCACTTCCTGCTTACCGCCGAAACCGCCGCCGACACGTTTGCAGAACACCCGGAGCTGGTCGGGACGGAGACCGTACAGGTAGGCGATTTTGGCTTTCGCGATCGACGGCGACTGCGAACTGGTGCGGACGTTCAGGCGGCCGTGCTCCATCCAGGCGATCGAGCCATGGGTTTCGAGGTGGGCGTGCTGCACTCGCGGCGAGGAGTAGGTGCCTTCGTGGATCACGTCGGCTTCGGCGAACCCCGTGTCGACGTTCCCGATATGCGCGTGGATCTCGAACAGAATGTTGCGCACGGGGTCGTGGATGAACGGATCGTGCGTGCCGTGGAGTTGGGGCGATCCCTCGGCCATCGCCTCTTCCGGGTCGAAGACCGCGGGCAGCACCTCGTACTCGACGGCGACCTTTCGGCAGCCCTCTTCCGCGGCCCCGACGGTGTCGGCCAGCACCGCGACGACGCGCTGTCCGGCGAAGCGCACCGTGTCGTCGAGGACGAAGGTGTCGTCCGGATCGACGAGGTGGTCGGTGTGGATCGCCGTGGTGAAACGCTTGCGCGGCACATCTTCCCAGCTGTAGACGCGATGCACACCGGGAACCGCGAGGGCCGCGGTCTTGTCGATCGAGACGATCCGGGCGTGCGCGTGCGGGGAGTGCAGCACCTTGAGGTGCAGCATGCCCTCGATGTGGGTGTCCATCGTGAACTCGGCGCAACCGGTCACCACGTCGTCGGCCGCCGGTGCGCCGACGCTCGTACCGACAGCCTCTCCCGGCACGGCCCGTTCCACTCCGGCGACGCCCTTCACGGCGTCCTCGATGCCCCGATAGCCGGTGCAGCGGCAGAGGTTGCCCTTCAGCGCGCGCGGCAGGTCCCCTTTCTGGTCCTCGGTGAGCGCCGCCGACGTCATGATCATTCCAGCGGTGCAGAAACCGCACTGGAATCCCGGTGCGTCACGGAACTGCCGCTGCATCGGATGCAGATCACCGGGCGCCCCCAAACCCTCGATCGTCGTCACCTCACCACCGTCCGCGCGGAATGCGGGGGTGATGCAGCTGTGTACCGGATGACCGTCCAGCCACACCGTGCACGCCCCGCAATCGCCCGCGTCGCAGCCCTTTTTGACACCGTAGTGACCGAGTGAGCGGAGAAAGGTGCGCAGGCACTGGCCGGGGTCCGGCTCGTCGTCGAAGGTCTTCCCGTTCACGATGTACGTCACGCCGGGCTCCCAGCCATGAGTTCGCGGCGAATGTCCTCGGCGAAGTGCCGTGTCAGATGGTGACGGTGGCCGGGGGTGCCATTGGGGTCGGCGAACCAGATATCGGCGGGAATGGCGTCGATACGCCGCCCCAGGCTTCGTGCGTCGGGCATCGCGTCGAAGGCGATGCGCACCGGCCGGGTCGTACCGGCCGTCACCGTGAGCAGCAGGTCGCTCGTTCCCGGCGTTTGCGTCCCGATGAGGAATACCGTCGAGCGGCCGAGGCGGGTCAGCGTGAAGCGCCGGTGCGCGGTGCGTTTCTCCAGAGCGCGCGCCGGAATGTGGACGCGCCGGAGGATCTCCCCGGGGGCGAGGATGTTCTGGTGGTCCCCGGTCACGAAGTCGGCGGCGTCGACGGCTCGCACGGACCCGTCGGAAGCCCACAGCTCGTACCGTGCCTCCAGGGAGACCGCCAGCGTGATCATGGGACCCGCGGGCAGAGACATGCAGATATTGCCGCCGACAGTCGCCGCGTTCCAGACTTTGAACGACGACAGGAACGCCTCGCAGCTCGTCGCGAAAAGGCCGCCCGCGATCCAATGATCCGGCGGCGTAAAGGCATACACATCGCGGATGGTGCACGTGGCGCCGATTTCAAGGCCCGCGCTACTCGGGACGAGGGGAGCCCACCGCAGTGCTGTCAGGTCGATCAGGCGGCGCAGATCTGGCTGTTCCACGGAGAACAGCCAGGTGCCACCCGCGAGCCAGGCATCGCCTTCTCGCCAGTCCGCGCCCGGCCTGGCGGACGGTCGCCGTATCACTTCGGAGATGGTGTTGAGGTCCATGGGAAGTGATCTCCCTTCTCATCGAGAAAGGACCCCCGGACGCAGTTATTACTCTCAAGTATATCGCTGAACGGTCTACTGGCCTCCGGTACCGGTGGTGCGGGCCCGGAAGCCCGCCGGGGTCTCGCCCGCCCGGCGGCGGAAGAACTTGGTGAAGACCGTGGCGTCCGGGAAGCCGAGCCGCTCCCCGATGGCGGTGGCCGACAGATCGGTGTGCACCAGCAGCCGCTTCGCCTCCAGCAGCACCCGGTCGTCGACGAACCGCTTGGCGCCGCACCCGGCGGCGTCGCGGGTGGCCCGGGTCAGGGTGCGGACGCTGTAGCCGAGCTGTGCGGCGTAGTCCTCGACCCGGTGCGTACGGGCGAAGTCGCGCTCCACCGCCCGCCGGAACCGCCGGAACGCCTCACTGCCGGTGTCGCTCCCGCTCTCCGCGCCCGGCAGATGGGCCAGACGCAGCACGAGCACGGCCACCAGATGGCGCACTGCCTCGATATGCGCCTCCAGGGGCCCGGCCATCACCCGGCGCTCGCTCTCCAGCAGGTCCAGGATGCCGCGTACGGCGTGGGCGGCGGCGCCCTCGGGGACCAGCGGGACCTGCCGGATGTGCCGGTCGAGCCGGGCGGCGGTGGTGGTGGCGGCGTCCAGATAGCCGGGCGGGAAGAGCACGACGGCGCCCTCGGCGGCGGTGAGGCCGGAGCGGAACTGATGGATCTGCCCGGGCCGCACCCACATCCAGCTCCCCTCGGTCAGCTCGTGCTCGGTGAAGTCCACCGAGCAGCGGAGCGTCCCGGAGCGCACGGTGATCAGCTGGTGGAAGGTGAGCCGCATCGGTGCGCAGACGTCGAGGCCATGGGTGCGGGCGCGGGCCAGCAGGCCGGGGAAGTCCAGCACCGCCGCCCCCGGCGGAGCGCCCACGGAGGGCCGGAACGGGACCTCGGTGACCTCAGTGCGTCCGTTTCTGTCCATAGCGCGTCCTCGGTGTACGGCCGCATAACTCCGGATCGAATCTAGCGTGGCATACGAACCGAGGACGCGGTGACCGAAAGAGTCCTCCATCCACCCATTCCGGCGAAAGGGAGCGTGCCGCCGTGCGACTGATCGTGGGCATGACGGGAGCCACGGGTGCCGTGTTCGGCATCCGGCTGCTGGAGGCGCTGGCCGACCTGCCCGACGTGGAAACCCATCTCGTGCTCAGCCGGTGGGCCCGGACCACGATCGAGCTGGAAACCGGCCGGTCCGCCCGCGACGTGGCGGCGCTCGCCGACGAAACGCACTCCCCCGGGGACCAGGGCGCCACGATCTCCTCCGGCTCCTTCCGGACCGACGGCATGATCATCGCGCCGTGCTCGATGAAGACGCTCGCCGGGATTCGCGCGGGCTACGCCGAAGGGCTGGTCGCCCGGGCCGCCGATGTGGTCCTCAAGGAACGGCGCAGGCTCGTCCTGCTGCCCCGGGAGACCCCGCTCGGCGACATCCACCTGGAGAACATGCTCGCGCTGTCCCGGATGGGGGTGCGGATGGTGCCGCCCATGCCCGCCTTCTACAACCACCCGCGGTCGGTGGACGACATCGTCGACCACATCACGGCCCGGCTGCTCGACCAGTTCGACCTGCCCGCGCCCACCGCCAAGCGCTGGTCAGGCATGCGCGCCGCGCACTGACCCACGATCAAGGAGTTCCCATGGCCTACGACGACCTCCGTGGCTTCCTCGACGCCCTCGACAAAGAGGGCCAGCTGCTGCGCGTCCCCGACGAGGTGATGCCGGAGCCGGACATCGCCGCCGCCGCCAACGCCGCCCCACGGCTGGGCGACCAGGCCCCCGCGCTGTACTTCGACAACATCAAGGGCTTCACCGACGCCCGCATCGCGCTCAATGTGCACGGCTCCTGGGCCAATCACGCGCTCGCCCTCGGCCTGCCCAAGGAGACCGGCACCAAGGAGCAGGTCGAGGAGTTCATCCGCCGCTGGGACGCCTTCCCGGTCGCCCCTCAGTGGCGCGAGAACCCCCTGTGGGCCGAGAACACCCTGGAGGGCGAGGACGCCGACATCTTCCGGGTGCTGCCGCTGATCCGGCTCAACGACGGGGACGGCGGCTTCTACATCGACAAGGCCGCGGTCGTCTCCAAGGACCCCGCCGACCCCGGGCACAGCGGCAAGCAGAACGTCGGCATCTACCGCGTCGAGGTCAAGGGCAGGCGGTCGCTCGCGATCCAGCCGGTGCCCATGCACGACATCGCGCAGCACTTGCACACCGCCGAGGAGCGGGGCGAGGACCTGCCGGTGGCCATCGCGCTCGGCAACGAACCGGTGATCTCCATCGTCGCCTCCACCCCCATGGAGTACGACCAGAACGAGTATGAGCTGGCCGGTGCCCTGCGCGGCGCGCCCGCCCCGCTCGCGACGGCCCCGCTCACCGGGCTGCCCGTGCCGTGGGGCAGCGAAGTGGTGATCGAAGGGGTCGTCGAGGGCCGCAAGCGGGAGATCGAGGGCCCGTTCGGCGAGTTCACCGGACACTACTCCGGCGGCCGCACCATGCCGGTCATCCGCGTCGACCGGATCTCGTACCGGACGAACCCGGTCTTCGAACACCTCTACCTGGGCATGCCGTGGACCGAGGTGGACTACCTGATCGCCGCCAACACCTGTGTGCCGCTGTACAAGCAGCTCACCCGGGACTTCCCCGAAGTGCGGGCGGTCAACGCGATGTACACCCACGGGCTGGTCGTCATCGTCTCCACCGAGAAGCGGTACGGCGGTTTCGCCAAGGCCGTCGGCATGCGGGTGCTGACCACCCCGCACGGGCTCGGCTACGCCGCCACCGTGATCGTGGTGGACGAGGACGTCGACCCGTTCAATCTGCCGCAGGTGATGTGGGCGCTGTCCACCAAGATGAACCCGGACGGCGATCTGATCCAGGTCCCGGGCCTCCCGGTGCTCGAACTGGCCCCGCAGGCCCGCACCCCCGGCATCACGGACAAGCTCGTCATCGACGCCACCACCCCCGTCTCCCCCGACAACCGCGGCAATTACGGCGCCCAGGTGCACGATCTGCCCGAGGCGGCCGAGTGGCTGACCCGGTTGCGGAAGCTCGCCGCCGCCCGCTGAACACTCTTGACGACGACACGGAAGGAACGAGATGTCAGAGCTGCCCGAGACTACTCCCCTGTGCCCGCGCTGCGCCCACGAGACGATCGGGCACATCTTCAGCTCGCCCGTCCCCGGGGTCTGGGAAGTGCTCCAGTGTTCGCGGTGCCTCTATATGTGGCGCACCAGCGAACCCGCCCGCCGCACCCGGCGCGACGCCTACCCCGAGGCGTTCAAGATGACGCCCGGGGACATCGCCGCCGCGCCGGAGGTTCCGGCCGTACCGCCGCTGGTGGCGGACTACCAGGTGACCGGGAGCGCGTGGACGCCGTAGATCACCGCGTCGTACTTGAAGGGGATCTTGTCCAGCTCCGTCGCCAGGCGCAGCGTGGGGATGCGGCGCAGCAGGGCCGGGTAGACCACCTGGAGTTCCATGCGGGCCAGCGGCTGGCCGAGGCAGTGGTGGGTGCCCGAGCCGAAGGCCTGGTGGTGGCGGGCGTCGCGGGCGATGTCCAGCCGGTCGGGGTCGGGGAAGACGGACGGGTCCCGGTTGGCCAGTTCGCCGAGCAGGATCACTCCCTCCCCGGCCCGGATGGTGCGGCCGGAGATCTCGATGTCCTCCAGTGCCGTCCGGCGGCGTCCGAGGTGGACGACGCTGAGGTAGCGCAGGAGTTCCTCGACCGCGGCGGCGATCACCTTGGGGTCGTCGGTGTCGCGGACCCGGGCGAGCTGGTCGGGGTGTTCGAGCAGCAGCAGCGTCCCCATGGTGATCATGTTCGCGGTGGTCTCGTGTCCGCCGAGGAGCAGCAGTACGCCCATCGCGACCGCTTCGCGGCGGGTCAGCTCACCGGCCTTGATCTGCTCGCCGAGGCTGGAGAGCAGATCGTCGCCGGGCTCGGCGAGCTTGGCGTCCACGAGCTGGTCCAGGTATCCGCTCAGGTTGCCGTGGGCGGTCTGGCGCTCCTGGGGCGTGGCCACGGCGGAGACGAGGACCTTGCTGTTGGTCTGGAAGAACTCGTGGTCGTCGTAGGGGACGCCGAGCAGTTCGGAGATCACCAGGGACGGGACGGGCAGGGCGAGGGCCTGGACCAGGTCGGCGGGTTTCGGCCCGGCCAGCATGCGCGTGAGGAAGTCCTCCACCATCTCCCGCACGACCGGGCGCATCGCCTCGACGCGTTTGATGGTGAACGCGCCGCTGACCATGCGGCGCAGCCGGGCGTGCTCCGGATCGTCCATCCCGACGAAGCTCAGGTCGGTGGCGCCGTGTTCGCCGCCCGAGTGGTCGACGGGGCTCGGGAAGCCGGGGTGGGAGAAGTCCGCGCTGAGCCGGGGGTCGGAGAGCAGCGTCTTCTGCTCGGCGTGGCCGGTCACCACCCACGGGGTGCTGTCGCCCCAGGACTTGACGCGGGTCAGCGGTCCCCACTGGGCCAGGCCGCGCAGTTCGGGGGACGGGTCGAAGGGGCAGGCGGCGGCGCGCGGCGCGGGGAACTGGGGGATCTCGGCCGACGTGTCGTCGGCCACGGGTGCGGTGGTCATGGTCTTCCTCCGGTGGGCGGTCAGGGGGGTGTGGTCACACACCGACGGCAGGCGCGTTCACGCGGTCCCGCTCACGTCTATCGCGAGAGTCGGGCAGACGCCCGCGGCCTCGCGGACCGCGGCGTGGTGCTCCTCGGCGGGCTCGGCGTCGAGCAGGAGCACGATGCCGTCCTCGTCACGCTGGTCGAACACCTCGGGTGCGAGCAGCACGCACTGGCCCGCGGCGCAGCACTTCGCTTCATCAACGGTGATCTTCATATCTGGTTCTCCTTGGCGGTGGGACGAAGGCTGGGACGGGGTGTGACGGGGGCGAGGAGCAGCCCGGTGATGGCGTCGGTCAGCGCGGCGGCGGTGTCGTCCCAGGACGGCTGGCGCGTACTGGCACCGTCGGCGAGGGCGCGCTCGCGTTCGGCGCAGGTGTGGGTGATCAACTGGCGGGCCATGTCGCCGCGTTCGGCCCGGGTGTCGGCGGACAGGGAGCCGAGGCAGTTACCCAGCCCCTGGAGGATTTCCCACAGGGGCTCGCGGGAGAGGGCCTCTTCGGTGACGATCGCGCGCAGGACGGGGTCGGTCATCACCTGTACGGCGAACCGGGCGTGCCAGGAGGGGACTCCCAGGGTGGCCAGGTGCTCGGGGGCGGGCCGCACCAGGCAGGCGACCCAGTCCCGGACCTCCTGGCTGCCGCGGGTCTCGTCCAGCATCCGCTGCCGGATGGCGTCGATGGCCGCGGAGTGCTTGCGCATGATGGCGCGCACCAGGTCCGCGCGGGTGCCGAAGTGGTAGCCGACCGCGGCGACGTTGCCCTGCCCGGCCGCCTCGCTGATCTGCCGGTTGGACACCGCGACGAGGCCGTGTTCGGCGTAGAGCCGCTCCGCCGCGGCCATGATGGCCTCGCGGGTCTCGGCGGCGCGGTCTGGCTGCGCGGTCCTGCCCTGGGCACCGGCCACGGTGGCCTCCTCACTCGATCGTGCTGAGCTGTGGAAGCCACGTTAAAACACGTGAATTAAATAAAGCAACTGATTGAAGAAACTGATGCCCTGCGGCGGGATTCAGCGCCCGGGCGCGGGCGGGCGGCAGCGCAGGGCGGTCACCGGGCCGGACAGCCCGAGGGGCCCCGCCGCGTGCGGGAGGAGCACGGTCTGCCCCTCCGCCACGTCGAGCGGGGGACCGAAGTCGCAGGTCAGCGTCCCGGCTCCGGTGAGGCAGACCAGTACCGAGAAGCCCGCGTCCAGCGTCGTCGCCGGGTCGCCCCGGCACAGCTCGGCGCGGAAGTACGGGTCGGCGTCCGGCGGGAGCACGCTCCCGGTCCCGGCCGCCGCGCCCGGGCCGCGCAGCCGGTCCAGCGCGGCGGCGGACAGGCCCCGGCGGTCGACTCCGCCGAGCGCCAGGTCGAAGCCGAGGCCGAGATGGCCCTCGGCGGCGCCGTCGATCGCGAAGCCCTCCCACTCCAGCAGCACCGAGAAGTCGGTCGGCTCCTGGAGTTCCACCAGCAGCACCCCGGCCCCGATCGCGTGGGGCATCCCCGCCGGGCACAGCAGCGCGTCACCGGGGGCGACCGGCACCCGGTGGACGGCGTCCAGCATCGCGCCCGCGTCCCCGGCCGCGACCCATGCGGCCAGCTCGCGGGCGGTGACGTCGCGGTCGAAGCCCATCCGCACCTCGGCCCCGGGGGCGGCGTCCAGGACGTACCAGGCCTCGGTCTTGCCGTGCGCGCTGCCCAGATGCGCCCGGGCGAACGCGCGGTCGGGGTGGGTGTGCAGGGGCAGCCGCTGACCGGCGTCCAGCAGCTTGACCAGCAGCCCGGTGTCGGCCCCGTACGCCGCCGCGTGCTCCGGCCCCAGCCACGCCACCGGGTCGGCGGCCACGGCATCGGCCAGCCGGGCCCCGCCGGGCAGCGTGGACAGCCCGGCCGGGGACCGCGCGAAGCGGGAGGTGGTCGAGCCGACCCAGTCCTCGGGCCGGTAACCGTCACCGCCGGGCGCGGTCCGCCGGAAGCGGGCGATGGCGCCGGAGTCACGGTAGAAGGAACGCGGCTGATTGGGCGTCAGCGGGATGGGTGCGGCGGTCATGCAGAACATCTCCCGGTGGGGTACGACCGTACTGAGGGCTCGGGGCCGGACGGTAGCCGGGGGCTGGACGGCCCCGTACCGAGGCTGCGGGTCGTCCCCGCAGGAGTCCGGGAACGTGCCGGACGAGCCCGGCAACGCAGCCAGCGGGGGCCCCAAGGCGGAGGGACGTCCGCGCGGGGCGCCTCCCCCATGGAGCCCGAGACGGGCCCGGACGCTCGGCGGTAGCCAGGGGTTCGCGCGATCGGATCGCTCTCGCGAAGGCGCCTCCCGCATGGAGCCCGGAAATGGGCCGGACGAACCAGACAACGCAGCTCGGGGACACGCACCGGCCGAAGCCGGGGGCGGACACGCGGGGCACCCCGGGCCGAGTCCGGGGCGGGCCCCCTCGGACGAGCCCGACAACGCAGCGAGCGGGGGCACCTCCCGGCGGAAGCGCGGGGAGCGTGCGTCCCAAGGCGGAGGAGCGTCCACGCGGGGGGACTCCCGCGCGGAGCCCGGGGGCGGGCCCGGGCTCGCGGCGTAGCCAGGGGTGCACGCGATCGGGAACGTCCTCGCGAAGGCTCCTCCCCCACGCGTCCGGCAACGCGGCGCGCGGGGACAACACCAGCCGAAGCCGGGGGCGGACATGCGGGGCACCTCCCCGACAACGCAGCGAGCGGGGGCGGAAGCGCGGGGCGTGCACCCCAAGGCGGAGGGGCCGCCGCGCGGGGCGCCTCCCGCACGGAGCTCGGGAACGGGCCGGACGAACCAGGCAACGCGGCGCGCGGGGACACGCACCGGCCGAAGCCGGGAGCGGACACGCGGGGCACACCCCGGGCCGAGTCCGGGGCGTCCGCGCGGGGGCGGGCCCGGGCGCTCGGCCGTGGCCAGGCGTGCGCGATGGGGGCGGACTCGTGGGCGCACCTCCCGCACGCGTCCGACAACGCGGCCAGCGGGGACACGTACCCGCCGAAGCCGGGGCAGCGCGCGACCGGGAACGCCCTCCCGCACAGAGTCCGGCAACGCGGACAGCGCGGACACGCACCGGCCGAAGCCGGGGCGGGCACGTGGGGCACCTCCGCGACGTGTCCGGCGGGCTGGCTCGTGGGGGCGCCTCCCGGCGGGGGCCGGGAGGCTTGTTGGGCCCGGCGGGGTCCGGGAGGCGCCCCCGAGGTTCACGACGGGCGTCAGACGGCCGGGTGCCAGTCGTGGAACCAGCCCTCGGGCAGGCGGTCCAGCGCCTGGTCGAGGGAGCGGCCCGGCAGGAACGGGCGGCCGTGTTCGCGGATGACCGCGTTCAGCTCGTCGAGGCGTCCCCGGGCCTGCTCGATGCCCGCGGCGCGCTCGGCCGGGTCGTGGGTGGAGACGGCGTCGCGCCAGATGGACCGGCCCGCCAGATAGCCGCACGCCCCGGCCTGCGCGGAGATCCGCACCTGGGTGCGGAAGTCCTCGTAGCCGACGCCCGCGGACAGGATCACCCACGGCACGTGCACCGAGGAGTCCAGCTCCTTGCAGGCCGCGGCGGCCGCCTCGCGGCCCCGCTCGGTGTCGACGTAGCCGGGGAACTCGACCTTGAGCATGTCGACTCCGAGCCGGTCGGCCTCCACGGCCGACTGGATGATGCCCGCGACCCGGTGCTCCTTCCACTCCGCCGAGGACGGGTCCTCACCGGGCAGCGGGTACCAGATGGGCTCGACGACCAGCGGCAGGCTCAGCTCGGCGCACTCGGCCACCAGGTCGCGTACCACCTGCCGCTGGTGTTCGGCGGTGGCCGCGTCGCCGTCCGGGCGGTACCACCACAGCAGCTTGGCCACATCGGTCCCGGCCAGCTTGATCTGCCGGGTGGACCAGCCGTCGCGGTGCCGGGTGCGGCGTGGCCCGTCGGGGATGCTGTAGTCCTCGTCCTCGATGCTGGCCATCAGGCCGACGTCGCGGGGCAGGGCGCCGCTCGCGGTGAGGTGGCCGACGCCGTAGTGGGCGTCGAGGAGCACGGCGGTCACGCTGGGCGCGACGGCGCGGATGACGGCGTCCTTCGCCCGGACCACGTCCGCGAAGCCCACCGTGGAGGGGTCCGGGGCGAGCAGTTCGGCGAAGTCCGAGAGATGGTCGAGGGCGCAGATCAGGAAGAACCCGTCCTCGCTGGTCACACGGGTCAGTCCGCGCAGCTTGCCCGGGTCGGTGGTCAGGTCAGGCGTGGTCATCGGGGTCCTTTCGGATACGGGTCCGGGCAGAGCCGGAGTGGAGCGAGCGGGCGAGCAGCAGCCCGCCCACGAACGTGTCACCGAGGCCGATGGTGGCCGTGGGGTGGCTGAGGTGGGGCGCGGGGACGCAGTCCGCGCGCAGCCCCTCCCCCAGCGGCCCGTCGGCCGGGCGGTCCTCGGTGTAGTCGGCCGCCGGTGGCGGCTCCAGGTCGGCGGCGGGGGCGCCGCGCGCGGCCCGCGCGGCGGCGAGCAGGCTGCCCGTCATCAGCGCGGTCCGCTGTTCGGTGGGGTCTCCGCGGTGGACGGCGAGCACCCAGCCGTCCGCGTGCACGCACACCCGGTCCAGGTGGTACGCGGAGGCGAACTGGGCCGCGGCGGCGACGGGCGCGGTGCGGGCCGAGGGACCGGCGAGCGCGGCGAGTTCGGACAGGCTCATGCCGACGGAGTCGGCCAGCGGGGCATACTCCTCGCATCCGGCGCGCAGGGCGCGGACGCTGGCGAACTCGGCGAGTTCGAGGTGGAGCAGCGGCAGTCCGCCGTCCCGCCAGGCGCGGACGACGTCGGCGAGCCAGGCCCGGTCGGCGGTCCCGGTGCCGTCCTCGGGCAGCCCGTTCATGCCGGACAGCAGCCCGGCCGCGGCGGTGCGGGCCAGTTCGCCGGAGCGGGCGGCGAACCATTCGTCGCGCTCGATCCCGTCGTCCACGAACCGCAGGATGATCCGGGAGGAGCGGGGCAGCCCGCCGGGCAGTCCGGGCGCGGGGGTGCCCGCGGCGAACTCCAGGACGCTGTGCGGCTGTTTGGCCGCGCCGGGCCGGGCCACGGGTGCGTCCGCGCCGGGGCCGCCCGAAGCGTCGGCACCCGCGAGGCGCTCGGCGTCCCCGAGACGATCGGCGCCCCCGAGCCGTCCGGCACCCGCGAGCCGCCCGGCGGAGGCGGTGCCGTCCGCGGTGCACAGCGTCACGTCGGGGTGGAGCACCGCGAGCTGCTGCGCACTGCGGTCGGCCAGCGGGACGACGCTGGGCGCGCCGAGCACGGCGAGCGCCCAGGCGGCCTGCGGTCCGGTGCCGCCGAGCTGCACCCGGTCCGGCGCGCCGAGCAGGGTGCCCACCCAGTCGGTGCCGCCGGGCCACGGCAGGGCGATCTCGCCGCCACGGCCGTGGCGGAGGCGTTCCATGACCTCGGCGGCGATCTCACCGGCCGGTCCGACCACGGGGACCTGGGCGGCGAGGGCGGCGATCCGGTCCGGGTCCATCCGGCGGACGTGGTCGACGCAGGCGCTGAACCCGGCCAGTACGGGGGCGGCCTGCCGGGCCCGGGCGCGGACCCGGTCGGCCAGCGCGCGGTACCGCTCGGCCCACAGCTCGTCGCGGGCGACGACGCGCGGGATGGAGAGGCCGGTGCGGGCGGTCACTCCTTCACCGCCCCGGAGGTGACGCCCGCGACGATGCGCCGCTGGAAGAGCATGACGATCAGCACCAGCGGCAGGGTGACCACGACGGACGCGGCGGCCATGTCGCCCCAGGGGACGAAGTACTGGGACTGGAAGCCCGCGATGCCGACCGGCACGGTCTGGTGCTCGGGCGAGGAGGTGAAGGCCAGCGCGAGCATGAACTCGTTCCAGTTGGTGATGAAACCGAGCATTCCGGCGGCCGCGATCCCGGGCAGCGCGAGCGGCAGGATCACACTGCGCAGGGTGCGCAGCAGTCCGGCGCCGTCGATGGCCGCGGCCTCGTCCAGCTGGGTGGGCAGGGAGCGGAAGTGGGCGTACAGGACGAAGATCATCAGCGGCAGCGCGAGTCCCACGTACGAACCGGAAAGACCCGTATAGGTGTCGAGCAGCCCCAGCGAGTTGAGCACCAGATAGAGGGGGACGACGATCGAGATCTGCGGGAACATCGACAGGCCGAGGACGACGGCGAGGACCACGCCCTTGCCGGGCACCGGCAGCCGGGCGAGGGCGTAGGTGGCCAGGGCCGCCAGCAGCAGCCCGATCGCGGTGGCGGTCACCGTGACGATGACGCTGTTGGCCAGGTACTTGCCGAACTCGTAGTCCGTGAAGACGGCCCGGTAGTGCTCCAGCGTGCCGGGGACGGGCAGCCAGTGCGGGGTCACCGAGGACAGGTCGCGGTCCCGCTGGAACGAGGTGCTGAGCTGCCACAGGAACGGCGCCAGGGACCATACGACGACGGCGGTGACGGCCAGCCGGAACAGCATCCGGCGGGTGACCGCCCGGCGGCGGGCCCGGAGGGCGGCGGGCGCGGCGGGGACGGGCGCGGGGATGGCGGTCATGGCTCAGCCCTCCAGGGCGCGGTAGCGCCGGCTCAGGTAGTAGGCGAAGCCCGCGGCGATGAGCACTTCGGTGAGGAAGGCGGCGGTGGCGATCATCGAGCCGTAGCCCAGTTCGAGGCCGGAGAAGAGGGTCTTGTAGCCGAAGGTGGACAGCGTCTCGGTGGAGTCCGCCGGTCCGCCGCCGGTGAGGACGTACGGCAGGTCGAAGACCCGGAAGGCGTCGAGGACCCGGATGAGGGCGGCGATCAGCAGGGCGGGCGCGATGACCGGCAGGGTGACGGAGCGGAAGGTGCACCAGGGCGAGGCGCCGTCGATCTTCGCGGACTCGCCCAGTTCCTTCGGCACGGTCTGCAGCGCGGCGAGCACCAGCAGCGCCATGAACGGGGTGGTCTTCCACACGTCGGCGAGCCCGATGGTGGCCAGCGCGGTGTGCGGATTTCCGAGGAAGTTGACGTATCCGTCGGTCAGATGGAGGCGGGTCAGCAGATAGTTGGCGACGCCGGACTGGCCGTCGAAGATCCAGCCGAACATCCGCGAGGTGACGACGGTGGGGATGGCCCACGGGATGAGGACGGCGGCACGGGCCCAGCCGCGGCCGCGGAAGGACTGGTGCAGCACGAGGGCGAAGCCGATGCCGAGCGCGGTCTCGACCAGGGTGGTGCCGAAGGCGAAGGCCACCGTGCGCCACCAGGCGTTCCAGAACAGGTCGTCCCCGAGCAGCCGGGACAGGTTGGCGGTGCCGGTGAAGTGCGAGCCGCTGGAGAATCCCGCGTCGTGCAGGGACAGCCACAGGGTGCGCAGCACCGGATAGAGGGAGACAGCGAGGACGGCGGCGAGCGCGGGCGCCAGCAGGACGATGCCCGTCAGCCGCGGGCCCGCGGACGAGGACTCGCGCGACGGCACACAGCGGCGCGGCCCTTCGGGGCCGGACGTGAGCTGCGGGTGCTCCAGGGAGGGTGTGCGGTGCTTGCCGCGCAGCGGGGTCTGTCCGGGCGCTCTGTGGAAGAAGGCGAGGTGGCCCATCAGACGATCGCCTCCAGGTCGCGCCGGGCAGTACGGAGGGTGCCGCGCACATCGCCGTAGACCAGGGCGCGGGAGACCGCGGACTGGAGGGCGAGGCTGACCCGGGAGTAGTGCGGGGTGACGGGGCGGGGCACGCCGTTGCCGAACGCCTCCTTCAGCTTGACCATCGCGGGCTGGCCCTTGGCCAGCTTCTTCTCGTCGTAGACCGAGACGCGGGAGGGGGCGTTGCCGAAGTCGAGCGCGAAGGCGAGCTGTGCTTCGGTGCCCGCGAGCCAGTGCAGGAAGTCCATGGCACCTTCCTTGTTGCGGGAGCCCGCCGCGACGCCGAGCTGGTAGCCGCCGAGACAGGAGGAGGACGTGCCGCCGGGGAAACGGGGCAGCGGGGCGACGTCGACCTTGCCGACGACCTTGGACTGGTCCGGGTTCTGGGAGACGCCATAGACATAGCTCCAGTGCCGCATCATCCCGACCCGGCCCGCGGTGAACGGGCGGCGGCTGGGCTCCTCGTCCCAGGAGAAGACCTCGGAGGGGCTGACCTTGTAGCGGTACACCAGGTCCCGCATGAACTGGACGGCCTCGACGCACGCGGGGCTGTCCACGCGGACCGCGCCCGAGGAGTCGATGATGTGGCCCCGGTTGGAGGCGATGAACTCGACCAGGTCGCAGAGGAGGATCTCGGCCTGCTTGGCCTGCCACAGGTAGCCCATGGGCACCCGGCGGTGCTGCATCTCGGCGGCGATGTCGGCCAGTTCGTGCCATTCGGTCGGCGGCTTGCGGCCGAGTGCGCGCATCAGGTCGGTGCGGTAGTAGAGGCCGCCCGCGTCCACGTACCAGGGCAGGGCGACGAGACGGCCCTTGTAGGTGCACGCCTCGACCACACCGGGGAAGAAGGAGCGCCGGAGGCCCGCGGAGATGTCCTGGTCCAGGGGGTGCACCCAGCCCGCGTCGGCCAGTTCGGCGATCCACACCACGTCCTGGGCGAAGACGTCGACCGTGCCGTCCTTACGGGCCAGCAGCTGGGTGAGCTGCTGGTGGCATTCGGTGCTGGAGCTGGGCGGCGGCAGGTTGCGTACGGTCACCCGGTAGCGGCTCTGGGCGGCGTTGTAGCGGTCGGCGAACGACTGCATACCGGCCGCGCCACCGGTGAACGCCGCGCAGGCGAAGGTGAGTTCGGTCCGCCCGCCGCCACCGCCGCCCACCCGCCGGGCCGGTTCACCACCCCCGCACGCGGCGAGCAGGGGCGTGGCGGCGAGCGCGCCGAGGGTCGCGGCGCCGGTGGAAAATGCCCGGCGGCGGGTCCACGGTGGTTCGGGATGGGTGGGTGGGTGCGGCTCCACGGCGACTCCAGTGACGCGACGCAAGCTGTGCAAGGGGGGGTACGCAGAAAGACGTACAAAGAAGCGCTGGTTTCTGCGACTCTCTGCTGCAAGCTACGGCGGCGACACCCACCGGTCAAGGGTCGTGCTGCAGCTTCTTGCGGTAAGGTGCAAGAATCTGCGGTGTTACGCAGGATTACGAAGGGGGACCACACGATGACGTCAGCAGAGGGCACCCGGGTGGCGAACCTGCCCGCGCGCCGCCGGGCCGACCTCACCGCCTTCATCCAGCAGCGCGGCCAGGCCACCATCGGGGAACTGGCGAAGGAGTTCGCCGTCTCGGTGGACACCGTACGGCGCGATCTGGACCATCTGGCGGCGCGCGGCCTGGTGGCGCGCACCCACGGCGGGGCGGTGCCGGGCGGCGAGCTGGCCACGGCCGACAGCCCGGTGGCGGACCGGATGAACGAGCGCCGGGAGGCCAAGGAGGCCATCGGCGCGGCCGCCGCCCGGCTGGTGCGGGACGACGAGACCCTGCTCGTCAACGGCGGCACCACGGTGCTCTCGGCGGTGGCCGCGCTCGGCGGCCACCGGGGGCTGACGGTCGTCACCAACAATCTGCGGGTCCCGGGGATGGTCCCGGCACAGGCCCTGCGCGATCTGTTCGTCCTCGGCGGCGGCTGCCGGACCACCGCGCTGGTCACCATCGGCCCGATCCGCTTCCCCGACACCGCCGGGGTGAGCGCGGACACCGCCCTCATCGCGGTGGGCGGGGTCAGCGCCTCCGGGCTCTCGGTGTCCAACATCCCGGAGGCCCAGATGATCCAGGAGATGATGGACTCCGCGTCCCGGGTCGTGGTGCTGGCGGACTCGGCGAAGTTCGAGCGCCGGGCACTGGCCCGCATCTGCCCGCTCAGCCGCGTCGACGTGCTGGTCAGCGAGCAGCCGCCCAGTGGCGAGCTGGCCCTCGCCCTGGAGCGGGCCGAGGTCACCCTCGCCGGTCCGTACCTCCCCGAGGACGGCTGACCCCGCCGGGCACACGGCTCCGGCGGGGTGTCCGGGGTATCCGGATTACCCGAGGGCTTACGTGAGCCGGTCCTTGGCCTTGTAGTACGCCCCGGCGAAGGGCAGAAACCAGGCCGTCCCGTTGTAGAAGGGGACCGGGATCTTCGGGAAGCCGATGCCGCGCAGCGGATTGGCCTCCGGGTGGCCGTCCATCACCTCGGCCATGGCGCGGCCCATGTACGTGGCCATCTGGACGCCGTGGCCGCAGTAGCCCATGGAGTAGTACACCCCGTCGGCCTGGCCCGCGTGCGGGATGCGGTCGTAGGAGAACCCGACGCTCCCGCCCCACACATAGTCGATGCCCACATGGCTCAACTGCGGGAATATCTCCACCATTTCGCGCTTCAGCACCGCCCCGCTGCGGCGGTCCGAGGCCGGGTCGGAGGGGGCGAAGCGGGCCCGGCCACCGAAGGCGAGGCGGTGGTCGGGGGTGAGCCGGATGTAGTGGCCGATGTTCTTGGAGTCGACCACCAGCCGGGCCTTCGGGATGACCTGGCGGGCCAGCTCCTCGCCCAGCGGCTCGGTGACGATGACGAAGCTGCCGACGGACACCAGCCGCTTGCGGAACCACGGCAGCGACCGGTCGGTGTACGCGTCGGTGGCGGCCATCACCTGCTTCGCCCGCACGGTGCCGTGCCACGTCTCCACCAGGAAGGAGCCGTCCGGGGCGCGGGTCACGGCGGTGACCGCGTTGCGCTCGTGGAGCCGCGCCCCGGCCCGTTCGGCGGCCTCCGCGAGGCCGTGTACGTACTTCCCAACGTGCAACCCGGCGCTGAGCGGGTCCAGCAGCGCGCCGTGGTAGTAGTCCGAGCCGAGTTCGGCGCGCAGCTCGGCCGGGCTCAGCAGCACCGTCTCATGGCCGAAGTTCTCGGCCAGATCGCGCTGCTGGGCCTTCTTCTGCTCGAAGTGCTCGGGCTTGTACGCCACACCGAGGCGGCCGCACCGGTTGAAGTCGCAGTCGATGCCCTCCTTCTCCGTCAACTCCTCGACGACGTCCACCGCCTCGCGGAAGGCGTCGTAGAGCTCGCGGGCGCGCGGCTGCCCGTAGCGCTTGCGCGCCTCGCCGGTGGAGATGGTGATGCCCTGGGTGCACATGCTGCCGTTGCGCCCCGAGGCACCGGAGCCGATCTTGTCCTTCTCCAGGAGCAGGACCTCGGCGCCCTTGCGGGCGGAGTGCAGGGCGGTGGACAGCCCGGTGAGGCCGCCACCGATCACCGCCACGTCCACCGCGTCCGGCAGCTCCTTGCCGGAGCGGTCCGGAAACGGCGGGGCGGTGTCGAGCCAGTACGGGATCTGCTTCATGCGGTGCTCCTAGCAGTTCAGCAGTTCAGCAACCCAGCAGTGCGGGCAGGCCGGACAGGTCGGAAAGTTCGTCGTAGGGCTGGTAGGCGGTGCTGCCCCGGCGGCCGAACCGGTTGATCCACACCCGGCGGGCCAGCCCCAGGTCACGGGTGGGGATGAGGTCGTACTCCCAGCCCTGGGCGGTGTGGATGACCTGGGACGGCTCGACGCCGATGGTCTTGTACGCGTACGCGAAGGTCTCCCGGGACGGCTTGTACGCCCCGGCCTGCTGGGCCGTGATCACATGGTCGAACTCCACACCGATGCGCTCGATGTTCCGCGCGATCAGATCGTCGTTGGTGTTGGAGATGATGGCGATCTCGTAGCGGGACTTCAGCGCCCGCAGCGCCTCCGGCACCTCGGGGAAGGGCCCGAAACCGGCCACGGCCGCCACCAGGGCGTCGCCGTCGGAGGTGCGGAACTCCAGCCCGTGCAGCCGCATCGCCTTCTCCAGGCTGGAGTGGAGCACCTCGTCGTACGGGCGGTAGGCCTCCAGGACGGCCTGGTAGCGCATCACCCGGAAGTTGTCGATGAACGTATCGACGTCGAGCCCGTCCAGATCGAGCCGGTCCTCCAGCGTCCTCAGGGTCGCCGGGACGAGTTCGAAATCGACGAGGGTGCCATAGGCGTCGAAGGTCACTACCTGGCGCATGTTCTCCACCTCACTGGTTGTCATAGGTCTCAGACCACCCGTTCGCCGGGGGCCACGATGTCGTCGAGGGCGGCCAGATCGGCCGCGTCCGGTGTCCAGGTGGCCGCCGCCGCGTTGGCGGTGGCCTGGTCCGGGGTCATCGCTCCGCAGATGACGGAGCCCACCCCGGGAAGCGCGGCGAGCCCGCCGACCGCCACCCGCAGCAGCGGCTGGCCGCGCTCGGCGCCGTAGGCCGTCAGCGCCTCGACCCGGTCGAGGGCCTCGTCGGTCAGCCACCCCTGCCGCCAGGACAGCCTGCTGCCCGGCGGCGGTGGTTCGCCGCGCCGGTACTTGCCGCTGAGCAGGCCGTTGGCCAGCGGATAGTACGGCAGCAGCGCGGTGCCCAGCCGGGTGGCGGCGGGGGTCAGCGCGGTTTCGGCGGTGCGGTCCAGCAGGTGGTAGCGGACCTGGGTGGACACGAACCCGGCCACCAGTTCCGGGCCCGTCATGTTGGAACAGCCGTAGTGGCGCACCATGCCCTCGGCCACCAGCTCCTCCAGCGCGGCGGCGGTCTCGGCGACCGGGGTGACGCCGTCCGGCTCGTGGTACTGGTACAGGTCGAGGTAGTCGGTGCCGAGCCGCCGCAGCGACATCTCCAGGGCGTGCCGGATGTACGCCCGGGAGCCGCGCGGGCCGAAGCGGTCGTATTCCGGTCCCATGGCCATGCCGAACTTGGTGGCCAGCACCACCGTGTCGCGACGGCCCTTGAGGGCGGCCCCGAGCAGCCGTTCGCTGTCGCCCGTCTGGCCGCCCCCGCCGTATCCGCCGTAGGTGTCGGCGGTGTCGAAGAGGGTGATGCCCGCGTCCAGCGCGGCGTGGACGACGGCCCGGGTGGCGTCCTCGTCCAGCCGTGAGCCGAAGTTGTTGCCGCCGAGGCCCACCACCGAGACGCGTGGCCCGGTGCCGCCGAGCTGCCGGTAGCGCATCAGCCCTCCCCCTCGGCGGAGCCCGCTCCGAAGCCGACGCACACGTTCTTCAGCTGGGTGTAGCTGTCGAGTGCGGCCAGGCCCTTCTCGCGTCCCCAGCCGCTGTGCTTGTAGCCGCCGAAGGGCAGCTCCACTCCGGTGCCCACGCCCACCGCGTTGACGTTGACCTGCCCGGCCCGGATACCGTCGGCGAGCCGCAGCGCCGTGGGCAGGTCGCGGGTCCAGACGTAGGAGGACAGGCCGTACGGAGTGTCGTTGGCGAGGGCGAGGGCGTCCGCCGCGTCGTCGAATTCGATGACGGTGATGACCGGGCCGAAGATCTCCTCCTGCGCGGTGCGGGTGTCGTTGGTGAGCCCGGTGAGCACGGTCGGCTCGATGAAGTACCCGTCGGCGAGCGCCGGATCGGCCGGGCGGCCGCCACCGGTACGGATCACGGCGCCCTCCTCGCGGGCCAGCCGCAGATAGCCCTCGACCCGGTCGCGCTGCCGGGCCGAGACCAGCGGGCCCAGGTCCGGGTCGTCCGGGCCCGGCCCCAGCCGCAGCGACGCGGCGTGGGCGACGAGCCGGTCGGTGAACTCCTCGGCGAATCCGTCGCCGCGCTGCAGCAGCAGCCGGGTACCGGCCGAACAGGTCTGCCCGGCGTTGCCGAACACCGAGCCCGCCACCGCGCCCAGCGCCAGGTCCACGTCCGCGTCGGCGAAGACCACGCTCGGGGACTTGCCACCCAGCTCGACCACCGAGGGCACCACATTGGCGGCCGCGCTCCGGGCCACCGAGATGCCGGTGGCCACCGAGCCGGTGAAGGTGACTTGGTCGATGCCGGGGTGTCCGGCGAGGGCCGCGCCCGCCTCGCCGTCGCCCGGCACCACGTTGAGCACCCCGGGCGGCAGCCCGCACTCCAGGGCGATACGGCCGATCTCCAGCGGCGTCAGGGGCGCCTCCGGGGACGGCTTGAGCACCACCGTGCAGCCCGCCGCGAGGGCGGGGGCGCTGCCCCGGGCGGTGTTCTGGAGGGGGTAGTTGAACGGGATGATCTGTCCGGAGACCCCGACCGGCTCCCGCACGGTGTAGTCCAGGAGCCCCGGGCCGAGCGGCACGGTCGTACCGCCCAGCTTGTCGGCCACGCCCGCGTAGAACTCGAAGTAGCGGGCGGCGGCCTCCACATCGGCCAGCGCCTGGCTCAGCGGCTTGCCCACGTCCAGCGACTCCAGCCGGGCCAGGGCGGTGGCCCGGACGCGGATCTCGGAGGCGATCCGGTACAGCAGCCGGCCCCGGTCGGCGGGGCGCAGCCGCGCCCAGTCGGCGGCTTCCAGGGCGCTCCGGGCGGCGGCCACCGCCCGGTCCACATCGGCCGGGCCCGCCTTCGCCACCTCGGCGATCGGGGTGCCGTGGGCCGGGTCGAGGACGGTGAAGGTGGCGCCGTCCGCGGCGAGGACGGGCTTGCCGTCGATGAGCAGTTCGCTCACGGGCTCCGACGTCACGGCCGGATCTCCCCCTCCACGCCGCCGAAGATGACCACCTCGTCGCCGGGCCGTACGGTGCGCAGCCGTCGCACCCACAGCACGATGCCGTCCCAGGGGGCGCGTACCTCCTCCAGCACGGTGCCGTAGTGGTCGGTGATGGTGCCGATCCGGTCGCCCTCCTTGCACTGTTCGCCGGGCGCCGCGTGGGCGAGGAAGAAGCCGCCGTCAGTGGAGCGGGCGAACGTGCCGCTCACCGCCGTGTAGCCGGTGCGCAGTTCGGCGTCGCCCTCGATCATGCCCAGTTGGCGCATGATGTTGCGGACCGAGCCCAGGTGGAGGTCCACGGTCTCCTCACGGTACGTACCGCCGCCCGCCTCGATGGTGATGGCGGGCTTGCCCGCCTGGAGGGTGGACAGCCGGGCCGTACCGCCCCAGGAGCCGCCCTTCCAGATCAGCTCGTGTCCGGCGGCCAGCCCGATGGGGGTGGCCAGTTCCTCGAAGCCGCCCTGGACGATGGTCAGCGGCGCGATTTCCCCGAAGGTGCCGCCCGTGTGCAGGTCCACCAGGGCGTCGATGACGGGGATGACCTGGTCGACGAAGGTGGCGGCGAGCCGCAGCGAGTACGAGCCGTCCGCGTCGCCGGGGAAGATGCGGTTGAGGTTGGCGTGGTCGAGGCCGCTGGTGCGGGCTCCGGCCTCGAAGGCCGGGGTGTTCATGCAGGGGATGCCGACGAGGGTGCCGCGCAGGGTGCCGGGGTCGGTGGCGGCGACGGCGCGGCGGACGGCCTCCATGCCCTCGTACTCGTCGCCGTGGATGCCGCCGTCCACGCACAGCACCGGGCCGGGGCTGGTGCCGTTGACGACGAGCAGCGGGATGCCGAGCTGGACGCCGTAGGAGTGGGCGCCCACCGGGATCAGGCCCTGGGCGCGTTCGCCGGGGGCGCAGGTCACGGGGCCGATGGTGTAGGGAGCGACGTCGGTGGTCGTCATGGGCGTGAAAACCTCGTATGTGTGAGTGCGGATCAGGCGGTGGGAAGGTGGGCGGCGGCCTCGCCGAGGGTGGCGCCGATGATGTCGACGATCCGGTCCAGCAGTGCGCGGTCGCTGATGAGCGGCGGCGCGATCTGCACCAGCGGGGCGGCGCGGTCGTAGACGCGGGCGAGCAGTCCGGCCTCGCGCAGCCGCCGCGGGATGAGGTCGCGTACGAGGGCGGCGCGCAGGGGGTCGCCGAAGGTGCCGTGTTCGCCGTCCCCGGCGAGTTCGACGGCGTAGAAGAAGCCCTCGCCGCGGACGTCAGCGACGATCGGCAGCGCGTTCAGCTCGGCCAGCCGATTGGCGAGGTGGTCCTGGCCGTCGCGGACGCCTGCCAGGATTCCGTCGCGTTCGATGATCTCGATGCTGCGCAGGGCGATGGCCGCGCACAGCGGATGTCCGCCGAAGGTGTAGCCGTGGTTGAGGACCACCCCGGGGCGGTTGAGGACGTCGGCGACCCCGGTGCTGATCATGGTGGCGCCCATCGGGGCGTAGCCCGCGGTCAGGCCCTTGGCGAGGGTGATGAGGTCGGGGCGGGCGCCGTAGCGGGTGCCGCCGAACCATTCGCCGAGCCGTCCGAAGGCGGTGATCACCTCGTCGGCGGCGAGCAGGAAGCCGTACCGGTCGGCGAGGCGTCTGAGCCCCTGCCAGTATCCGGCGGGCGGGGGGATGCAGCCGCCGCGGTTCTGCACGGGCTCGGCGATGAGCATGGCGATCGTCTCCGGGCCTTCGTCCAGGATGGCGGCTTCCGCGTCGGCTAGGAGGAGTTCGGTGAAGGCGGCGTCGTCGAGCGGTTCGGGCAGCCGGGCGCGGTTGGTGTCGGCGATGAACCGGGTGGTGACGGCCGCGGGGCCGTACGGCTGGGTGAGGCCGGGGTCGTCGGTGAAGGACAGGGCGCCGAGCGTCAGCCCGTGGTAGGCGCCGTGGCGGGCGATGGCCTTGGTACGGCCCGGTTCGCCGCGCAGCGCGTGGTATTTGCGGGCGATCTTCCAGGCGGTTTCGACGGCCTCGGAGCCGCCGCCGCTGAAGAAGGTGTGAGTGATGCCGTCGGGGGCGAGCGCGGCGAGCCGGTCGGCGAGGGCGAGCGCGGTGGGGTGCGCGGAGCTGGACCACAGCGGGCTGTAGCACAGCTCGCCGAGCTGGTCGCGGGCCGCTTCGGCGAACTCGGCGGCGTAGCCGTAGCCGAGCTGGGCGCAGTACAGGCCGGAGAGTCCGTCGATGTAGCGGCGGCCGTCGGCGTCGTGGACGTAGGGGCCCTCGCCTCGGGTGACGACGAACAGATCGCGGCCCGGGGCGCCGATCGATCCGTTGGCGGTCATGTTGAGCAGCAGATGCCGCTCCGTGGCGAAGGAACCTGTGGTGGTGAGGGCTTCGGTGCTGGTCATACGGCGTCGCCTCCGGGGGCGAGTCCGGCGGTGTTCTCCACCGACAGCAGCGAGTGCTGCCGTCCGGTGCCGATCCAGCGCACCAGGCCCACCAGGACGAGCGCGAGCACCGCGAAGGCGATGAGCACGGCACTGACCGCGGTCACGCTCGGGTCGACGTCGTAGGAGAGGGCGTTGAAGACCTGCACGGGCAGGGTCACGGTGGTGGCGGAGGACAGGAACTGGGAGATGAAGAACTCGTCGAAGCTGGTGATGAAGGAGAAGATGGCGGCCGCGACGATGCCGGGCGCGGCCAGGGGGAAGGTGATCCGGCGGGCCACGGTGAGCCGTCCCGCGCCCATGCTGGCGGCGGCGTCCTCCAGCCGTTCGTCGATGCCGCGCAGGGTGGCCACCAGGATCATCACCGCGATGGGCGACGCCAGTACGGTGTGGCCGAGCGCGATGGCGAGGGGGCTGCCGAGCATGGAGGCCGGTTCGAAGAGCAGGAACAGGCCGAGCGCGGTGACGACCTGCGGGATCAGCAGCGGGCCGAGGACGAGGGCGTACACCGCGGAGCGCAGCGGCAGTTCGCTGCGGGTGAGCGCGGTGGCCGCGGTGATGGCGAGGACCACGGAGAACACGGTGGTGATGGAGGCCACCAGCACGCTGAGGGACAGCGCGGCGGGCCATTTGCTTCCGTCGGCGAAGAGCGCCCGGTACCAGCCGAGGGTCCAGGTGCTGGGCGGGAACGAGCCGAAGGCGTCGCCGCCGAAGGAGGTGACGACGATGACGATGATCGGCAGGGCCAGGAAGAGCAGGGTGAGGGTGGCGGCCGTGGTGAGCGCGATCCGTCCGGTCCAGGTGCCGCGTAGTCCGATCATGACGTACTCCTCTTCCGCGCCCCGGCTCCGATGGACCGGGCGGCCTTGAGCAGCAGCAGTCCGGCGAAGGTGATGAGCAGCAGGACGACGCCCTGGGCCGCGGCCCCGTTCCACTGGTCCTGCTTCATGACCTGGTCGTTGATGAGGGAGGCCACCATGGTCTGCTTGGTGCCGCCCATCAGGGCGGGGGTGATGTAGTAGCCGAGGCACAGGATGAAGCTGAGCAGTCCGGCGCTGGCCAGGCCGGAGGCGACCAGCGGCAGATAGATGCGGACGAAGATGCGGACGCGTCCGGCGCCCATGCTGGCCGCGGCGGCGAGCAGCCGCCGGTCGACGCCGCGCATCACGCCGTACAGCAGCAGGACGGTGTACGGGAGCATCACGGCGGTGGTGCCGATGACCACGCCGGTCTCGTTGTAGAGCATCCGGAACGGGGCGCCGGGGATTTTGAGGTCGGTGAGGGTCTGGTTGGCCAGGCCGTGGTCGCCGAGCAGGATGATCCAGCCGTAGGTGCGCACCAGGGCGCTGATGAAGTGCGGGACGACGACGATCAGCATGACCAGTCCGGCCCAGATCGGCCGCAGCCGGGAGAGCGCGTTGGCGAGGACGAAGCCGACGGCGAGGCTCAGCAGGGATGTTTCCGCGGAGATCCGCAGCGTGGTGAAGAGGACCGAGAGATTGGCGCCGCTCAGCGCCTCCGCGTACCAGTGCAGGGTGAGCGAGCCGTCGGCGCTCTTCAGGCTGAGCAGCAGGGTGCCGACGATGGGGAAGACGAAGAGGACGAGCAGGTAGAGGACGATCGGCGAGACGTTGAGCAGGCCGATACGGGCCCTGCGGGTGCCCACCAGCCGGTGGCGCAGCCCACGGGGGCGGCTCGGCTTGGGGGCGCTGTGGGGACGTACGGGCGTGGCGGGGCGCACCAGAGATCCGGCCATGGGTCAGCCGTCCGCATCTGCCGGGAAGACGTTGATGTCCTCGGCGTCGGCGGTCAGTCCGACCCGCTCGCCGGTGACGGGCGCGCGCCCGGCGGGCACTTCGAGGCGGAGCAGCGGGGTGTCCTCGGCCAGCCGTACTCCGGTGCGGACCAGGGTGCCCACATAGGTGACGGTTTCCACGGTGCCGGTACAGAACCCCTGGTCCGGGGCGCAGACACGGAGCCGTCCGGGCTGTACGGCGGCCTGGACCGGCTGGCCGGGGCGGATGGGGTGGGGGCGCGCGGTGAGCAGTCCGCCGTGGTCGAGGCGGACCAGGGTGACGTCGTCGTCGCCCTTCATCACCCGGCCGGGGAGGAAGTTGGCGGCGCCGAGGAAGTCGGCGACGAACGGGGTCCTGGGCCGCTCGAAGAGTTCGCGCGGGGTGTCGAACTGGTCGATGCCGCCGTCCCGCATCACCGCGATGCGGTCGGACAGGACGAGCGCTTCTTCCTGATCATGCGTCACATAGATGACGGTCAGGCCGAGTTCGCGCTGAATGGCCTTGATCTCGACCTGGAGCTGGTCGCGGAGTTTCTTGTCGAGCGCGCCCAGCGGTTCGTCCATGAGGATCACCGGCGGGCGGTAGATCAGCGCCCGGCACAGGGCGACGCGCTGCTGCTGGCCGCCGGACAGCTCGCGCGGGCGGCGCCCGGCGAAACCGGCCATGCCCGCCATCTCCAGGGCCTCGTGCACCCGGCGCCGGATCTCGGACTTGGCCACGCCGCGCAGTTGCAGCGGGAAGGCGAGGTTCTCGTAGACGGTCATGTGCGGGAAGAGCAGGTACTGCTGGAAGACGAAGCCGAAGCCGCGCTTCTGCGGGGCGAGCCGGGTGACGTCGCGTCCGCCGACGGTGACGGTGCCGGAGTCGGGTTCGACGAATCCGGCGACCATCATCAAGGTGGTGGTCTTGCCGGAGCCGGAGGGGCCGAGGAAGGTGACGAACTCCCCCGCCGCTATCTCCATCGAGGCGGAGTCCACGGCGACGGCGCTGCCGTAGGTCTTGTGGAGCCCCACGATGGACAGGGCCTTGCCGGTGGGCGACGTCTGCGCGGACGCGGTCGACATGGCGGGTGCGGGATCGGCGATGTGGAGGTCAGGCACGGGACCACTCCAGCCAGCGCTTGAGGATGGCGTCTTCGTTCTTGACCCACCAGGCGACGTCCAGGTCGAAGCCGGACTCCAGGTGGGCGGGCGAGCTGGGCAGCATGGCCTTGACGTCGGCGGAGAGGTGGTCGTACGCGGACGGCACGACCGGGCCCATCGGATAGACCTTGGCGAAGGCGGCCTGGATTTCGGGCCGCAGCGAGAAGTCGATGAGCTGATAGGCGGCGTCGGTCTTGTCGGTGCCCTTGGGAATACCCCAGCCGTTGGACTGCCTGCGGGCGCCGTTCCACTGGTACGCCATCGGGCTGCCGCCCTTGATCAGCGCGTCCAGCCGGCCCTGCCAGACGCTGGTCATCACCACTTCCTTGCGGCCGAGCAGCACTCCGGGGAGCGCGCCGGTGTCCCAGTACTTCTTGACCGACCCCTTGATCCGGTCCATGGACTTGAAGGCGCGGTCCACGTCGAGCGGGTACAGCTTGTCCATGGGTACGCCGTCGGCGAGGAGGGCGAATTCCAGCTCGGGCAGGTCGGCGTCCTGGTTCTGCAGGGAGCGGCTGCCGGGGAACTTCTTGGTGTCCCAGAAGTCCGCCCAGGACGCGGGCTTGCGGCCGCCGAAGGCGTCGGTGCGGTAGGCCATGACACTGGCCCAGTAGTTCTTGCCGATCGAGTAATCGGTGACGAGCTTGCTCGCGATCCGGGCCTTCTTGAAGTTCTTCAGCCGGTCGTGGTCGAGCTGCTGCAGGGAGCCCGCCTTCCCCAGCTTCATGAAGTCGGCCATCGAGTCGTCGATGACGTCGAACTGCGGCCTGCCCTGCTTGATCTGGGCGAGCATCTGGGCGTACTGGATGTTGACGACCTGGATGGAGATGCCGGTTTCCTTGGTGAAGGCGTCGTACAGCGCCTTCTGGTTGGCGTCCCCGTAGGTGCCACCGCTGTTGCGGACGGTGAGGGTCTTCTTGCCACCGCCGCTGTCGGCGCGGCTGGTGCCGGTGCCACAGGCGGCCAGCGACGGCAGGGCGGCGACGGCGGCGAGGCCACCGGCCCCGCGCAGCAGCGCTCTGCGTCCGATCAGGGGATCTCTCATCACTGCACCTCCGGGTTGTGCGGGTCGGGCGGGTCGAGGGGGTTGGGAAAGGACGTGTGCGGGGTCGCGATGGCGGCCAGTTCGGCGCCGGTGGCGACGGTGAGGCCGTGCATCCCGTAGAAGAGGCGGCCGGTGACGGGCGCGGTGACCTTGTGCTCCCGGCCGTCGGCGGGGTCGACGAGCCGGCCGAGGCTCTGGCCTTCGGCCACGTCCCCGCCACGGCCGGTCTCCGGGTACCACAGCCCGGTGGCCGGGGCGGTCACGGACGCGGCCCACACCCACTCCCGGGCGGCGGGCCGCCGCGCGGTGTCCGGCTGCGGGTCGAGGGTGCCCAGGTGGCGCAGCAGCCGGAAGAGGCCGTCGAGCAGGGTGCGTACGGTGGCCGGGTCGCGGTCCCCGAGCTGACCGGTCTCGACGAGGATGGCGGGCACGCCCCGGCGGGCGGCGGCGGCCTGGCTGTTGCCGCCGGAGGCGTCGGTGCCGAGGATGACGTCCGGGTAGCCGACGGCGTGGGCCATACCCCGGGTCGTGGCGTCCAGTGCGGCGTCCCCGGTGAGGCGGTAGCCCACGAAGTCGGTGAGGGTCTCGTCGATGCCGCCGCTGTGCAGGTCGGCGTAGGCGTCCGCGCCGGGCAGCAGATGGGCGAAGAGCCAGGCGGCCAGCCGCTCGGTGGGCCCGCCGTCCGGGTCGCCGGGGAAGACCCGGTTGATGTTGACGCCGTCCAGCGGGGACGCGCCCAGGCGGCCCTGGTAGACGGCCGGAGGGTTGGCGACGGGGCAGAGCACTACCTGTCCGCACACCTCCTCGGAGGTCAGCAGACCGGCGAGCTGCGCGGCGGCGTCGACACCGGCGAACTCGCCGCCGTGGACTCCGCCGGTGAGCACGACGCGGGGGCCGGGGCGGGCTCCGTTGACGAGCGTGACCGGGAGGCCGACGGTGACCGGGCCGAGGTCGACGGGGACGGTGCCCCGGGCCTTGCGGCCGGTATCGGCGGTCAGCGGGCCGACGGTCAGTGTCATCTCTTACCTTCCGTGAGGGGTTCGTGCGGTGGGGGGTTCGGGCGGTGGGGGTTCGGGCCGTGAGGGGGGCGGCGGCCGTGGGAGTCAGGCCGCGACGGGTCAGGCCGTGGTGCGGTCGCGCGTGGACAGGAAGTCGATGGGCTGGAGCGTGTCGCCGTCCAGCGCCAGGTCGGCCGCGATGTCGCCCATGGCGGGCGAGAGCTTGAAGCCGTGCCCGGAGAATCCGGCCAGCAGCACGATGTCCTCGCAGCCGGGAAGTGGGCCGACCAGCGGGCGGCTGCTCTCGGTGTAGCCCTCCATGAAGACCGAGAGCCGCACCGGGTCGGGGTGCAGATCAGGCATGAAGCGGCGGGTCAGCTCGGTGAAGACCGCCAGTTCCTCCGGTTCGACGGTGCGGTCCAGTCGCTCCGGATCGGACACCGCGCGGTGCAGGACGCGGGAGAGGCCGAGCTTGACCGAGATGCCGTCGGGTGAGGGCAGCCCGTAGCAGTGGGTGGGCGCGGTGCGGATGAAGGCGGGCGCCTCGGCGCCGTGCCAGTCGTGGGCGGTCGGCAGGAACCAGGCGTTGATCAGCCGCCGGATGTCCACCTCCCACTCCAGGTCAGGCAGGAGTTCGTTGACCCAGGGGCCGACGGTGACCACGGCGGCGTCGTACGTCTCGGTGCCCTGGTCGGTGCGTACGGCCACGCCACCGCCGGAGGGGGCCACCTCCCGCACCGGGGTGTAGCGGTGCAGCCGGGCACCCAGCCGCTCGGCGCGGGCCGCGGCGGTGTGCACGCTCAACTCGGGGCGCAGAAACCCGGCGTTGCGGTCCAGTACGGCGGCGTCGCCGTCCTCGATACGGAACTGGGGGAAACGTTTCGCCAGCGCGTCCGCGTCCAGCACCTCGTGGTCGAGGCCGTGCTCGGCGATGGACTCCAGGACCGTGCTCATCTGCTGGTGTTCGGTGGGGCCCATGAGCAGACATCCGGTGAGCCGCCGCAGCTCGCGGCCGGTCTCCCGCTGGAGCTCCTTCCACAGCGCGTCGGCGTGGCGCAGCAGCGGTACGTAGCGGGAGTCCTCGAAGTGGGCGCTGCGGAAGATCCGGGTCTCGCCGCCCGCCGCGCTCCGGTCGTGGCCGGGGGCGTACCGGTCGTAGCCGGTCACCTCCGCGCCCCGGGAGGCCAGCCGCCACATGGCCTGGCTGCCCATGGTCCCGGTGCCGATGACCGCTACCCGCTTCCTCGTTGCCACGGATGCCTCCTGGGGTGGAGTGAGGAGATTTCCCAGACGGCCTGTTCCACTATGTGGCACGCCGTGCTAGATTGCAGCATCAATGTCGCAGCGCCCCAGGGACCGGTCAAGAGCTCGTGCAGCGAATAATCCAGAACTTAATGGCGGAAACCCGATGGAAATGAAGAGCGTGATCCGCAGTCTCCGCATCCTCGAAGCGGTCGCCCAGCATCAGCCGGTGACCGTCGGCGAGCTGACGAAGATCTTCGGACTGCCCAAGTCGACCGTGCAGCGCACCCTCGTGACGCTCAACGAGGCGGGCTGGCTGCGCGCCAGCCGGGGCGACACCACACGCTGGGAGGTCGGCGCCCGGGTGCTCGCGGTCCGTCCGGCGGCACATCAGGGGTCGAGCCTGTTCGCGGCGGCGCGCGAGCCGATGTGCCGGCTGCGCGACGCGGTCGACGAGACCATCCATCTGTCCGTCCCGGACGGGCTGCGCTGCATGGTCATGGTCGACCGGGTCGACTGCACCCAGGCGGTGCGCACCTACCACCAGGTCGGCGACACCTCGCCGATGCACGCCACGGCCACCGGCCACGCGGTCCTCGCCCTCCTCCCCGCCGACGAGATCGACGAGGTCATCACGGACGGCCTGGACCGCTACGGCGATGCCACCATCACCGATCCGCAGGAGCTGCGCGCGGAGCTGGAGCGGGTCCGGCGGGACGGCTACGCCGTCAATCGCAACCAGTACCTGCCCGACGTCTGCGCCATCGCCGCGCCGATCGTCGCGGGGAGCGGGGCCCCGGTGGCCACCGTCGCCATTTCCATGCCCGACTCCCGCTACGACCCGCACGAGGTGGACCGGTGGGGGCGGCTGGTCGCCGAGACCGCGGCAGAGATCAGCGCCCGTCGTTTCGAGTGATGTCCGGGCCATGCTCGGCGAGCGGGCCGCTTTTTGTCAATAAGTCGACTTATCTGCGTGCATAGGCGATCCGGGACAAGATACATCGGATCTGTCACCCGGGATTTCCGGAATTCCGGCCCGCTTCGCGCTCGAATTCGCCTCCATCCGTTGACCTCATCCGATGTTTCTCCTAGGTTGCGGTCGACCCTGAACACTGGAGGCGGTAGATGAGATCCACGCTCAGGCGCATTTCCGTGTCCGCCGTGGCGGCGCTGGCCGTCCTGACCGCGGCGCTGCCGGGCACCGCGACGGCACAGGAACGGCAGGGGCGTACGTACCACGTCGCCACCTGGGGCGCCGACCGCGACGGCGGCAGCGCACGACAGCCCTTACGCACCATCGGCCGCTGCACCGAACTGGTCCGGCCCGGGGACACCTGTCTGATCCACCGCGGGACCTACCGTGAGCGGGTCGCGCCGCCCTCGGGCCGCGCGGGCGCGCCGATCACCCTCGCGGCGTACGGGGACGGGGCGGTCACCGTCGACGGGACGCGGACCGTGACCGGCTGGAAGGACGCGGGCGGCGGTCTGGTGGCCGCCGATGTCGGCCTTCCGCTCGCCCGCGACGAGAACGCGCTGTTCCTCGACGGCGGCCGCGCCATGGAGGGCCGCTGGCCCAACTCCGGCCCCGATCCGCTCAATCCGTCCTGGGCGGTCGCCGAGCGCACCTCCACCGACCAGCACATCGACGACCCCGATCTGCCCTCCGGCGACCTCACCGGCGCCACCGTCCATCTGTGGGCCGGGTCCAACCCGTGGAGCCAGCAGACCGGCACCGTGACCGCCACCTCGGACGGTGCCCTCGATTTCAAGGGCGGCAATTACCGCTGCACCCCGCTGTGCATGGGCGACCAGACCTACCGCAACTATTACCTGGTGGGCGCGAAAGCCACTCTCGACGAGCCCGGTGAGTGGTATTACGACACGGGCGAGAAGCGGCTCTACCTGGTCCCGCCGAAGGGCGGTATGGCGGGCCACACGGTGACCGCGAAATACGAGAAGTGGGGCCTGGACCTCTCCGGCAGCTCCCATGTCACCGTCCGCGGGCTCGGTGTGTGGGGCACCTCGCTGCGCACCGGGGAGAAGAGCACCGGTGTGCGGGTGGAGGGGATGCGGGCCCGCTACCTCTCCGAGTTCTCCACCCTGCCCATGCCGCGCGACGACGAGCTGGCCATCCCGCCGGGCGAGGGCCATATCGTCGCCTCCCGGGTGCTCGACTCCGGCATCCAGATCCTCGGCACCGGCAACACACTGCGGGACAGCGACATCGGCTACTCGGCCGGGACCGGTGTGCTGCTGCGCGGCAGCGGCAACACCGTCACCAACAACTACATCCACGACGTGGGCTGGATGGGCAGCTACACCCCCGGTATCGAGATCAACGGCAGCGGGCAGACCGTCACCCACAACACCGTCCGGCGCACCGGCCGGGCGAGCATCGACACCGCCTGGCAACTGAACGGCGTGCCGTTCCACGACAACCGCATCGCCTACAACGACCTGTCCGAGGCGATGCGCACCTCCCGCGACGGCAGCCCCTTCTACGTGTGCTGCAACCTGGACGCGACGGGCACGAGCGTCGACCACAACACCGTCCATGACGCGGACGGCCAGGTCGGCTACTACGTCGACAACTCCTCCAGTCAGTTCCTGCTGCACCACAACGTGGCGTACAACACCGGCACCCGCGGCACCTTCTTCAACGGCCACAGCGGGGTCAGCCTCGGCAACCGCGACCACCACTCGACGTACGGGGCGGGGGTTTCCACCGCCGTGCGGATGAGCGGCGCGACGGACGCCACCGGTACGTACGTCAGCAACGATGTGGCGCTCGCCCCGATGGAGATCTCCGGACCGGGTGATCCGGCCCCCGTCGTCCGTAACAACCTGGTGCCACCGGCCGATCCCCGGTACACCGACGCCCGCAACGGCGAGCTGTGGCCCCGGGCCGGATCTCCCGCCATCGACGCGGGTGAGACGGTCGACGGGGTGACCACCGGGGTGCGCGGCGCCGGACCCGACCAGGGCGCGTACGAGTACGGGGCGCCGATCTGGTCGGCCGGGTGCGACCTGGCCGGGTGCGAGTCGCGGGTGCGCAACGACGGGTGGAAGGCCACCTTCTCCGGGGGCGGTGACGCCTCGGCCGCCGTCGACGGTGTGCAGACCACCCAGTGGAAGGCGGGCGCCGCCCAAGCCGCCGGGCAGGCGCTGACCCTCGACCTGGGCGCGGCGAAGTCCTTCTCCCGGCTGGCGCTCGACGCCGGTATGGACGCCACCGGCCACCCCTACGGCTTCACCGTCTCCGTCAGCCGCGACGGCCACGACTGGGGCTCCCCCGTCGCCCGCGTCGCGGGCCGCTCCTTCACCCAGGACGCGGTCTTCGCGCAGCGCACGGCGCGGTATGTGCGGATCGAGCTGACCGCGGCCGGTGACGTGCCGTGGGCCGTGAACGAGATCCGGCTGTACGCGGACGGGCCGGACGCGGCCGCTACGCTGCAGGCCGAGCGGGCGGAGGTGGTGCGCGGCGCCGGGCGTGGCGACGCGGCGACGGGCGTGCTGGGCTCCGGCGGCCTGGTCGGCTTCCGCCGGGTCGCGTTCGGGGCGGACGCCGCCGACCGGCTGACGGTGCGGATGGCGTCGGCGGGCTGCGGCGGTGGCTGTGCGCTCCAACTGCGGCTGGACGGCCCCGAGGGCCGCGTGGTGGCGAAGCTGCCGGTGCGGGACACGGGCGGTGCGGACCAGTGGCAGGAGCGGTCGGTGCGGCTCTCGCGCGCGGTGACGGGCACGCATGACGTGTACCTCGTCGCGACGGGCGCGCGGAAGGTGGCCGCGGTCGACTGGCTGACGCTGCGCGGCTGACACCTGCGATGAGCACGGCCGGCGCGCCTCGGTTCGTCAACGACGGCCGAGGCGCTCCAGCCGCTCGTCCACCCCGGGGCACAGCTCCCGGGCCGTGTCCAGGAACGCGGCCAGGACGGGTGAGCGGTCCCGGGCACGGAAGGACATCACCAGATCCGGCAGTTCCACGCGCGGGCTCACCTCGCACACCCAGGTGCCCGGCCGCGCCACCACCCGCAGACACGCCGGGCCGAGCCCCACCCCGACGCCGCACGAGGCCAGCCCCACGATGGTGTGCACATCGCGGGCGTCGGTGACCCCGCCGTCCGGCACGGCCGCCCCGGCTCCGTCGTCCAGCAGCGCGTCGAGCCACCCGGCGACCACCGGTTCCTCGTCCGCGGGCGCCACGATCAGATGCTGCCCCCTGAGCTGCTCGACGGCCACCTTCGGCTGCCCGGCGAGGGGGTGGGCGGCCCCGACGACCGCGACCAGATGGTCCCGGCCGACCGTGACCGACACCAGATCCTCGGCCCCGGCGCCCCGGGGCGCGCCACGCCCGATGCTGATGTCCAGCTCACCGCCGAGCAGGGCGGCCGCCGACCGGCAGGTCGACATCTCGTGCAGCCCCAACCGCACCTCGGGGCGCTCCCGGACGAACCGGCCGAGCAGGGACGGCAGCAGCTCCAGCAGCGCCGAGCCGATGAAGCCGAGCCGCAGCCCGCCGGTCTCGCCCCGGGCGGCCCGGCCGGTGTCGGACACGGCGGCCGACATCTCGGCCAGCGCCCGGCGTGCCCTGGCCAGGAACGCCTCTCCCGCAGCCGTCGGGAACACCCCGCGCGCCGTACGGTCGAAGAGCCGCGCGCCCAACTCCCGTTCCAGCGCGGCGATCTGCTGGGACAGCGGGGGCTGAGCAATGCCGAGGGACGCGGCCGCCCGCCCGAAGTGCTGGTGGTCGGCCAGGGCCAGGGCGTACCGCAGATGTCGTGCTTCCACAGATGGATGATATCGAGGGGCTATCGGCGGGCCGGTCATGAGACATGGCCGTGGACCCGGCGCCGAGCTGGTGCCGGACGAAGTGGCCGCCGTGGTACTGCCGTTCCTGGCCGGGCGGGGCTGCCGGTGGCACAGTGCTCATATGGACTTCGCCACCGCCTTCCGCCGCGAGACCCTGGCGTTCGAGGCCGCCGCCCGCCGGGCCGCCGACGCGGGTACGTCGCCACCGGTGCCGTCGTGCCCCGATTGGTCGATGGCCGATCTGGTGCTGCACCTGGGCGGTGTGCACCGCTTCGTCATCCGGATCGTCGAGGGAGGGCTGACGGAGCCGCCGGACATCACGGACGTGACGGTCTTCGGGCTCCCCGAGGACCGTACGAACTGGCCCACGCCGGAGGGCGGGCCGCACACCGGAGCGGTGCCGCCGGGCCTCGTCGACTGGTTCGCCGAGGGGGCCCGGGCGCTGGAGGCACACCTGCGGAACGGCGATCCGGAGCAGCGGGTGTGGAGCTGGTCGCGGGAGCGGACCGCCGGGTTCTGGTGGCGGATGCAGACCATCGAGGCGGCGCTGCACCGCTGGGACGCCGAGAGTGCGCTCGGGGCGCCCGGGCCCGTCGAGGCCGCGCTCGCGGCGGACGCCATCACCCAGACGTTCGAGGTCATGGCCCCGGCCCGGCGCGTCTGGAAGGAGGCGCCACCGGGCGCGGGCGAGCGGTTCCGGCTGCGGCAGACGGACGGCCCGGGCGTCTGGACGGTGTCCTTCGAGGGCGAGGAGGTACGGCTCGCCCGGCTCGACGGGGACACCGGACCGTGCGATCTCGAACTGACCAGCACGGCCTCGGACCTGATGCTCTTCCTCTGGCAGCGGATGCCCGCCGACCGGCTGGACGGGGTGCGGGGCGACCGCGCGATGGCCGACCGCTACTTCACCCTCGTCCCACCGGTATGACCGCCTGCGCGACCGGGCGCGTGGCCGCTACTTCTGGTCGTACTCCTGGGAGATGACCTCGACGCGCCGTGTGCTCTGGTCGACGCGCACGGTGTCGAGCCCCATGGTGTCGAGGTGGCTGATCGTGTCCGCCTCCGCCACCGGGTCCAGCACCCGCAGGGCGATGGCCGGGTCCGCGTCGCCCTGCGCGGGCAGATCCCCCAGCAGCGACTTCATCAGCCGGTCGGAGCTGCCCTCGGGCGCCTCCGCGCCGACGGCCATGTGCACCATCAGCTGCTCCACACCGGTCTCGATCCACCGGGCCTGCGCGATCCACACCGCGTGCACCCCGGGGAAGTCCAGCAGCCGGTCGCGCAGGGCGTCGCGCAGCGCCACCGCGCGCGGATGGGTGGACCAGGCGAGGATCAGCGAACGGTCCCCGGAGAGCCGCTGGCCGCGCTCCTGGAGAACCTGGTGCAGCAGGGACAGGGGTACCCCGGCGTAGCCTCCGGTCGAGAACACCGACAGGGTCGCCACCTTGGTCTGCCGCTCGATGTCCAGCAGCCGCGCCACGTCGCAGTGCACCGCCCCGGCGGCCTGCGGAAGCCGCTCCCGGCAGCACTCCTCGCTGGTGTATCCGGGCAGGCTCGGGCCGCTTCCTTCCATGCCGACGAACATCACCGAGCCGTTCGCGTCCGCGGGCACGTACACCCCGAAGTCGACGATGGCGTTGAGCAGTTGTTCCCCTTCGGTCCGGGCGGCCTGGCGGTCGAGTATGTCGGCGAGTGCCGGGTTCCCTGTTGTTGTCACGCACCGAGCATAGAAGCGGTCCATCCAGGTGACGACGGCCGGGTTCCGTGGCCCGTCCACCGGGTCGCGTCCCGGTAACCGTGGTGTGCGGATGCCACCATGAGCACACGGGGACGACAAGCGAGGGAGCGGCGCGTGAGGAGCGCAGATCTGCTGGCCGACGCCTTCGGCCGGGTGCGGGAGGCCGTGCACGAGGGGGTCGGGGGGCTCACCACGGACGACTTGGCCGCGCGTCTCGACGGCGGCGCGAATTCCGTCGCCTGGCTGGTGTGGCATCTGACCCGCGTCCAGGACGACCACGTCTCCGACGCCGCGAACACCGAGCAGACCTGGACCACCGAGGGCTGGTACGAGCGGTTCGGGCTGCCGTTCTCCCCGGCGGCCACCGGCTACGGCCACCGCGGCCGGGACGTGGCCAGGGTCCGCGCACCGGCCGATCTGCTCCTCGGGTACCACGACGCCGTGCACGAGCGGACGGTCGCCTACGTACGCGGGCTGCGCAACGCGGACCTCGACCGGGTGGTGGACGAGGCGTGGACCCCGCCGGTGACCCTCGGGGTGCGGCTGATCAGCGTCATCGAGGACGACTTGCAGCACGCGGGGCAGGCGGCGTTCATCCGCGGCGCGCTCCGCAGGCGCTGAGCGGTTCGGCGGGTAGTCACCTGGCGGCCACCACTCCCGGGGCGCGCTGCCGGATCGGGGTGCATGCCCCGACCGCCACGATGAGCAGGAACAGGGCGGCGGACCCGAGCAGCGGGCCGCGCACCCCGAACCGCGCCACCAGCGCGGTGAGCCCGGCGGCGCCGAGCGGGGCGAGCGAGTTGTGCAGCGTCCAGAAGGCCGAGGTGACCCGTCCGAGCAGATGGTCCGGGGTCACCGCCTGCCGCAGGGACATCGAGGAGATGCCCGCGAGCGCCATGCCGAACTGGTAGCAGAGCACCGTCACCGCCGTCCCCAGCACGGTGGTGGACCGGGACAGCATGCCGAGCGCGAGCCCGCACAGCGTGTACGAGCCCAGCCAGCACACCCCGAACCCCCAGGTCCGCCGCAGCACCGGGATGAGCACGGCGGCCAGTACGGCCCCGGCGCCCGCCACGCCCATCACGACGCCGACCGTGCGGTCGCCCGCGTCCAGCCCCTCCCGTATCTGGTAGATGAAGACGTCGGTCATGCCCAGGCTGAGCAGTGAGACGCCGGTGAGCAGCACGGTGAGCCAGCGCAGGACCGGCGCCCGCCACAGGAAGACGAACCCGGCCAGGAACTCCCGCTTCGCTCCTCGCCACCCGGTGGCCACGGGGGATCGCGTGGCGTCCCCGGCCGCCGTCTCCCGGAATCTGATCAGCGAGAGCGCGAGGGCCGAGGCGGCGAAGCTCGCCGCGTTGACCGCGATGGCCGCCGTGGGCCCGAGCAGCCCGGACAGCCCGCCCGCCAGCATCGGCCCCACGATGAAGGCGATGGCGTTCGTCGTGTTCAGCCGCCCGTTGGCCTCGATGATCCGCTCGGCGTCCACCAGGTTGGGCACGGCGGCGACATAGGTGACCTTGAAAACCATGTCGAAGACCGCGGCGGCCGCCATCACCACATAGAGCAGCCAGACCTGGGGACCGGCCACGGCCCAGCTGGCGGGGACGAGGGCGAAGAGCGCCACCCGGACCCCATCGCACACGATCATCAGCTGCCGCCGGGGCAGCCGGTCGACCAGGATGCCCGCGAACAGCCCGGTGGCGATCGACGCGACGCCCGCGACGGCCGTCAGCAGCCCCATCTGGGCGACCGACCCGGTGGCTTTGAGCACCAGCAGCGGCAGCGCCACCAGGGCGAAGGCGTTGCCCAGTTCGGACAGGGTCTGCCCGCACCAGAAGACGGTGAAGTCACGGTTGGCCCGTAACGGAGGCCGCCCCGCGGTCGTCCCGGCCATCACCGCCCCTGCCGTTTCCGCCGGGCGGTGCGGGGTGCGCGCAGAGCGTCGCCGCGCTCCTGGACCGTGACGCCGATGGCCTGGGCGAACTGCGGTGCCAGTTCGAGGAGTTGGCCGCCGGTGATGGTGGCCCCGCGCAGCGCGTCGAACCCCTCGGTGATGTCCAGCCGGGTGGCGTCGCGCAGATCGACCCGGGTCATACGCGCGTTGCCGCACCGCACCCCGTCCAGCGTCGATCCCGGGAACGCGACGTCCGTCAGCTTCGCGCCGCCGAGGTCGGTGTCCCGCAGAAGGCAGTCCGCGAAGGTGACCTCGCGCAGCTCGGCGGTGCGCAGATTGACCGATTCGAACTTGCACCGGTGGAAGGTCACGCGGTTCATCACCGTGCCGAACATCTCCAGTCCGGCGAGGACGCAGCCGATCAGCTCGCCGTCCAGCCAGTCGCTGTCCGCCACGTCGGAGCCGACCCAGCGCACTCCGTCCAGCCAGACATCGTTGAAGCGGGCACCCCGGTAGCGGCCTCCGGTGAAGGCCACGGCGGAGAACGCGGATTCCAGGAAGCGGGCCTGACCGGCGTCGGCGCCCTCGAACTGCCCGCCGTCGAAGTGGACGGTGTCGTAGTCCCCGTCCACGGTCAAGGAGCCGTCGAACGGGCGCAGATGGCTCGCGTACGGCAGATCGGCGAGCTGACGCGGGGATGACATGGCGAAACCTCATTTCCGGGCATCACCGGCCCGGGCGCGTGGTGTGCGAGATCGATGGTGAATCGATAGTGCCATTCAACTTCCTGGTTCCCGACCGTTGACATGTGGTGTGGGCCACTCCTACGTTCGGGCAAGCCGGTTCGGGTCTCCGGCACCCCTTCGATATTTCGAACGCGTGGATCTCCCGAGAGGTGTGCGTCAGTGGTGTCGAACCGGTTCGACCAGCAGTCCCCGCCCGTCAACATCGGCGAGATCGCCCGGCTCGCCGGCGTGTCGCGCAGCACCGTCTCGTACGCGCTCAGCGGCAAGCGGCCGATCTCCGACCGCACCCGGCAGCGCATCCAGCAAGTCATCGAGGACCAGGGCTTCCAGCCGAACGCCAGCGCCCGTGCGCTGGCCCACGGCCGCACCCGCACCCTCGGGCTGGTCTTTCCGACCGTCAGCCGCCGCTACACCGATATGCAGCTGGACTTCATCAACAGCGTGGTCGACGCGGCCGCCGCGCACGACCACGACATCCTGCTCTCGCGCAGCGACGGCGACGGCGACGACTCCTTCCGCCGCCTGGTGGGCGAGCGGCGGGTCGACGGCGCGCTGCTGATGGAGATCCGGGCGCCGGACGCGCGGCTGGAGCCGCTGGTCGACTCGGGCTTCCCGTTCGTGTCCATGGGGCACACCGCGCACACGGACACGCTGTCCTGGGTCGATCTGGACTTCGCGGAGCTGACCGCCGCCTGCGTAGCTCATCTCGGGCGGCTCGGCCATCGCCATCTGGCGCTGGTGGGCCGTCCCCGGGAGCTGTTCGACGCCGGGTATGTGCCCGCGCACCAGGGGCGGACCGGCTTTCTGCGGGCCGTCGGCGAACTCGGGCTCACCGGCGAGGTCCACCACTGCGGTGACGACGCCGCCTCGGGCCAGGCCGTGGTGGCGCGGCTCCTCGACCGGGACCCGTACACCACCGCGGTCGTCACGCTCAACGAGGCGGCGCTGGTGGGCCTGTACCGGGGGCTCGGCCTCGCGGGGCGCTCCGTACCCGGGGACTTCTCGGTGACCGGAGTGGCCGCGGCCCGCTGGGCGGAAGCCGTCACCCCGATGATGACCGGCGCCGACGTGCCCTCCGATCTGATGGGCCGACTCGCCGTGGAACTGCTGCTGGAACGGCTGGACGCCCCGGCCGCGGCGCCCCGGCAGCATCTGCTCACCCCTCCGCTCACCCCGCGCGCCAGCACGGGACCGGCACCGCACCGCAACTGACCGACTCACCCCTCGGAGACGCACATGGCCAACCGAGCCAACAGGCCCCCGACCGCCGCCGGGAGAGGTCCCCTCCCCCGCCGCTCCTTCCTGCGGATATCGGGCTCCGGGCTGCTCGCCGCGGGGCTGGCAGGTCCCCTCACCGCCTGCGGGGGCGGGGGCGGCGGGTCGTCGGACAAGAACCTTCTCTGGTGGGACTACCTCGTCGAGGACGCCCGTCAGCCGGGCATCAAGGCCCTGATCACCGGCATCGAGAAGAGCGTCCCCGGGCTGAAGATCACCCGCCGGACCTTTCCGTACGCCGAGCTGGAGCCCGCCCTCATCAAGGGGGCCGCCTCCGGCGATCTGCCGGACCTGGCGATCGTCGACAACACCTCGATGAACTCCCTCGCCCCGCAAGGGCTGCTCACCGACCTCACCGACCGGGTGAAGGAGTGGGGACAGGCCGACGCGTACTACAAGGGCCCGTGGAGCAGCGGGGTCATCGACGGCAAGACCTACTCGGTCCCCAACAACGCCAACTGCCTGGCCCTCTACTACAACACCGAGCTGCTGGAGAAGGCGGGCGTCGAGCCGCCGAAGACCTGGGACGAGCTGTCCGCGGCGGCCCGCAAGCTCACCAGGGGCAGCACCTTCGGGCTGGCGATGAGCGCGGTCAAGACCGAGGAGGGGGTCTTCCAGCTGCTGCCCTTCCTGTGGTCGGCGGGCGGCGATCTGGACACCTTCGCCACCGGCGGCGCCACCGCGCTCACCTTTCTGGGGGAGCTGGTGAAGGCGGGTGCGCTGTCCAAGCAGTGCGTGGGCTGGACCCAGCAGGACGTCAACACCCAGTTCACCTCGGGCCGCGCGGCCATGCAGATCAACGGGCCGTGGCAACTGCCGGGCCTCAAGCAGCAGTCCAAGGTGAAGTGGGGTGTGGTGCCCCTCCCGGTGGACAAGGAGCCCGCGAGCTGCCTCGGCGGGGAGAACTGGGTGATCCTGGGGACCAGTGGCAAGGCCGACCAGGCGTGGCGGGCCATCGAGTACAGCCAGCGCAAGAAGCCCCTGGCGGCCTATCTGGGGTCGGTGGGGCTGCTGCCCGCGCGCAGCGACATGGCGGAGAGCGGCGACTGGGCCACCGATCCCACGCTGAAGGTGTTCGTCCAGGAGTTCGGCAACGCCCGGCCGCGTGCGTACGGCGAGCACTATCCGCAGATGTCCCAGGCCATGGCCGAGGCGTTACAGGCCACTCTCACCGGCAGCTCCTCCCCCGGGGCCGCCGCGAAGAAGGCAGCGGACGCCATCACGCCGAAGCTGTCGAAGTAGCGGGGCCGCGATGTCCACGCAGAACACGGACCTGAAGGTCCGGGAGCCGGTGGTGTTCAGGAGCCCGGCGGCGGGTACCGGCGGGCGGCGCCGTGGCGGCTCCCTCGCCACCCGCCGCACCCGGGCCGGGTACGGCATGTCGGCGCCCGCGCTGCTCTTCCTCGGCACGACCATGCTGTTTCCGCTCGTCTACAACCTCTGGACCTCGGTCCATCAGGTCGAGATCGGCGATCTGGTCACCGGCGACTGGGCGTTCAACGGCGCCGACAACTATGACGCGGTGGTATCCGAGGGCGCCTTCTGGCACGCCGCCCGGATCTCCCTGCTGTTCACGGCCGGTTCGCTGGTCTTCCAGTTCACCATCGGCTTCGCGCTGGCGCTGCTGTTCGTACGGCGGTTCCCGCTGGCCGGGCTGTTCCGGGGGCTGATGCTGGTGGCGTGGCTGCTGCCGCCCATCGTCAGTGGCACCCTCTTCCGCTGGATGCTGGACGCCGACTCGGGCGCGTACAACGAACTGCTGCGCACCATCGGGCTGGACGCGCTGGCGCACAACTGGCTGACCGATCCGAGCACCGCGCTGCCCGGTGTCATCGCCGCCAATGTGTGGGTGGGTGTGCCCTTCAACATGCTGCTGCTCCTGGTCGGGCTCCAGTCCATCGACCCCGCCCTGTACGAGGCGGCCGCCATCGACGGCGCGGGGCCCTGGCAGCGGCTGCGCCACCTCACCCTGCCGCTGATGCGGCCGGTGGCGGCGGCGGTGCTGCTGCTCGGCCTGGTGTACACGTTCAAGGTCTTCGACCTGGTCTTCGTGCTGACCGGCGGCGGCCCCGTCGACTCCACGACCGTACTCCCCCTCTACGTCTACCAGTCGGCGTTTCGGCTCTTCCAGCTCGGCCGGGGCGCGGCGGCCGGCACGCTGCTGCTGCTCGTACCGCTGCTGGTGGCCGTGGCGTACGTACGCCGGTTGCGCAAGGAAGGAGCCGCCGCATGACCCGCCCCCGCCGCCCCTGGCTGCTGACCCTGGTCGCGGGCGTCATCACCGCCTTCTTCCTGCTGCCGCTGTACTGGATGATCGCCACCTCGCTGAAACGCCCCGACGAGGTGCTCAGCTCGCCGCCGCAGTGGTTTCCCACGCCGCCGAGCGGCGAGAGCTACGCACGGGCGCTGGACAAGCCGATGCTCGGGCAGGCGCTGCTCAACAGCGTCGCCATCTCGTTGGGCGTGGTGGCGCTGACCCTGGTGCTCGCGGTGCCGCTCACCTACGCCGTGGCACGCATCCGGATGCGCGGCTCGGCGGCCATGGTGCTGTCGCTGCTGGTGGCGCAGCTGCTGCCGAGCATCGTACTGGCCGCCCCGCTGTTCATCGTGCTCCGGGACGCCGGGCTGAACAACACGCTGCTGGGGCTGGTGATCGCGGACACCACCCTCACCCTGCCCTTCGCGGTGATCATTCTGCGGCCGCTGGTGCGCGCCATGCCCGCCGAGATCGAGGAGGCGGCGCTGGTGGACGGCTGCGGTCTGCCGGGGGTGCTGTGGCGGATCGTGCTGCCGGTGATGCGGCCGGGGCTGATCGCGGTCGGCGCGTTCTCCTTCCTGCTCGGCTGGGGCGAGTTCGTGTTCGGCATCACCGTGAACAGCGACCCCGAGGTCCAGCCGGTCACCGTGCTGCTGAATACGTTCGTGGGCCAGACCGGCACCGCCTGGGGGCCGCTGATGGCGGCCGCGACGATCGTCAGCGTGCCGGTGGTGGCTGTCTTCGCGATGCTGCAGCGGTTCATCGTGGGCGGGCTCACCGCCGGAAGCGTCAAATCCTGAAGGGGATTGGCCGATCGGGGCATATGCCTGCCTTCGGGATGCGGCTAGCTTTCTGCTCATCCTGACGTCACGTCAGGACATGTTGAGCGAAGGCGAGTTGATCGGGATGCGAAGACGCAGGGACATCCTGAGGGCGGCCGGGGCCGTGGCGGGCGCCACCGCGGTGGGTGCCTTGGGCAGCGGCACGGCCGCCGCCGTGTCCGGAGGGGCGGCGGCCGTACGGGGTACGAGACGCATCTCCAGTTCCGTGGGGACCCGGCTGAACACCTTCCGGGACGCCTCGGGGCTGGTGACCGTGTCGGTGTTCTCCCATCGGGGGAACCCGCCCCAGCAGCACTGGATCGATGAGACCGTGCTGGTCGGCGACGGCGACATGATCGCCATCGGCGGTGGTGCCACCGCGGTCGAGTACCCGAACGGGGCGCTGCTGACCGCCTCGTACCCCACCGACGACCTCTCGGGCTGGACCGTCGGTTCGAAGGACCATATCGACGCCCAGGCCCATGAGCTGACGTCCTATGTCATCGGTCTGAAGATCGCCGGGATGAGCCGGGACGAACTGCTGCGCTCGGTGTACGTCTCACGCGCGGACAGCGGAGTCGCCCCGCATCCGGAGGCCGAGGCGGGACTTCCGTCGTCCACCGACTATGTGCTGGTCGGCGGCGGGTTCCGGGTGGACTGGCACGGTGGCGGCAATCTGGCCACCGCGTCCTTCCCGTCGACGGAGACCTCCTGGAAGGCGCGGTCGAAGGACCATGAGGTGTCCGATCCGGCCAACATCCGGGTGTTCGCGATCGCGCTGCGCCGCCAGCTGCGGGTCGGGACGGTGTCCAACAGCTTCATGCGGTCCGACTCCGGCCAGTCGCCGCACCCGGCCGCGGTGGCGTCGGTCGAGCCCGGGTTCGCGCTGACCGGAGGCGGCGCCGACGTGCACTGGCGGGGTGCGGGCAACATGCTGTGGAAGCTGGAACCGGCGACCGGCCAGACGCCGAGCTTCAGCGCGGCCGCCAAGGACCACCGGGTCGCCGACCCGGCCACGATCACGGCGTACTCGGTGGGCATCCGGATCGGCTGACCGGACCGGGCGGGCCCGGCGGGGCCTGCCCGTCTCCACCGGCGGGACCAGGTGTCACCGCCGGTGGAGGCTCCATGACCAGCGGTACGTCCCCGCCCCCAGCCGGTAGCGCGGCAGGGTGTCCGGACCGCAGGACGCCGTGCCCAGACCGCGGTGCGCGGCGTCGAGGTGCACCACACACCGCGGTCGGGGCACCAGTTCGTCGTGGTGGGTGGCGGCGGCCAGATCGGCCGCCCGGTGGCGGGTGACCGACACCTGGCGCGGCAGGTCCAGCCGCACCGCCAGCCCGCCGCCCGCGTCCGCCGACAGCAGCGAGAAGCCGCGCACCCCGTGCCGTCCCCCGCTCTCCTGCGGTCTGAGGTACGGGGTGAACAGCCGGTCCACCCGGACGCTGTGGTGTCCGACCGGCCCGCCCGCGCACCGGTCCGGGTACGTCTCCCAGGGGCCCTGGCCGTACCACTCCAGATGGTCCAGGCCGCACACCGTCTCGAAGACCGTGCCCACGCGCGCCGCGTCGGTCAGCCCCTGGGGAAGGTCGGCCGTCTCCTCCACCAGCAGTCCGCCGTCGGGCAGCGGGGTGAAGACCTGGAGGTGTTCGACGGTGCCCGCGGCGGTGGCGTACGCGCCGCGCACCAGGGTCCGGGCGCCGTCGCGGTCGACGGAGAGGGGTTCGCGTTCCAGCCGGTCCAGGCCCAGGGCGCGCCAGTGGTCGGCGGCGCCGCCCAGCAGGTCGTTGTCGGTGGGCGCGCGCCACAGGCTGAGCACGGGCGGGGAGGTCAGCAGCGGATGGCGCAACAGGCCGTCCGCATCGAGGGAAACCACCGGGCCGGACGCCGTCACGGGCGCGGGAGCGGCCCGCTGACGGAGCCGGATCTGCGGGGTGCACACCTCGGTGCCGCGCGGCGCCCAGGGCTCGTCGCCCCGGGTGGTGACCCGCAGCGTGAGCCATGCCTCGCCGCCGTCGACGGGCAGCGAGTCCACCAGTTCGGGTGGGGGGTCGAGGCGCCCCGACGCCCCGGGCGGGAGCGCGGCTGGCAGCGTGGCGGGGGCGGTGCGGGTGCCCGCGTCCTCCAGGGACAGCACCCACTCGGCGGTCAGCCAGGACAGATCGCGGAAGTGCTGGGCGTTGGTGAGGCGCGCGGAGCCGTCCGGCTCGCGCGACAGCCGCAGGGGCGCCGCGAGTTCGCGGTGTTCGTACAGGGCGGGTTTCGGGGTGCGGTCGGGGAAGACCACTCCGTCCGCGCAGAACGCGCCGTCGTTCGGGGTGTCGCCGAAGTCGCCGCCGTACGCCCAGCGGTAGCCCTCGGCGGCCACCCCGTGGGCGTACGCGCCCTCGCCGCCGCGGCCCGCCGGGCGGCCCGCGGCGCGTCCGGTGGTGCGCTGGAGCAGTCCGTGGTCCCAGAACTCCCAGATGAAGCCGCCCTGGAGGCCGGGGGTGGTCTCGATGGCGGCCCAGTGGTCGGCGAGGGTGCCGTTGCTGTTGCCCATGGCGTGCGAGTACTCGCACAGGATGAGCGGTTTGGTCTGCTCGCCGGAGGTGGCGTGCGCGGTGATCTCGTCCAGCGAGGCGTACATCGGGCAGAGGATGTCGGAGGCGACCTCCGGCGAGGCCCAGCCGGTCTTGGCCGCGCCCTCGTACTGGAGCGGCCGGGTCGGGTCGTAGCGGCGCAGCCATCCGGCGGCCGCGTCGTGGTTGGCGCCGTAGTCGCTCTCGTTGCCCAGCGACCAGATGATGACGCTCGGGTGGTTCTTGTCGCGGAGCACCATGCGCGCGACCCGGTCGGTGAAGGCGGCCAGGTAGCGCGGATCGTCGGCGATCTCATGGGCGTGGTCGTGGCTCTCGATATCCGCCTCGTCCACCAGGTAGAGGCCGAGTTCATCGGCGAGGTCGAGGAGCGCGGGATCGTTGGGGTAATGCGAGGTACGGACGGCGTTGAAGCCGAAGCGCTTGATGGTCTCCAGGTCGGCGCGCATCTCCGCGGGCGTGACCGTGCGCCCGGTGAGCGGGTGGAAGTCATGCCGGTTGACGCCGCGGATGAACACCCGCTCGCCGTTGACCAGCAGATCCCGGCCCACGACCGCGACGGTGCGGAAACCCACGCGGTGGCGGGAGGTGTCGGCGGTCGTCCCGTCGGGGCGGTGCAGCGTCACGGTGAGCCCGTACAGCTCGGGCGTCTCGGCGGACCAGGCGCGCACCCCGGGGACGGTCGTGTGCAGCCGTGCCTCGCCGAGGAAGTCGGACACCCGCCCCTCGTCGGCGCACCACGCGTCGTACTCCTCGTCCACGGCCAGCTCCCCGACGCCGTCGAGGTGGGCCGAGACCCGCCATCCGGCGGGCAGCGCGCCGTCCGCCGTGCGCACCTGGACGTCGACCCGCAGCCGTCCGTCCGCGGGTGCGGTGATCCGCACATCGGCCAAGTGCAGCGGATCGGTGGCGTAGAGGAGGACGGGCCGGGTGATGCCGCCGTGCCACCACTGGTCCTGGTCCTCGATGTGGGAGGCGTCGGACCACTTCACCACGGTCAGCCGCAGGGTGTCGCTCGCCCCGGGGTGTACGGCGTGGCTGATGTCGAACTCGCTCGCGAGGTGGGAGTCCTTGCCGATGCCCACCGGGCGGCCGCCCACCTCGGCGAGCAGCACGCTCTCCGCGGCGCCGACCTGGAGGACGATACGGCGGCCCGCCCACGCGGCCGGGATGTGGAACTCCCGCTCGTGGACTCCGGTGGGGTTGTCGGCGGGCGGGTGCGGCGGGTACTCCGGCCACGGCATCCGCCAGTTGGTGTACGACGGGAGGTCGCCGGTGTCCTGGGTGGTCCAGGGGCCGGGGACCTCCAGCCGGGTCCAGGTGCCGGCCGGCTCGGTCGTGGGCGTGGGCAGCAACTGGAAGCGCCAGGGGCCGTCCAGGGAGAGGCTGTCCGGCCTGCGGTCGACGGCGTGCGTCGGCAGCCGTCGCCAGGAGGTCAGCTCGGGGGATTCCCACGGCCGCAGCTCTCCCCACAGGGAGGGGGGTACGGACATCAGCGGATGGCCCCCTTGCCGAGGTCGGCCATGATCTGCCGGGCGCCGATGAAGAACACCACGAGCAGCGGGAGCAGCGCGAGCAGCGCCCCGGCCATCACCATGCCGTAGTCGGTGGTGCCGTGGACGCTGTTGAGCTGGGACAGCGCGACCTGGAGCGTCACATGGTCGGGGTTGATCAGCGCGATCAGCGGCCAGGCGTAGTCGTTCCACTGGCCCATGAAGGTGAAGATGCCGAGGAAGGCGAGGCCCGGCCGGACCACGGGCAGCGCCACGTGCCAGTACTGCCGCAGGAAGCCGCAGCCGTCGAGCCGGGAGGAGTCCATCAGCTCGTCGTGGATGGCGCCCCGCATGTACTGGCGCATCCAGAAGATGCCGAAGGCGTTGGCCGCGGCCGGTACGACCAGGGAGGTGAGGGAGCCGATCCAGCCCAGCTTCGCCATGATGACGAACTGCGGGATGGCCTGGAGCTGGGCGGGCACCATGAAGATGCCCATCATCAGGACGAACAGCAGGCGGCGGCCGGGGAATTCGTACTTGGCGAAGACGAAGGCCGCGAGCGAGTCGAAGAAGAGCACCAGGAACGTCACGGAGGCCGCGACGATCAGGGTGTTGGCCATCGAGCCGAAGAAGTCGATGTTCTGGAAGAGATGGCGGACGTTCTCCAGGAAGTGGGTGCCCGGCAGCAGCTTCGGCGGGAACTGGAAGATCTCGGTCGACGTGCGGGTCGACATGACGATCGTCCAGTAGAAGGGGAAGAGCGAGAGCAGCACCCCGGCGATGAGCGAGATATGGAGGGACAGTCCCCGGGCACGTGTGCCCTTCATGCCCTTCACACCTTTTATACCCTGCATGACGGTCTCCCTACGCGTCCTTGCGCTGCACCAGGCGCCAGTTGATGATCGAGAAGAGCGCGACGACGAGGAAGATGCCCCAGGCGATGGCGGCGCCGTAGCCGAAGTCGTTGTTGTCGAAGCTCTGCTGGAAGAAGTAGAGGACCATCGTCTGGCCGGAGTTGCCCGGGCCGCCCGCGAAGGTCGAGGTGTTGTTGGTGTTGGCCAGCAGCACCTGGGGTTCGGTGAAGCTCTGCAGGCCGGTGACGGTCGAGACGATGAGGGCGAAGAGGATGATCGGCCGCATCATCGGCACGGTGATCCGGAAGAAGGTCTGCACCGGTCCCGCGCCGTCGACGCGGGCGGCCTCGTACAGCTCGGTCGGGATGGTCTGCAGCCCGGCGAGGAAGATCAGCGCGTTGTAGCCGGTCCACTGCCAGGTCATCAGCATCGCGATGGCGATCTTGATGCCCCAGGCGGAGTTCAGCCAGGCCACCTGGTCCAGTCCGAGCCCCTGGAGCACGGCGTTGGCGAGGCCGAAGTTGGTGGAGAAGACCGAGGAGAAGATGATCGCGACGGCGACGACGGACGTGACGTTCGGCAGGAAGTAGGCGAAGCGGTAGAAGTTCTTGAAGCGCACCGCGGAGTTGAGCATCACGGCGGTCACCAGCGCGAGGAAGAGCATCGGCAGGGTGGCCATGGCCCAGATGGTCAGGGTGTTGGTGAGGGAGTGCCAGAACTGGGCGTCGCCGAGCAGATAGCGGTACTGCGAGAGCCCGGCGTACTCCATCGTGCCCAGCCCGTCCCAGCGGTGGAACGAGAGGTAGAGGGAGTACCCCACCGGGATCAGCCCGAAGCAGAGGAAGAGCAGGTAGAACGGGGAGATCGCGAGGTAGAGCCGCCAGTATCCGAGGATGGACCGCGGCTTGTGGCACACGGCGGCGGCCTTCGTACCGCCGCGGGCGGCGGGCGGGGCACCGAGCCCGGGCACGGCGGTCATACCAGCACCCCCATGTGCTCCGCTATGCGTCGGCATTTGCTCATGGCGTCCTTCCAGGCCCGGGCGGGGTTCTTGTCGAGCGCGTTCACATTGCGCAGTTCGTCCGAGACCACCTGGTCCAGGGCGTAGTCATAGGGGCTGTGGTAGGCGACCGGGATCTTCCGTGCCGCCGGGCCGAAGACGTCGATGGTGGCCTGGCCGCCGAAGAACGGGTCCGGCGCTCGCATCGCCTTCAGCCGGTACGAGGCGGGGGTGGACGGGAAGAGGGTGGCGTCCGTGAAACCGCGGGCCTGGTTGGCGGGGTTGAGCAGCCAGGTGATGATCTCAAAGGCCTGCTCGGGTTCCCGGCAGTACTTGGTGATGGCGAGGAAGGAGCCGCCGTTGTTGGCGGCGCCGCCGGGCATGGCCGCCACCCGCCACTTGCCGCTGGTCTTCGGCACGGTCAGCTTGAGGTCCCCGGCCGCCCAGGAGGCGCCGAGCTGGCTGGGCAGCAGGCCCTTCTCGATCGCCGAGTTGGAGTCCGGTGTGCCGGACTGGTACTTCGAGCACAGCCCGCGCTGATACGCCTCGATCGCGGTGCCCCAGGCGCGGCGCACATGCTCGCCGTCGCCGATGAAGTGGCGCTCCTTGTCGACGTAGCGCTTGGTGCTCTGGGCGAGCATGTACTGGTAGACCGTGAGCGCGTCGATGAGCAGATAGGCGCCCCGGACCTTCCGCTTCAGCCGCTCGCCCGCGTCGAGGTACGCGTCCCAGGTGTTCATCTCCCGGGCGACGTCGGCCGGGTCCGTGGGCAGTCCGGCCCGGTCGAACACAGCGGGCATGTAGTAGTGGGCGACCGGTCCGGTGTCGATGGGGAAGCCGACCATACGGCCGTCGGGGGCGCAGCCCTCCGCCCATTTCCAGGGCAGGTACTGGCTCTTGAGCCGTTCCGCGCCGAGGGTGCGCAGATCGACGAACTGTCCGGCGTTCGGGAGGTACGAGGCCATGTCCTCGCCCTTGAGGCCGGTGATGTCGGGGACGTACGACCGTCCGGCCATCGTGGTCATCAGCTTGGACTTGAAGTAGCCGCCGATCTGGGCCGGCTTCAGCGAGACGCCCGTGAAGCGCGTCCTGGCGTCGGCGACGACCTTGTCGCTGAGCCCGCCGGTCCAGTACCAGAGGGTCATGTCGCGGCCCGTGGAACCGCTCGGTACCGAGCAGCCCGCCGTGGTGCCGCCGAGCGTCGCGACCGCCGTGGTGGCCAGTCCCGCGCGCAGCAGCCCTCTCCGGGAGAGGTGCACCGCTCCCACCACCCTTCAAAAGTGTGCAAGGTATGGCACAGGATCGTGCGCCTCCCGATCAGAAAGAGCAATAGTTGAGCAGAAGCAAGCATAGAAATGATTGAGAATGACGAGTACTGTGCACGGCGTGCTGGCTGAGCGACGACATCAAATGATCTTGCGAGCGCTGCGTTCCGGTGGACCGGCCGCTGTGGCGGACCTCTCCGCCCAGCTGAACGTGAGCGCCGCGACAATCCGCCGCGATCTGCTGAAGCTGGAGGAGGAGGGGCTGCTCACCCGGGTGCACGGCGGCGCGGTCGTGGAGGGCGGCGACCAGCCCTTCGCCGAGGTCGCCGAGGTGCGGGTGGCGGACAAGGACGCCATAGCGGTCCGCGCCGCCGAGCTGGTCGAGGACGGGCAGACCGTGCTGCTGGACATCGGCACCACCGCCTATCGCCTCGCCCGGCAGCTGCACGGCCGCAGACTCACCGTGATCACCAGCAATCTGGTGGTCTACGAGGAGCTGGCCGACGACGACGCCATCGAGCTGGTGCTGCTCGGCGGGGTGCTCCGGCGCGAGTACCGCTCGCTGGTCGGCTTCCTCACCGAGGACAATCTGCGCCAGCTGCACGCCGACTGGCTCTTCCTGGGCACCAGCGGTGTCCGCCCCGGCGGCCAGGTCATGGACACCACGGTCGTCGAGGTCCCGGTCAAGCGGGCCATGATCGGGGCCTGTGACCGGGTGGTGCTCCTCGCCGACGCGGCCAAGTTCCCGGGCACCGGGATCGCCAAGGTGTGCGACCCCGGCGACCTCGACACCGTGGTGACCAATGCCCCCTCGACCCTGCCGGCCTGTGCCGCGTTCGAGGAGGCCGGAGTGGAAGTGGTGCGGATATGAAACTCACGATCCTGGGCGGCGGCGGATTCCGGGTGCCGCTGGTGTACGGGGCGCTGCTCGGCGATCACGCGGAGGGCCGCGTCACCGAGGTCACCCTGCACGATCTGGACCCGGCCCGGCTCGCGGCCGTCGCCCGGGTGCTCGCCGAGCAGTCCGACGGCATACCGGACGCCCCCGGCGTGAGCGTCACCACGGATCTGGACGAGGCGCTGCGCGGCGCCGACTTCGTCTTCTCCGCGATCCGCGTCGGCGGCCTGGAGGGCCGGGCGGCCGATGAGCGGATCGCCCTCGACCAGGGCGTCCTCGGTCAGGAGACGGTCGGCGCCGGTGGCATCGCGTACGGGCTGCGCACCGTACCCGTCGCCGTGGACATCGCGCGGCGGATCGCCCGGCTCGCGCCCGACGCCTGGGTCATCAACTTCACCAACCCGGCGGGGCTCGTCACCGAGGCCATGTCCCGCCACCTCGGCGACCGGGTCATGGGCATCTGCGACACCCCGGTCGGGCTGGGGCGGCGCGTGGCCCGGGTCCTCGGCGCCGATCCGGACCGGGTGTGGATCGACTACGTCGGGCTCAACCACCTCGGCTGGCTGCGGGCCTTGCGGGTCGACGGGCGCGACGAGCTGCCGCGGCTGCTCGCCGACGACACCGCTCTCGACGCGTTCGAGGAGGGCAGGCTGTTCGGCCGCGAGTGGCTGCGCTCCCTCGGCGCGATCCCCAACGAATACCTGCACTACTACTACTTCAACCGCGAGGCGGTGCGCGCCTTCCAGGAGGCCAAGCAGACCCGCGGCGCGTTCCTCCGCGACCAGCAGGCGGTGTTCTACGACGCGATGCGGGACCCCGCCGCGCCGCCGCTCGCCACCTGGGACCGCACCCGCGCCGAGCGCGAGGCCACCTACATGGCCGAGAACCGTGAGGCGGCGGGCGCCGGTGAGCGCGACACCCACGATCTGGAGTCCGGCGGCTACGAACAGGTGGCGCTCGCGCTGATGCGGGCCATCGCCCGCGACGAGCACGCCACGCTGATCCTCAACGTACGCAACCGCGCCACCCTGGGCGTCCTGGACGAGGACGCCGTCATCGAGGTGCCCTGCCTGGTCGACGCCAATGGCGCCCGGCCCGTCTCCGTCGCTCCCCTCCCCCACCACGCCACCGGCCTGGTGTGCGCCGTCAAGGCCGTCGAACGCGAGGTCATGGCCGCCGCCGAGAGCGGTTCGCGCACCACCGCGGCCAAGGCCTTCGCCCTCCATCCGCTCGTGGACTCGGTCACCGTCGCCCGCCGCCTCGTCGACGACTACGCGAGCGGGCACCCCGGCCTCGCGTATCTGAACCGGAAGTAGGAACCCCCGCCATGCACGATGAACGCCGTCGTATCGAGGAGCGCGTCGAGCGCGTCCTGAAGCAGCGCATACAGCCGGCCGTCCACACCGCGTCCGTGCCCCTCACCATCGAGGCGTGGCAGGTCCCGGACGAGCCGGTGCCGTTCGCGGAGGCCGCGGCCGCCGGGTACGAGCCGTTCGCCCTCGGCACCCCGTGGGGGCCGCCGTGGGGAACCACCTGGTTCCGGGTCCGGGGCGAGGTCCCGGCCGGGTGGGCGGGGCGGCGGGTCGAGGCCGTCTTCGACCTGGGCTTCGTCGGCGACTGGCCGGGCAACCAGGCCGAGGCGCTGGTCCACACCCTGGACGGCCAGCCGCTGAAGGCCGTCAATCCGCAGAACCAGTACGTGGCCGTGGCCGACCCGGCGAAAGGCGGCGAACAGATCGCGTACCTCATCGAGGCCGCCTCCAACCCCGACATCCTCGCCGACGACTTCGCCGCCCCGACCCCGCTGGGCGACAAGCTCACCGCGGGCCGGGCCCCGCTGTACACCTTCGCCCGCGCCGACCTCGCGGTGCTGGACGAGAACGTGTGGCACCTCGCCCTGGACCTCGCGGTGCTGCGCGAACTGATGCTGGAGCTGGACGTACACCAGCCGCGCCGCCACGAGATCGCCCACGCCATCGACCGCGCGCTGGGCCTGCTCGACCTGGAGGACGTGTCCGGCACCGCCGCCGCCGTACGCGACGCGCTGCGCGGTGTCCTGGAACGCCCCGCGCACGCCTCCGCCCACACCATGTCGGCCGTCGGCCACGCCCATATCGACTCCGCGTGGCTGTGGCCGATCCGCGAGACCAAGCGCAAGACCTCGCGCACCTTCTCCAATGTCACGGCGCTGGCCGCCGAGTATCCCGAGTTCATCTTCGCCTGCTCGCAGGCGCAGCAGTACGCATGGGTCAAGGAGGAGTACCCGAAGGTCTGGGCGCGTATCCACGAGGCGGTACGGGCCGGGCAGTGGGCACCGGTCGGCGGCATGTGGGTCGAGGCGGACGGCAACCTGCCCGGCGGCGAGGCCATGGCCCGCCAGCTGGTGCACGGCAAGCGCTTCTTCCTGGACGAGTTCGGCATCGAGACCAAGGGCGTGTGGCTGCCGGACTCCTTCGGCTACAACGCCTGCTTCCCGCAGCTGGCCCGGCTCGCCGGAAACGAGTGGTTCCTGACCCAGAAGCTGTCCTGGAACCAGACCAACAAGCTTCCCCACCACACCTTCTGGTGGGAGGGCCTGGACGGCTCCCGGATCTTCACCCACTTCCCGCCGGTGGACACCTACAACGCCGAGTTCTCCGGCGAGGAGATGGCGCACGCGGTCCGCAACTACGCCGACAAGGGGCGCGGTACGCGCTCCCTGGCGCCGTTCGGGCACGGCGACGGGGGCGGCGGCCCGACCCGGGAGATGCTGGAGCGGGCGCGCCGGCTGGCCGATCTGGAGGGCTCGGCGAAGGTCGTCATCGAGCACCCGGACGACTTCTTCGCCGCCGCGCGCGCCGAGTATCCGGACGCCCCCGTGTGGTCGGGTGAGCTGTATCTGGAGCTGCACCGCGCCACGTACACCTCCCAGGCCCGCACCAAGCAGGGAAACCGGCGCAGCGAGCATCTGCTGCGGGAGGCGGAGCTGTGGGCGACGGCGGCCGCGCTGCGGGTCCCGGGCCACCCGTATCCGTACGAGCGGCTCGACCGGCTGTGGAAGACGGTGCTGCTGCACCAGTTCCACGACATCCTGCCGGGCTCGTCCATCGCCTGGGTGCACCGGGAGGCGGAGGCGGAGTACGCGAGGGTGGCGGCGGAGCTGACGGAGCTCACGTCCTCGGCGCTGCGGGCGCTGGGCACGGAGCCTGGTGGCGCGGACGCCCGCCCGCATGTGTACAACACCAGTCCGCGTCCCCGCGCCGAGGTCGTCGCCGTCCCCGCGGGCACCGCCGACGGGCAGCCGCTCTCCGACGGCCGGGTGGCGGTCTACACCGAGGTGCCCGCGTCCGGCAGCGCTCCGCTCGCCACCGGCGCGGACCCGGCGAGTGAGCCGAAGGGGCGCGCCGCTGTCGAAAGGGAGACGCGCACAGGGAGCGAGGGCTCGTATCGATATGCGGCTCCGCCGCGCGAGCGACCGAGCACGTCGACCGTCGACCAGGGGCTGAGGCGCCCCGGAGGCGAACCGAGCCCCAAAATTGGGCACGTGGTCGTCGGCGACCGGGTGCTCGACAACGGTCTCATCCGCCTCGAACTGGCCCAGGACGGCACCCTCGCCTCCCTCCGCGATCTCACCGCCGACCGCGAGGTGTTCGCCCCGGGCGCCCCCGGCAATCTGCTGCGGCTCCACACCGACCTCCCCAACTGCTGGGACGCCTGGGACGTCGACAAGCACTACCAGCAGCGCTACACCGATCTGCGCGACGCCGAGTCGGTCACCGTCGCCGAGAAGGGCCCGCTGCTCGGTGCGCTGCGTGTCGAGCGCGCCTTCGGAAAGGGCTCGCGGATCGTCCAGACGATCACGGTCAGGGCGGGCAGCCGCCGTATCGACTTCGCCACCGACATCGACTGGCACGAGTCCGAGAAGCTCCTCAAGGCGGCCTTCCCCGTCGACATCCACGCCGACCGCTCCACCGCCGAGATCCAGTTCGGCCACGTCCACCGCCCGACGCACACCAACACCAGCTGGGAGGCGGCCCGGTTCGAGGTGTACGGCCACCGGTGGGTGCATGTGGGCGAGCCGGGCTACGGGGTCGCGGTGCTCAACGACGCGACGTACGGCCACGATGTGTCCCGCACGACCCGCGAGGACGGCGGTACGACGACCACGGTGCGGCTGAGCCTGGTGCGCGCCCCGCGCATCCCCGACCCCGAGGCGGACCAGGGCAGGCACCGCTTCACCTACGCCCTGCTCCCCGGCGCCACCATCCAGGACACCATCGCCGAGGGGTACGCGCTCAACCTCCCGCTGCGGGTGGCCGAAGCGCGGACCGCCCCGGCCCCGCTGGTCACCACGGACGGCCCGGCCGCCGCCATCGAGGCGGTCAAGGCGGCCGACGACCGCTCCGGCGATGTGATCGTGCGGCTCTACGAATCGCTCGGCGGCCGCACCCGCACCACCCTCCGCCCGGGCTTCGCGCACACCGGTGCCGTGGTGACGGACCTCCTGGAGCGGCCGACGGACGACGCCCAGCCCGTCACCGTCCACGAGGACGGCGGCGTCACCGTCGATCTGCGGCCCTTCCAGATCCTCACCCTCCGGTTCAACAGGAGCTGACCGCATGGTGCTCTGGTTCGACGGGGAGTGGGAGCGCGCCGAGGAGCAGTTCCAGCACCATGACGACAACTACAAGTCGACCGGGCAGCTGATCCGCTACTTCACCGAGACCATCGGCGCCGGGGGTGCTGTGGATCGACCCGCCCGCGGCCGCCGGTCTGGACGGTCACGCGACGGTGCTCGCCGTGGAACTCGACGGCGAGCTGGAGCTGTACCGGGGTTCCGGGCGCAGCTGAGGACGGACGGGGCGGGTCAGCGCCGCACCTGGATCAGCGCATGGGTGCCACTGGTACGCCAGTGGCGCTCGCGCGCGTCCAGCGCGGCCTCGGTGTCCGCGTCGAGGCCGGTGATGACGTCCGACTTCAGGGTGCGCAGGGCGGCCACCGGCCCGGGGAAGTACGCGGTGCGGTCGGTGAAGGGGGTGGTCGGGGACCACAGCTGGTCGCCGACGAGGCGGCGGTAGTTCAGATCGCCCTTGAACACGGTGAGCGTGGCGTCCGCGAACTCCCGCCGCAGATCGTCCGGCATCCCGGTGTACGGCAGCGGCGCGCAGAAGAAGTCGTGCGCACGGACGGTGAGCCGCCCATCCGCCATGGCCGCCCACAGCCGCGCCCCGGCCTCGCCCGCGGCGCCCTCGGCGCGGGCCAGCTGGCGCAGACAGTCGACGACGTCGGCGGTGGTCGCGTCGGACACGTAGTACGGGTACGGCTTCACCTGAAGGACGACCCGTCCGGCGCGCCGGTGGCGGAGCAGATGGTCGATGAGGACCAGGTCGGGGAGGAGTTCGCGGCCCGCGTTGTCGGCGACCAGGCACACCGTGACCGGGGCGTCGGCGGGCAGCAGCCGCCACAGGGCGGCCGACTCGCCGGCCACCAGCGGTGCCCCGTCGGACGCCGCGGCGCCACCGGAGGTGATGCGAAAGCCGAGGTCCGCGCGGTTGCCCCAGAGCGAGCCGTGCAGCAGCGCGTCCGCGGCCTCGTCGGCGGGCCGGTCCAGGAGGTCGTCGAGAGCGGTCAGTTCCCGGGCGGCCTCGGGAGTGTCCAGCTCGGCCTGTTTGAAGGGCCGGAACGGGTCGACGCCCTGCCAGGGGCCGGGTGCGAAGTAGCCGACGGCTCCCAGGAGACGGCGGTAGAAGTAGCTCTCGATCCAGAGGAAGGGGACCTCGAACCACGAGCGGCCGAAGTACTCCCGCCCCCAGGTCTGCCACCGGTCGTGGTCGTGCGCGCCCGGGTCGAGCGGGGTGATGACGCCCTCGGCGTGGTCGTGGCGCAGCGCGTCGAGCGCGCGGTGCTGGCCGGGGCTGTACGGGAAGGCGTCCCGGACCTTCTCGATGAGCGCCGGATGCCGCTCGGCCAGCACACTGCGGGCGAACGATCCGGGCTCATCGCCGAGGATCACGGGCGCGTCGACGGGTTCGCACATGGCAGCCAGGGTTTCACACCGCGCCGCGGGGGACGGTCCGCCGGTCACCGGGTCGGCCGGTAGGCCGGTCAGCTCGGGATGATCAGGTCGATGCCGTACGCGGCGACCGCCAGGCAGGCGGCGAAGCACACCACCGCGACGGCCACGGCCCCCTTCGCCCGGCCGTCCCGCCTCGGCGAGGACCCGCCGCCGCGATCGTCGCCCGCGGCACGGGCCCAGGCGGCGATGCCGAGCGAGAACATCACGACCACCACGACGGTGATTCCCAGGCTGACTCCGAAGACCCCTCCGAGGGTGCCCCACTCGACATTCATCGCGTCCGCCTCCTTCGCCGCGCCGTCCATGGTCCGCATCTGGTGGGGTGCGTCAGTGCGGGGCCGGGGTCACGCCGCCGGGCGGACGGCCTGCTCCGGGCGTTCGGCGGCGGGCAGCTCGTTGACGTTGCCCGAGGTGACCGGGCGGCGGCGGGAGAGTGCGTAGAAGCCCGCGGCCGCCACCACCGCGACGCTCGCCACCAGGGCCACGCCCGCGTCGCCCCGGTCGGCGACCCAGGCCGCGACACCTCCCACGGCCGCCGCCGCGGGCAGCGTGAGCAGCCAGGACACCGCGATCCGCCCGGCGATCCCCCAGCGCACCTGGGCCAGCTTGCGGCCGAGCCCGGCGCCCAGGATGCTGCCGGTGCAGACCTGGGTGGTGGACAGCGCGAAGCCCATATGGGACGAGGCGAGGATGACCGCGGTGGCGCTGGTCTCGGCCGCGAACCCCTGCGGGGTCTGGATGTCGGTGAGCCCGCGGCCCATGGTCCGGATGATCCGCCACCCTCCGGCGTACGTGCCCAGGGAGATCGCCATCCCCGCGGTCAGCACCACCCACCACGGCGGTCCGGTGCCATGGTCGAGCACCCCGGCGGAGATGAGGGAGAGGGTGATGACGCCCATCGTCTTCTGCGCGTCATTGGTACCGTGGGCGAGAGCGACCAGGGAGGCCGAGCCGACCTGGCCCGCGCGGAAGCCTTTGCGGACCGCCCCGCGCGCCGCGCGGCGGGTGATCACATAGGCCAGATAGGTGGCGAGCGTGGCCACCACGCAGGCCACCAGCGGGGAGGCGACCGCCGGGATCACTATCTTTTCGAGGATCTCGGCGAACCGCACCGCCGATCCCCCGGCTCCCACCCACACCGCCCCGATCAGCCCGCCGAAGAGGGCGTGGGACGAACTGGAGGGCAGCCCGATCAGCCAGGTGACCAGATTCCACAGAATCGCCCCCACCAGCCCCGCGAAGATCATCGCCAAGGAGACCCGGGCATCGTCCACGATGCCGTTGGAGATCGTCTTGGCCACTTCGGTGGAGAGGAACGCACCGGCCAGGTTCAGCACTCCGGCGACGGTGACGGCGATCCGGGGAGACAGCGCTCCGGTGGCGATGGAGGTGGCCATGGAGTTGGCCGTGTCATGGAAGCCGTTGGTGAAGTCGAAGGCCAGCGCCGTAATGATCACTACGATGAGCAGGAAGGATACGGACCCCATCCGGACCTCCCGCGCCGGAGTGCCACGCGCCGTCGCGCCGAACCATCCGCGGAATTCGCTGCCTTTCCCACGCTAAGCGCGAGTTCACCCGCCCGCCAGTCCGGTTCGGCGGCGGGTCAGGGAAGGTCGGGTGTTCAGCGTCTCCACCTCGCTTCCGGTGGCGCGCCGGTAGGTGTCGGTGGTCCGGGCCAGTTCCCGTGGGGTGCGCCCGCCGTCCCGGTGCATGGCCCGGTTCGCCCGTACGACGGCCGCCGTCGCGTCGCGGCGCGCGGCCTCGTAGCGGGCCCGGCCGGCCCGTACCCCGTCCGGTGCGGAGAGTTCGTACGCCAGGACCCGGGCGTCGACGATGGCCTGGGACGCGCCGTTGGCACCCACCGGATACATCGGATGCGCGGCGTCGCCGAGGAGGGTGACGCGGCCGCTCCCCCAGGACGGCAGCGGGTCCCGGTCGGCCATCGGGTACTCCAGGATCTCGTCGCAGTCGGCCAGCAGGGCGGGCACATCGAGCCAGCCGAGCGCCCAGTGCGCGTAGTACGGCAGTACGTCGGCCGACCGCCCGGGGCGGTTCCAGGCCGCGTCCCCGGGCAGCGGGCCCGGTTCGGCCACCCTCACCTGGCACACCCAGTTGATCCGGTCGCGGCCGATCGGGTACGCGACCATTTCCACGTCCCCGTCCCGCACGATGGCCATCGAGCGGCCGGTGAGGAACGGCGCGGCCCTCGTCGTGCCGCGCCACATCCGGATGCCCGACCAGAGCAGGGGCCCGTCGTCCGGGTGGAGTTCGGCGCGGACCGCCGAATGCAGCCCGTCGGCGCCGATGAGCGCCTCCGCGTCCTCTTCCCCGGCCGTGCCGGTGGCGCGGTCGAGCACCCGTACCCGGACGGTCTCCCCCGAGCCGTGCTCGAAGCCCGCCACGCGCGCGCCGGTGCGGACCGCGCCGGGGCCCAGCCGCTCCCGGACCGCCGCGAGGAGCAGCAGTTGCAGCTCCCCGCGGTGGATCGAGTACTGCGGCCAGCGGTAGCCCTGTGCCAGGCCGCGCGGCTCGCTGAAGATCCGGTGGCCGTCCCGGTCGGCGTACACGTTCTCGGCGGTGGCCACGCCGAGGTCGGCGAGGGCGTCGCCGAGGCCGAGTTCGGTCAGCTCCCGTACGGCGTGGGGCAGCAGGTTGATGCCGACGCCGAGCGGGCGGATCTCCCGGGCGCTCTCGACGACGGTGGCCTCGATACCCGCGGCGTGCAGGCTGAGCGCGGCGGTCAGCCCGCCGATGCCCGCTCCGGCGACGAGGACGCTCATCGCCCGGCCGCGGGACGGTTCTCGGTGCGGGCCTCGGGACGGTTCTCGGGGCGGTCGATGATGCGCAGCCAGGTGCCGTCCGGCTCACGGCGGACGACCTGCACCCGGCCGCCGGTGTTGTCGCCGGACGGGGTCGAGGTGAGGGCGAGGTCGCCGTAGCGGACGGTGGGCAGCGGCTCCTCCGGCCGGAAGGGCTCCGTCGTGTGGTCGAGCAGAGCCTGGCACACGGCGCGGATGGCCGCCCGGCCGACGGTCGCGGCCCCCGGCGGGTACGCGAGCACCGCGTCGGGTGCGTACAGCTCGGCCATGCCCTCGGCGTCGCCCTCGTTGGCGCGCTCGACGAACAGCCTGGTCAGGTCCTCGGGGCTGGTGGCGCGTTCGCGTGTGCCGGTCATGTCGGGTCCTCCTGGGTGGTGATTCCTGCGTCCTGCTCTCCACTCTCCGGCCGTTCGGATCAGAAGTCCAAGAGATGATGGATCTGGCCATGAGAAGCACTGGTTATAGAATCGGGAGCTATGGAACTGCGTCAGCTCGCCTACTTCGTGGCCGTGGCCGAGGAGCGGAACTTCACCCGGGCCGCGGAGCGGGAGCATGTGGCCCAGCCCGGGGTGAGCGCCCAGATCCGCCGGCTGGAGCGGGAGCTGGGCCAGGAGCTGCTGGACCGCTCGGGCCGCTCGGTGCGGCTGACCGAGGCGGGCGAGGCCGTCCTGCCGTACGCGCGGGCGGCGCTCGCCGCGGTGGAGGGCGCGCGGCAGGCCGTGGACGAGCTGACCGGGCTGCTCCGGGGGCAGGTGGCCGTGGGGACGGTGACCTCGCACACCGTCGACCTGCCGGACCTGCTGGCGGAGTTCCACGACGCCCATCCGGCGGTGGAGATCACCCTGTCCGAGGCCAACTCGGACCAGCTCCTGGAGGGTCTGCGGACGGGGCGGCTCGACGCCGCGATCGTCAGCGTCGGCCGGGAGACGCCGCCCGGGATCGAGCTGCGGGTGCTCACCGACCAGCCGATCGTCGCGGCGGTCGGCCATGACCATGAGCTGGCCGTGCACTCCGCCATCTCACTGGACACCCTGCGCGGGCGGGCCCTGATCAGCCTGCCGCCCGGTACGGGGCTGCGCACCCGGCTCGACGAGGCGTGCGCGGCCGCCGGGTTCGCGCCGCATATCGCGTTCGAGGCGAGCGATCCGGAGGTGCTCGCCCAGCTCGCCGAGCGGGGACTCGGCGCGGCGATCCTGCCCGGCGCCTTCGCCGAGGCGCGGGCGGACCGGCTGCGGACGGTCCGGATCACCCGGCCCGCGCTGCGCGGGCGGCTGGTGTTCGCCTGGCGGGCGGGCGGCCCGAGCGGCCCGGCGGGCCGCGCCCTGATCGCCCGCGCCTGCCCGGCCCTGATCGAGCGCGCCCGCCACACCCTGGGCGACCAGACCGCGCCCCCGTAGCCGGTCGCACCACGGGGGCGTCCGGTGACAGCGGCCATTGACAGGGGTGAACGGCCGATCCCAGAATGGCCCCATGATCAGGAACCGGTTCGACACGACGGGACACCTTCGCGCCCCGGATCGGACCGGCTGTGAGCGCTCGGGCCGCTAGTCGGCCTTCCCCGGCCCTCGCGACGGCCGTTGCGTGCCGCCAGGCCCGCGCCCGGTCCGCTTCCTGACACTCCCGGACTCCGCCGACGCCGACGCCGTCGAGCGCGTGTCCGCGATGATCCGCACCGCATCCCACCGGGTTCCCCGTGCGCGGCGCGAGGGCTTCTCTGCCATCCGTCCCAGCGGCTTCGCCGCCGCCGCGTCACGCATGAGGAGAAACACCATGACCGTCATCGACACCCAGCCGAACCCGCCCGTGCTGCGCGATGCGCGCATACCCGCGGGTGGCCTGTACGAAGGGCCGCGCACGCTGCGCCGGTTGCCCGAGGGGTGGCAGGAGCGTCCGTACGAGCGGTTCGAGCTGGTGCCCCAGGGGCGCACCATCGGGGCCGAGATCCGCGGGGCGGACCTCTCCCGGCCGCTGGAGCCGGGGCTGCGCGAGGAGCTGAACCGCGCCCTGCTGGAGTGGAAGGTGCTCTTCTTCCGCGGCGCGCACCTCACCTCCGCCCAGCAGCGCGACTTCGCCCGGCACTGGGGCGAGCTGGAGACCAACCCCCTGCTCGTCAGCGGATCGAGCGAGGACGTGGTCCGCTTCGACAAGAGCGAGGGCGCCCCCGTCACCTTCGAGAACGTCTGGCACGCCGATGTCACGTTCCGGGAGCGGCCCGCGCTCGGCGCGGTGCTCCAGCTGCGCGAGGTCCCGCCCGTCGGCGGGGACACCATGTGGGCGGACATGGCCGCCGCGTACGACAACCTGCCCCGGGAGGTGCGGGACCGTATCGACGGCGCCACGGCCGTGCACGACTTCATCCCCGGCTTCTCCCGCTTCTTCGGCCCCGAGCGGCTCGCCCCGTTCCAGGACGTGTTCCCGCCCGTCGAGCACCCGGTGGTGCGCACCCACCCGGAGACCGGGCGGCGGATGCTCTTCGTCAACACCTCCTTCACCACCCGGATCACCGGCATGGACCGGGAGGAGAGCGACCGGCTGCTGGCCCATCTGTGCCGTCAGGCGCAGGTACCGGAGTACCAGGTGCGCTTCCGGTGGCTCCCCGGCGACGTGGCGTTCTGGGACAACCGCGCCACCCAGCACTACGCGGTGAACGACTACGCGCCGCACCCGCGGGTCGCCGAGCGGGTGGCCATCGAGGGAGACCGCCCGTTCTGACGGATGCCGGGATATCGACGCAGCCTTGGCCAACGGTGAGGTATACCGTTACCGGGGCAACGAGTTGACGGTCCGCAGGGACCCACGAGACAGAGGCCGGGCTGTGGCAGGGGGCCTCGGAGGTTACGGGTGCGATACCGGGTCCTTGGGGCGCTCGAACTGTGGGACGGTGACCGATGGGCGACCCTCGGCCCGGCGAAGTGGCGCACCCTGCTCGCGGTGCTGCTGTGCCACGCCAACCGGACCGTCCCGGCCGAACGGCTCCTGGACGAGCTGTGGGGCGAGGGCCGGGCGCCGCAGAGCGCGGCCAAGGTGCTGCAGACGTATGTCTCGCGGCTCCGGCAGAGCCTGGGTGACGCGTCCGGCCGGACCCTGATCACCGACAAGCAGGGCTACAAGGCGCACGGCTACCGACTGGCGGTGGAGACGGCCGACTTCGACGCGCACCGGTTCGAGCAGCTGGTCGAGGAGGGGCGGCGCGGGCTGGACCGGGAGGCCGAGTCCCCCGAGGACGCCGCCGAGCGGCTGCGCGAGGCGCTGACGATGTGGCGGGGCACGCCGTACGCGGACGTGCCCCCGACCCCGTCCGTCGAGGCGGAGATCACCCGGCTCGGGGAGCTCCGGCTCCAGGCCGTGGACGCCCGTATCGACGCCGATATGCGGTGCGGCCGCCACACCGACGTCCTGGGCGAGCTGGAGGCGCTGACCGCCGAGCACCCGTACCGCGAGGGGCTGCGCGGCCGTCTGATGCTGGCTCTGTACCGCTCCGGTCGGCAGGCCGACGCGCTGGCCGCCTACCGCGATCTGCACCGGCTGCTGGCCGAGGAACTCGGGGTCGAGCCGATCCCGCCGCTGCAACGGCTCCAGCAGCGCATCCTCACCGCCGACGACTCCCTGCTGGCGCCCCCGGCCCCCCGCAAGGAGGAGCGGCCCGCCGCCCCGGCCGCGCGCCGGGCCGCCCGGGGCCCTCGCCAGCTGCCGCCCGCCAGCCCGGCGTTCACCGGCCGCCATGGCGAAGTGGCGGTGATCCAGGCACTCCTGGACCAAGGCGACGAAGGGGATCAAAGCAGCCAAGGGGATCAAGGCGACCAGAGCGACGAAAACGGGGGAAGCGGCGGGGCCGGGCGGCCCGTGGTGATCGCGGCCATCGACGGCACCGGCGGCGTGGGCAAGTCCACGCTGGCCATCCACGCCGCGCACCAGCTCGCCGAGCGGTTCCCGGACGGCCAGCTCTACGTCGATCTGCACGGCACCACGGCCGGGCTCTCGGCCCTCGAACCGGCCGAAGTGCTGGGGCGGTTCCTGCGCGCCCTGGGGGTGGACGGGTCGAGCGTGCCGGGCGACACGGACGAGGCGGCGGCCCAGTTCCGTTCGCTGGTGGCGGGGCGGCGGCTGCTGGTCATCCTCGACAACGCCGCCTCCGTGGACCAGGTCCGTCCGCTGCTGCCCGCCGGGCCCGACTGCGCCGCGCTGGTCACCAGCCGCGAGATGCTGACCACCCTGGAGGGCGCCACCCATCTGCATCTGGACGTCCTCCCCCACGACCAGGCCGTGGCGCTGCTGGAGCGGATCGTCGGGGTGGAGCGGGTGCGGGCCGAGCGCGAGGAGGCCGAGGACATCACCCGGCTGTGCGGCCGTCTGCCGCTGGCGCTGCGGATCGCGGGCGCCCGGCTGGCCGCCCGCCCGGCGTGGCCGCTGCGCACCCTGGTCGCCAAACTGACCGACGCCCGCGGCCGACTGGACGAGCTGCGCTTCGGTGACCTGGCCGTGCGTACCAGCTTCGAGGTGAGCTACGACGCCTTCCGGCTCGGCGGGCGCTCCGACGACGCGGACGCGGTACGCGCCTTCCGGCTGCTCAGCACGGTGCCCGGGCAGGACGTGAGCCTGCCGGTGGCGGCCGCGCTGCTGGACCACCCCGCCGACCGCACCGAGAACGCGCTGGAGCGGCTGGTCGACGCGCAGCTGCTGGAGAGCCCGGACTCGGTCCGTTACCACATGCACGATCTGCTCCGGCTGTTCGCCTCGGAGCGGGCCGAGCAGGAGGAGCCGGAGGCCGAGCCCGCCGCGGCGCTGGAGCGGGCGATGTCGGCGTACGTGGCCACCACCCAGCGGGCGGTCTCCCTGCTCGACCCGCACCGGCCCTGGCCACGGCATCCGGTCGAGGGCACGGTGGTGGTCCCGCTGCGGGACCGTGCGGAGGCGGAGGCGTGGCTGAAGGCCGAGGCGGGCAATCTGCTGGCCGCCGTCGCCCACGCCGTCACCCAGTCCGACGCGCTCGCCCGGCTCGGCATCCGGCTGGCCCAGGCCTTGCAGTGGTTCCTGTATCCGCGGGCGCACGCCCAGGACCTGCAGACGGTCAACGAGCTGGCGGTCGGGGCGGCCAGGCGGCTGGGCGACCTGGAGAGCCAGGCGTGGGCGCTGGACCATCTCTCGGGCGCGTACTGGCTGCAGCACAGCTACGAGGAGATGCGGGCCACCCTGGGGGCGGCGCTGGAGATCTGGCGCGCCATCGGCCATCAGCGCGGCGAGCAGCGGTCGCTGTGCAACCTGGCGGACGCGCTGTCCGAACTGGGGCTGTTCGAGGAGGCCATCGAGGTGCAGCGGCGTCAGCTCGCGCTGGCCCGGGACACCGGGGATCTGGCGGCCGAGGTGGTCGGCCTGGGCAACCTGGGCCGCGCGTACCGCGGCGTCGGCCGCTCCGAGGACGCCATGACGTGCTTCAAGGAGAGCCTGGAGCAGGCCCGGCGCACCGGTGACGTCCACCATCAGGGCTTCGCGATGTACGAGATCGGCATCACGTACATGGAGCAGGGGAAGTTCCCCGAGGGCCGGGCGCATCTGGACGAGGCGTTGCCGGTGTGGCAGCGGCCGGGTACGTACGAGAGCTGGCGCGGGCACACCTGGAGCGGGGTGTTCCCGGCCTGTATGACGCTGCAGATGGGGCCCGGCCCGCACTGAGGCGCGGCCGGGGGCGGCAGGGCCCGGGGGCGGAGGTTACTGGGTCACGGGGTACGGCTTGCGGCCCACCCCGCCGTAGGCCCACACCCGGCTGGGGTCGTGCTCGGCTCCGATGCCCGGACGCCAGGCGGGCAACTGCACCAGGCCCGGGTCGAGCAGGTCCAGCCCGTGGAAGAAGCCCATGATTCCGTTGTAGTCGCGCGGGGCCGCGGCCACCGGGCTGAGGCTGAGCGGAGCCCAGTCGCGGTCGTCGGGCGTATCGTCGGTGAAGTCGCCGGTGACATGAGACACGATCAGACAGCTGCCGGGGGCGGCCCATTCCATGAGCCGGGCGACGATGCCGTACGGATCGTCCTTGTCCTCGAAGTAGTCGAGGATGAACGTGAGCACGAGCCCCACCGGCTGCCCGGGGTCGAGCAGTCGGCGTACTTCGTCATGGGCCAGGATCTTCTCGGGCTCGCGCAGATCGCCACTGATCATCGTGGTGCCGGGGACGGCCAGCCGGGCCTGCCCGTGACTGGCCACGATCGGGTCGTTGTCGACGTAGACCACGCGGGAGCGGGGATTGACCGCCTGGGCGATCTCGTGCACGTTCGGCGTCGCGGGCAGGCCCGATCCGATGTCCAGGAACTGGCTGATCCCCGCGTCGGCGAGTTCGGCCATCGCCCGGTGCAGGAAGCGGCGGTTGGCCAGGGCGGTGTCCTGGATCTCCGGCGCGATCCGCAGGAACCGCTCGGCCTGCTCGTAGTCGGCGAGGTAGTTGTCCTTGCCGCCGACGAGGTAGTTGTAGACCCGGGCCGGGTTCGCCCGATGGCCGGGATGGCGGCCGTGGTCGACCGGCTGCCAGTCCACCGTGGTGAGCCCGATACCGGGCCCGCTGCTGTTCATCCGAGATTCCCCTGCCCTCAAGCCTGCTTCGCCTCAACCGCTCGCCGGGTCCGTCACCGCGGATGCGGTGCCGTACCGGGACGCCAGGTGACCGTGTCACTGGGCCCCGGTTCCGCCCAGGCGACCGGGGCCCGTGACCAGAGGTGGAACGGCAGGTCGACGTCCGCGGACACTCGGCTGAGCTGTCCCCAGGAGTACGCGTGGGAGTGGACCACCGCGGCGTGGAGCGCCGCTTCGAGACAGGCGCGCGCGGTCCGCTCGGCACGGCAGGTGCCGCTCGGGCCGGAGCCCTCCACCCCGCCGCACACCTGAAAGGTGCTCCAGGCGTAGAGGGCTGCGGTCTCGGTGTGCGGTGTGTGCGGTTGCTGCTGCTGGTCGACGTTCACAGACCCTCTCCAGACACGTCTCCACCGGCGGGGCTTGGCGATGCGACCAGCATCGGAGAGGGCGGATTACCGGCGGTATAGCGGCGGTAAAGCGGTATGCGACGGCGCTATACCGGCCGGGACGTGCGGGCCTTACGGAGCGTGCGGAGAGCCGGTCACTCGGCGAGCCAGGACAGCACCTCGCGGTTGATCCGCTCGGGCTGCTCCAGGTGCAGGAAGTGACCCGCGCCCTCGACCAGTTCGATGCGGGAGCCCGCCGCGAGATGGTCCTTGGCGCTGTGGATCACGTCGGAGCCGATGCAGCCGTCGTCGGTGCCGTGCAGGAAGAGGATGGGCCGCTCACCGGTGGCGGTGATCGCCTCCTGCTCCGCCGCGTAGGCCGGAACGTGGCGGGTCGGGTCGAACAGGGCCTTGTAGTAGCCGACCGCGGCGGCGAGGTGGGCCGGGTCCTTCAGGCTCTCCTTGACGTGCGCGATGTCCTGCGCGGAGTCGTGGTAGCCGGGCGACCAGTCGCGCCACAGACCGTCGATGAGCGCCATGTCGTGGGCCGCGACGGCCGCCTCGGCCAGCGGGGTCTGGAACAGGAAGATGTAGAAGGAGCGCTTGAACTGGCCGTAGTCGAAGCCGAAGAAGTCGGGCAGGACGCCGCCCAGCGGGGGCACGGACATCGTCACGGCGCGCCGCCAGCGCTCGGGGGCGTGGGCGGTGGCGCCGTAGGCGGCGATGGCACCCCAGTCGTGGCCGATGAGCACCGCGTCGCCGTCGGCGCCGAAGGCCTCGTGCAGGGCGTTGGCGTCGGAGGCGATGGCGCCCGCCTGGTAGGCGCCGTCGTCGGGTATGCCGGTGGGTGCGTAGCCCCGCAGGAAGGGGGCGACGGCGTGGTAGCCCGCGTCCGCGAGGGCGGGCAGCAGGTGGTGCCAGGAGTGGGCGGTATCGGGGAAGCCATGCAGACAGAGCGCCAGCGGGGCGTCCGCCGGGCCCGCTTCGAGATAGCCGAACTCAAGTCCATTTGCGGTGATGCTCTTGACCTTTGTCACGCTCAGCGATGCTAATTCACCGTCAGGAACACGTCCACGCACGGCATCGGGGGATTTTTCTCACCGCACGATGATCCGGCTGCGCGGTGGCCGTGAGGGTGGCAGACTGCGCGCTGTGCCGTCCGGGTCGACGAGACCGGAATCGGGCACCCCGCGTGTGATGCCCCGCCCCGGCCCGAGGGAGGCCCCCATGACCGGCCCGACCAGCACCGTCGCGGACCACCACGAGGCCATGGAGCACCGCGGGTTCCTCTACCGCGACGAGGGGGAAGTGGTCGATGTCTGCGTCCCCTTCCTGCGCGCGGGTCTGGAAGCCGACGACGCGGTGGCCGTGGTGGCGGCCAAGTCGAACATCGCGGCGCTGCGGGACGCCCTCGGGCAGGACGCCCCGGCGGTGCAGTTCGAGGACGCGCTCAGCTGGTACCAGCACCCGGTGAAGACCATCGCCGCCTACGACTCGTTCGTGAAGGCCGAGTCACCGCGCCGGGTCCGGGTGATAGCCGAACCGGTGTGGCAGGGCCGCACTCCGCTGGAGGTCGTGGAGTGGGCGCGCTACGAGTCGATCGTGAACGCGGCGTTCGCCCACTCCGGTGCCCGCGCCATCTGCTGTTACGACCGCCGGGTGCTGCACCCCGAGATCCTGACGTACGCGCGCCGCACCCACCCCGAGATGATCGACGGTCAGGGGCCCGAGGAGAGCCTGGAGTACCTGGCCCCCGGCCCGTTCAGCGCCACCTGTGACCGCCGGGCGCTGCCGCCCGCCCCGGCGGCGGCCGACCGGCTGCCGGTCGAGGGGGCCGACCTGGACGCCGTGCGCTTCTTCATCGCCGAGCGGGGCGGTCGGCACGGCATGGGCCTGGAGGCCGTGCGCAACATGGTCGCCGCCGTCGCCGAGGTGGCGAACACCGCCCTCCGCCACGGCAGTGCCCCGGCCGAGCTGCGGGTGTGGACCCAGGACGGCGATCTGGTCTGCGAGATCGCCGGACCCGGCCACTGGTACCCCGACGCCCTCTGGGGCTTCACCCCGCCGGAGGGATCGGAGACCGGGTTCGGGCTGTGGGGCGTCCGGATGCTGTGCGACGTCGTCCAGATGCAGGCGGACGCGGACGGCACGCTGATCAGGCTGCGCACCGGGCTCTGACCGGCGGAACCCCCCTCCCGTCCCGGGTGCGCGTCACCGTCAACTTTCCCGGGTTCACATCGGCGATGCCGGGAGCCGGGGCACTCCGTGGTCGGCCAGCGGGCCCACCTCCAGCCCCTCGGTGCGACACGCGGTGACCAGGTGCGGCAGGGCGGCCAGGGTGACGCGCCAGCAGTCGAGGGAGCCGCACCGGTCGGAGTCGTGCAGCAGGACCGTGGCGCCGCCCCGGAGGCCGCCGCGGAGGCTGGCGAGCACCGAGGCGGGGGTGGCGTTCGGGGACCAGTCGTGCCCCCAGGCCGACCACAGGACGGGCCGCAGCCCGGCGCGTACGGCCGCGAGCCAGCGGCCGCCGGTCAGGACGCCGTACGGAGGCCGGTACCACAGCGGGACAGCACCGGTGGTCAGCCGCACCGCCCGGGCGGCGGACGCGACCTCGGCGACGTCCCGGACCGGCCGCGGCAGCCAGGGGCGGTTGTGGGTCCAGCCGTGGACGGCGAGTTCATGGCCGCGGAGCGCGATCTCGCGGGTGGTGCGGGGGTAGCGCATCACGCTCTCGCCCAGGACGAAGAACGTTGCGGTCACCGCCAGCTCGTCCAGGGCGTCCAGGAAGCGCGGGGTGGAGTGGGGGTCGGGGCCGTCGTCGAAGGTGAGGGCGATGTGGTCGGACCGGCCCCGCCCGGCCAGGGCGGGGAACAGGACGCGCCGGGGCCCCGGCAGCCAGGTACCGGCCGGGACCAGATGCGCGGCCGCGGCCAGCGCCGCCGCGTTCCGGGCCAGCACACCGGTCCGGGCCGCCGCCGCACGCCCGGCGGTCACGGCGGGCTCCCGGGGGTCATGACAGGCTCCCGGCGCTCACGGCGGCTCCCCGGGGTCATGACGGGCTCCCGCCGTCCGCGACCCGCCGTACCGTCGGCCCGACCGCCGCGCCGGTGGTGGTGTTGTTACTGTCCCAGCCCTGTGCCATGGCGGGCGACCGGGTGAGGCCGACGATCCCGGCCGCCATCAGGGCGATGCCGACCACCTCGGGCAGCAGGCGCAGCCCGAGTTCGACGCGTTCGCCGAACAGCACCCAGCCCAGCGCGATGCTCACCAGCGCGTCCCCGAGGGTCAGCGCGGGCTGGGAGGCGGCCAGGGTGCCCGCGCGCAGGGTGCTCTGGAGCATGAGAAAGCTGAGCAGCCCCACGAGGCACACCGCGTACAGCGGCCAGCTGGTGAACACGGCCGCCACTCCCCCGCCGAAGTGCCCCGTGAGCTCCTTGATGAGGGCCGCCGTACACGCGAAGCCGACGGCGGTCACGCAGCCGAGCGCCGCGGCCCGCGCCGCGCCCCGCAGCGCCCGCGCCACCAGGAGCAGGGTGCCCACGACGAGCACCAGAACCGCACCCGCGGGCAGCCAGAGCCCGTTGCGGGCCGTGGCGTGGCCGTGCGAGGGATCGGCCGCGACGAGGAAGAGCGCGAGCCCGGCGGCGAGCATCACGAACGCCAGCCAGGTCCGGCCGCCCGGCCGCCGGCGGAACACCAGACTCCCCACCACCAGGGTGAACAGCAGCTCGCTGACCAGCAGCGGCTGGACGACCGAGAGCCGCCCGACCGCCAGCGCCCCCACCTGGGCCACTGCCGAGACCACCATCGCCGCGCCCCCGGCCAGCCAGTACGGGCGCCGCAGCAGCCGCAGCAGATGCCGCAGCGCCTGCCCCACCCCGCCCCCGTCCCCTGGAAGCTCCCGCTCCTGGTCCATCGCGGCGCGCCGCTGCAGGACGGACGCCGCGCCGTTGCCCAGGGCGGACAGCAGCGCGAGGAGGACGGTCAGGACGCCCATGTCACCCTCACCCGAAGCGGGCTGCCAGCCGCTGGTACAGCCCCGGGGCCGCGCCGCGCACCAGCACGGGCAGCCGCAGCCAGGCCGGTACGTACACCTCGTCCCGGCCGCGCGCGACCGCGTCCCACACGGCGTCGGCGACCCGCTCGGCCGGCAGCGGGCGTGGCATCCGGCGGGTGTACGGGACGCCTCGGCGGGCGAAGAACGGGGTGTCCACCACGCCGGGGACCACATGGGTGACGCGTACGCCGCCCCGGCTGCCCAGCTCCTGGCGGAGGGCGTCGGCGAAGACGCCGAGCGCCGCCTTGGCCGCGGAGTACACCGCCTCGCCCCGCACCCCGACGCTGCCCGCGACCGAGCCGATGAGCACGATGTGGCCGTGCCGCCGGGCCAGCATGTGCGGCAGGACGAGCCGTACCAGCCGCATGGTGGCGAGCAGGTCGACGCCCACCACCCGGTCGATGGCGGCGGGCGGCATCGTGCTGAAGGGGCCCGCCCAGCCGATGCCCGCCCCCGCGACGAGCAGATCCACCCGCCCGGCGGTACGGAAGGCGGCCTCGGCCAGGCCACGGCCGCCCTCGGGAGTGGCGAGATCGGCGGGCAGGGCGACGGCCGAGGTGCGCGCGGCCACCCGGTCGAGACGTTCCCGGTGGCGGCCGCTGACCAGCAGCCGCCAGCCGCCGCCCGCCGCGAACCGGTGCGCGACGGCGGCGCCGATCCCCGAGGACGCGCCGGTCACCAGCGCGACCCCGACATTGGTGGGGGCGGCCCCGGTGGCAGCGGGACCGGCCGGGTCACGCGCGGCGCCGCGCCGCGGGTGTGCGTCCGGCAGAGGGCGGGCCATGGCATCTCCCTGTCTCGCCGCTGACCGGCTGTCTCGCTGCTGACCGGCGGCGTCGGCACACCACCGGCCGGGGAGCGCGCGGTTTGACGGCACGCGGAGCGGATACCTCCAGTGAGCCACGAGCGGCCGCGCCTCGCACCATCGGAGAAGAGCCCCGGACCATCGGAGATGAGCATGCACCTGCCGTCGCAGCGTTTTCTCGTGGTCAGCGCGAGCATGGGGGCCGGTCATGACGCGGTGGCCGGAGAGCTGGTGCGCAGACTGGAACGCGCGGGGCACCGGGCGGACCGGGTGGATGTGCTGGACCTGCTGCCCGCCGGGATCGGCCCGGGGCTGCGCGCCTTCTACCGGGCGGCGGTCCGCCGGGCCCCGGTGGTCTACGCGGGCATCTACCGGGCGTTCTTCCGGTCCGGCCCCGGCAGCGGGCCACGGCCCGGCACCGCGCCGCTGGCCGCCCTCGCCGAGGACCGGCTGCTGGCGCTGGCCGAGCGGCTGCGCCCGGCCGCGGTGGTGCCCGTCTTCCACCTCGCCGCCCAGCTCACCGGACGGCTGCGGGCCCGCGGGGCGCTGACGGTGCCGAGCGCGGTGGTGGTCACCGATTTCGCGGTGCACCGCCAGTGGCTGCATCCGGGCAACGATCTGCACCTGTGTGTCACCGAGGAGGCCGCCGAACGGGTACGGCAGGCCCTCGGCCGCCCCGCGGTGGCCACCGGCCCGGTGGTGGCGCGGCGTTTCCTCGGTCCGGCGCCCGGGGCGGCGGACTGGCGGCGCCGCTTCGATCTGCACGCCCCCGGCCGACCGCCGGTGGTGCTGTCCGCCGGGGCCTGGGGGGCCGGTACCCAGCTGGCGGCCACCGCACGGCTGCTGTCCGCCGCGGGCTATCTGCCGGTGGCGCTGTGCGGCCGGGACGAACGGCTGCGCCACCGGCTGTCCCGGTGGCCGCGGGTGGCGGCCCTCGGCTGGGAACCTGACCTGCCCGGACTGCTGGCCGCGACGCGGGCGCTGGTGGACAACGCGGCCGGACAGACCGCGCTGGAAGCACTGGCCACCGGGGTCCCGGTGGTGGGCTACCGCCCCATCCCGGGCCATGGGCGCGAGGGGGTCGGCCGGATGGCCGCCCTCGGCCTGACGGACCAGGCGGCGGACTCATGGGAGCTGCTGCGCCTGCTCGACGCGCTCACCGAGCCCTCGGCGCTGCGGACGCGCCGTATCGCCGCGGGCCGACGGCTGTTCGCCACCGACCCCGCCGAGGTCGCCGCCCGGCTGGCCGAGGTGGTGGCCGTGTGTGACCCCTTCTGAAGGAGTGGGTGGACCGCTGCTCCGGCGCGTGCCCAGCCGCCGACGCGTCCGGGTCCACCCTCCCCCCACGCCACTTCCGCATCCGCTACCGCTGAGGTGGCGGCGCATTGACGGGAGAGCGGCGGTCAGCTGGTGGCCGCGGCCTCGTACAGGCCACGCCCGGATCGCTTGGCGCGGTCCGTCGTACGCAGCCGCTCCAGCGTGTTGCGCACCGAGTTGACGTTGGTGCGCGTCTCGTCGCGGCCCAGGGCCTCGTTGACCTCGGACGCGCGCATCGGACGGGCCGCCTTCTTCAGGGCGCCGAGCACCGACTCGGCGAGCCCGGTGGAGCGCTCGGAGGAGGTGCCCGCCGCCTTGGCCGTCTTCTCGGCGGCCTTGGCCGCGGGCTTCTCGCTCGTCTGGGCGCTCTTCTCGGTGGTCTTGGCCGCCTTGGTGGTGGCCTTGGTGGTGGTGTCCTTGGTGGTGGTGTCCTTGGCCACCGCCTTCTTGGCGGGCTTCTTCGCGGCGGCCGTCTTCTTGCCCGTGGCCTTGGTGGCGGTCTTCGCGGTCCGGCCGCCGGCGGTGGACTTGGCCTTGCTGCGCTGCCGGCCGATGGCGGCCTTGCGCGCGGCGGGGGTCCGGGTCGCCGGAGCCGCCTCGGCGGCCGGCTTCGACTCGGCCTCGGTGGCCGCGTCCGTGGCGGTGGCGGTGGCGGTTTTCGCGGCGGCCGGCTTCGCCTCCGCGATGTCGCCGTTGGCGGACTGCGGGAGCGAGGGGGCTCCCGAGAGGGCCTGAAGACTGCTCAGAGCGGTGCTGACCACCTCCAGCCGCTGCGTGACGGCGTCCAAATCACCCTTGAGGGCCTCCTGTTGCTTCTCCAGTTGCGGAAGCTCTGCCTTCAGTGCCTCGATCGTCGAGCCCACACTGTTGTCGGCACTCAGCGCGTTCACCATCACTTCGTCCCCTTTCTGGGCGTCTGCGCCCATCGTTGCTGCGATTATGCCTGCTGTTAGGTGTGTGCGGTGCCCTGTGTGCCACCACGCAAAACAACTCCGACCGCCTTGACGGCTACGGAGCAGCCAACTTTCCGTGAAGTCAGGTGGCACGAACCCCCTTGTCAGACCGGATGTGTCATCCGCAGGAGTGGTGGCGCGCGTCGTGATGACGACGTATCAGGCGTGAAAAACACCGCGCGCCCCCCATGCCACCCGGATGCGGTGGGACGCGGCCCGAGCCAAAGGGGTTGCCATCGTCGCGGTGGTGCCCGCCGCCGTGCGGCAGCGGGCGTTCCTCACCGAGGTGTTGAGGCAGCCGCCGCCGTGTCGACGAGGGCGGTGAGGCGGCCGGGGGTCAAGCTGCCCGGTGCGCGGCGCTCCCGGGCGCAGTCGCCCGCGATCCGTCCCAGTGTCTCGTTGACCGGGGCCGGGATGCCGTGTTCGCGGCCGAGCAGCACGATCTCCCCGTTGAGATAGTCCGCCTCGATCGTGCCGGTCCCCCTGGTCAGGCTCTGCCACGAGGAACCACCGCCGCGCTCCACACCGTCGGCCGGCCGCATCTCCACCTTGCCGGAGCGGAGTGCGGCCTGTTCGGCGGCGTCGGCGTGGGCGATGCCCACGGCGTCGAGGACCGCGGTCCCCTCCGCCTTCGCCCGCGCGGCGAGGGCCTGGGCCTCGTCTCCGGTGAGCGGTCCGCAGATCGCCTCGACGGCGTTGGCGAGGTTGTTGATGAGCTTGGCGTACTTCCAGCGCATCACGTCCGGTACGACCGGCGCGAGGAACACGGTCTCCGCCAGGTCCGCGGCCACCCGCCGGATGGTGTCGTCCGCCCCCGAGGGATAGCGGCCCAGGCTGAGAATCCCGGTGTACGGGGCGCACGGCGCGGCGACCACACCCGGTTCCAGATAGGTCGAGGGCAGCCAGACGCAGACGCCGTAGACCCGGCGGAAGCGCCGCAGCGCCAACCGCTCGTTCTCCACCCCGTTCTGGGCGCAGAGCAGCGGCAGCCGCTCCCCCGCGGTGCCGCCGCCGGTGACCGGGCGCGGCGCCCAGGCGTCCAGCGCCGCCGCGCTGTCCTGGGTCTTCACGGCGAGGACGAGCACATCGCCGGGGCGCAGTTCGATGTCCTCCGGGCCCGTGGCGGCGGGCGCCGGGACCTCGTGGGTGGACTCGGGCGCCGTGAAGCGCAGTCCGCGCTCGCGCAGCGCCTCGTAGTGCGCGCCGCGGGCCACCAGGATCACGTCATGACCGGCGAGATGGAGCCGGGCGCCGATCGTGCCGCCGACCGCGCCCGCTCCGATGATGATGTATCGCACCAGGACCCTTTCCCCGTGGGTGGTAGAAACAACGTACCTGCACGGACCTGTTGGAAGAGCCCGAGGGGATTCGATGAAACTGCGCTGTGCCGTGCTCGACGACTTCCAGGGCGTGGCCCTGTCCTCGGCCGACTGGTCGGGGGTCCGCGACGCGGTGGACGTGGTGTCGCACCGGCGCCACTTCACCGACCGGGAGGCGCTGGTCGAGGCGATCGGGGACCGCGAGATCGTGGTCATCATGCGGGAGCGCACCCCGTTCCCCGCGGAGCTGTTCGCCCGGCTGCCCCGGCTCAAGCTGCTCATCACCACCGGGATGCGCAACGCTTCCGTCGATCTGGCGGCGGCCGCCCGGCACGGGGTCACCGTGTGCGGTACGGCCAGCTCCTCCGAGCCGCCCGTCGAGCTGACCTGGGCGCTGATCCTCGGTCTGGCCCGCCACCTGGTGCCGGAGAGCACGGCGCTGCGGGACGGCGGGCCGTGGCAGAGCACGGTCGGCATGGATCTGCACGGCCGGCGGCTCGGCCTGCTGGGGCTGGGCAAGATCGGCACCAAGGTGGCGCGGATCGGGCAGGCGTTCGGCATGGACGTGGCCGCCTGGAGCCGGAATCTGACGGCCGGGCGGGCGGCGGAGGAGGGAGTCCGGTTCCTCTCCTCCAAGGAAGAGCTGCTGGAGACCAGCGATGTGGTCTCGGTGCATCTGGTGCTCGGCGACCGCACCCGGGGGCTGCTCGGCGCGCCCGAGCTGCGGCGGATGCGCCCGACCGCGTACCTCGTGAACACCTCCCGCGCGGCCATCGTGGACCAGTCGGCCCTGGCGGACGCCCTGCGGGGCGGCTGGATCGCGGGCGCGGGGGTGGATGTGTTCGACGAGGAGCCGCTGGGTCCGGAGCATCCGTTCCGTACGCTGCCGAATCTGCTGGGCACCCCGCATCTGGGCTATGTGACCCGGGGCAACTACGAGGGCTACTACCGCGACACGGTGGAGGACATCCGCGCCTATCTCGCGGGCGAACCGGTCCGTGTCCTCAGCTCTCGGTAGTTCACAGGCTCAGGAGGGTCCACTGCCCAGGGTGTCCAGGGCCATGACGGCGACGTGGAGACGCGACCGCTGGGCGCCGGACTCCAGGTCGCCGCCGACCAGCCGCTCGATGGTGTGCAGGCGCTGGTAGAAGGCCTGCCGGGAGAGTCCGGCCTGTTTGGCGGCGACCGACTTGTTGCCCGCGGCGTCGAGGTACTGGCGCAGGATGGCCAGCAGGTCGCCGCCGTGGCGTTCGTCGTGCTGCATCAGGCGGCCGAGCTGGCGCTCCACATAGTTCTGGACGCGGACGTCGTCGCGCAGGGTGTACAGCAGTTCCGGCAGCCCGAGGTCCGTGGACACGTGGAACGGGCGCCGCGGCGTGCCGGGGCCGATGGCGTCCGCGACCTCCTCGGCCTGGCGGAACGACCGCGCCACCTGGTCGAGCGCGGTCACCCCGGGGCCGACCGCGAAGACGGCTTCCTCGCCGAGCGTCTCCTCGGTGATCCGGCCGATGCGCTCCACGACGGGCTGCCACGCGGCGGCGAGCGGCAGGGTGAGCAGGACGCCGGTGCGGTCCGGGGAGAGCCTGCCGACCAGCGCGTGGATTCCGGCGCCGCGCAGGTCCTCGCCGACCCGGCTGTCCAGGTCGGCCCGGTCGGCGGCGTCGGGCCGGTGGCCGATGGCGAGGGCGATGAAGAGGTGGCCGACGGTCGGCAGGCCGAGGGCCTCGACCCGGATGCGGGACTCGGTGCGGCCGAGGTGGCTTCCGTGCCGCAGCTCCAGCAGGGCCGACGCGCGGGCCTGCCGGTCCCACTGGGTGTGGCCGGTCATCCGGGCCAGGGTGAGGGCGGTCGCGGCGCGCCGGAGGATCAGGGTGTGCTCGGGGCCGGAGGGCGGTCCGGTCTGGTCGGGCAGCGCGACGAGGCGCCCCCAGCGCTGCCCGTCGTGTTCGACGGGGGCCACCAGCCAGCCTTCGGGCCCGCTGGGCGCGGCGTGGTCGGGGGTCGGCGTGGCACGGGACCGGCGCTGCCACGCCACGAGTATCTGGCCGCCGGGGTTGCCCGCCGTACAGACGATCACGGCGTGGTGCACCAGGTTCTCCAGCACCACCGACCGTCCCATCAGGTCGGCCGCGACCTGGACCAGCTCTTCGGGCCGGGCGCCGCGCAGCGTCAGGTCGGTGAAGAGTTCGTGGACCTGGTGGGAGCGGCGCAGCAGTTCGCCCTGGGCGTCCAGGATCAGCGCGTGGACGGTCTGGGTGACCTCGATGAACCGGACGCCGTGGGAGAGCACGATCAGCGGGAGGTCCCGGGCCCGGCAGGCGGCCACCAGGTCCGGTGGCACCTGCTGGTAGCGGCGGCCCAGCTCCACGACCAGCCCGGCCGCGCCGACGTCGGCGAGCTGGTCGGCGTAGCCGCGCAGCCGGGTGGGGTCGTTGGGCTGGGGCATGCCGGTGGTGAGCACCAGCTCGCCGCCCTCCAGGAACGACGCGGGGTCCAGCAGTTCGGTGACGTGGACCCACCGGACGGGGCGGTTCAGCCGGTCCTCGCCCGCCATGACCCGGGGCAGCCCCGCGGCGATCACGGGCAGCCGCAGAACGTCGGCGACGGTGAGCAATGCCATCCGGCCCGCTCCCTCCCTGCACTGTGCCCGCCGTGGCGGGCGGATCTCCGGAGTCCCGGCGGCGCGCGGTGAGGCGGGCCGCCGGGACTCCAGGATCTCAGGGTCGCCGGGCAATGAGGTCGGCGACGGTCGCGATGGGCGAGGTACGGGTGCGGCCGCCCGCCTCGTGCCGGTCGGCCAGCCGGTAGGCGACGTACAGTCCGCGCACCCCGAGCCAGCGGAACGGCTCCGGCTCCCACGTGCCCGGGCGGTGTCCGGTCCACGGCAGCCGGGTCAGCCGGGTCTCCCGCTTCAGCACCAGGTCGGTGAGGGTGCGGGCGGCCAGGTTGGTCGAGGTCACCCCGTGGCCGACGTAGCCCCCGGCCCAGCCGGTGCCGGTGGCCCGGTTCAGGCCGACGGTGGCCGACCAGTCGCGGGGCACTGCGAGGACCCCGCACCAGGCGTGGTCGACCCGGACGCCGGTGGTCTGCGGCAGCATGCGATGGAGGGTCTGGGTGAGCTCGCCGATCGTACGGTCGCTGACCCGGCCCGAGTCGTCGGTGCGGGAGCCGAAGCGGTACGGCACACCGCGCCCGCCGATGGCGATCCGGTCGTCCGGGGTGCGCTGGGCGTACATATGGCCGTGTGCGGTGTCGCCGAGGGTTTCCCGGCCCTCCCAGCCGATGTCCTTCCAGACCTCTTCGGGCAGCGGCTCGGTGACGATCATCGAGCTGTTCATCGGGAGCCAGGCCCGCCGCAGCCCCTTGAGCGAAGAGGTGAAGCCCTCGGTCGCGCGGAGCACCACGGGCGCGCTGACCGTGCCGCGGGCGGTGAGCGCGCGGCCCGGCTCGATGGCGGTGACGGGGGACTTCTCGTAGATCGTGACACCGAGCCGTTCCACGGTCTCGGCGAGCCCCCGGACCAGGGCGGCGGGCTGGAGCCGGGCACAGTGCGGGGTGTACGCCCCGGCGGTCACCCCGTCGATGGCGATGTGCCGGTCGGACTCGGCGGGGGTGAGCAGAACGGACTCCGGCACACCCCACTCGTGGTCCTGCTCGATCTTGTGCCGCAGCCGGGTGGCCTGGGCGGGGGTGCGGGCGACGCGCAGGGTGCCGCCCTTGACGATGTCGGCGTCGATGCCCTCGCGTGCGGCGACGGCGATGATCTCGTCCACGGCCTCGTTCATGGCCTGCTGCCAGTCGAGGACGGCGTCGCGGCCGTAGAGGCCGGCCAGCCGGTCGCGGGCGCCGGGGATCAGTCCGGAGGCCCAGCCGCCGTTGCGGCCGGAGGCTCCGAAGCCCGCGAACTCGGCTTCCAGGACCGTGACGCGCAGGGACGGGTCGGCCTTCTTGAGGTAGTAGGCGGTCCACAGTCCGGTCATTCCGGCGCCCACGACGCATACGTCGGCGTCGCGGTCGCCGGGGAGCGCCGGGCGGGGGGTGGGCAGTTCGGCGAACCAGTGGGCGACGCGCCCGTTGACCGGTGCCGTGGTGGCGGACATGGGGTCCTCTCGCGGTGTGGGGGTGGCCGGGGAGCCGGGTCAGACGCCGAGCAGGCCGGGCAGCTCGGACAGGTCCTTGATCTCCTCGTACGGCTGGAACGCGGCCGAACCGGGGAAGCCGTACCGGTTGACCCAGATCCGCCGCATGCCCTCGTACCGCTTGGTCGGCATGATGTCGTACTCCCAGCCCTGGGCGGTGTGGATGATGTCCTCGGGGCCCCGGCCGGTGGCCTTCATGAGGTATTCGAAGGCCTGCGGCAGCGGCTTGAACGCCCCCGCCTGCTCGGCGGTGAGGACGTAGTCCCACTCCACGCCCAGCTCGTCGACGGCGTAGGAGATCAGGTCGTCCTCGCTGTTGGAGAGGATGGCGATGTCGTACTCGGCCTTGAGACGGCGCAGCGCGTCGGGGACCTCGCGGAACGCCTTGAACTTCTTGATGGCCTCGATGAGGGCCTCGCCGTCCTCGTCGCGGTACTCCAGGCCGTGCAGCAGCATGACGTTGTGCAGGGTGCGGCGGACGGTGTCCCGGTACGGGCGGTAGTGGTCGACGACGCCCTGGAACCGCATCACGTACGCGTCGTGGTGGAACTGGTCGGGGTCGACGCCGAGCGCGGCGAGGCGGTCCTTGACGATCTCGTGGGTGGCGGTGCGGGTGTCGAAGTTGATGAGGGTGCGGTAGCAGTCGAAGGAGACGACCTTGCGCATGGCGGGGTCCTTTCGGAGAACCGTGAGAGCCGGCGAGCTGGCGAGCTGACGAGTCGGAGGGGCCGGGACGGACGGGGCGCGGTCAGGCGCGGCGGCTGGCTTCCGCCAGGCCGAGGTCCTTGGTTTCGGGGGCGAGGACGATGGAGGCCACGAGGCCGATGATGGTGATGCCCACACCCATCGCGAGGGTGCCGCGGACGCCGAAGTCGGCGGTGAGCATGGGCAGCAGGAAGGTGCTGGAGGCGGAGCCGACCCGGCTCATGGCGGTGGCGACGCCGACGCCGGTGGCGCGCAGGTCGGTGGGGAAGAGCTCGCTCGGATACACGAACTGCAGTCCGCTGCCCGCGGCCTCGAAGAACTGGAACCCGGCGAAGAGGGCGACCACCAGGAACGCGTAGTGCAGCGGCAGCACGATCAGGGCGATGAGGCAGACGTTGATGCAGGCGAAGCTGGAGATGAGCAGGGGCCGCCGGCCGATCCGGTTGACCACGAGCAGTCCGACCGCCGTACCCGCGACCGCGATCGTGGTGATGAGCGCGCTGGCACCGAAGGTGCTGGTCACCCCGAAAGACTCCAGCATCTGCGGCTGGAAGGACCGTACGGCGAAGGCGGGCGCCACCTGACAGATCCAGAACACCGAACAGAACAGGGCGGGGATCGCGTAGCCGCGGCGGAAGATCTCCACCAGGTTGCCCAGGCCCGAGCCGCCACGCCGCGTACCGCTCTCGGCGAGGAGTTCCTCGGTGCTGACCTCCAGGTGGAGGTGGCGGCGTACGACCTCCTTGGCCTCCTCCACCCGGCCGCGGGAGGCCAGCCAGCGGGGCGATTCGGGCACTCCGGCCCGGAAGAACATGAAGATCACGGCGGGGACCGCACCGGAGGCCAGCATCCAGCGCCACGCGTCGTCGCCGGTGCCCATCAGCAGCCAGCCCGCCCAGAAGCTGACGCCGTAGCCGACCCACCAGGCGAGGACCAGGCCGGACAGGGCCGGGCCGCGGATCTTGCGCGGCACCAGCTCGGAGGTCAGGGCGGACGCGATCGGGTAGTCGGCGCCGATCGCGATGCCGATCAGCAGCCTCAGCACAAGCAACTGCCACGCCTCGGTGACGAAGAACTGCAGGGCCGAGAAGACCACGAAGGTCAGCAGGTTGAGCACATACATCAGATGGCGGCCGACCCGGTCGGTTACGGGTCCGAAGACCGCGCCGCCGATGAAGACACCGATCAGGACGGAGGCGGCGATCAGCCCCTCCCACATGGTGTTCAGGCTGAGCGCCGGGGTGATCAGGCTGAGGGCGACGCCCATGATGCCCAGCAGATAACCGTCGCAGAACGGGCCGCCCATGGCGACGGCGATCATCTTGCGGTGGAAGCCGGTGACGGGGGCCTCGTCGAGGCTCACGGTTCTTGTGGTGGTTTCTTGCGAAGGGTGTGACGGGCGGGACAAAGACATGCTTGAGACTCCTGGGGACGAGGAGGTGGCGCTGAGGCGCTGAGGCGCTGGGCGATGCGGCACGAAGGGTGGCATCGGGCGTCAAGCATTCGTGCGGGTCACCGCGGGGGCGGCGGGGTGTGCTGCCGGGAACGGGGAGATGAAGGCAGGTTGGCTGGCCATCACCCTGGTTCAGCCGTCCGGCACCGTCAACGGCCATCCTGTTCCATCGCCGGTTCCGTGGTGGACACTGTGTACGCCTTGTCCGCACCGGGGCTGCGCAGGACTTTGGTCCCGGGACGTGCGGTCGGCGGGGACACAGCGTCCACAACCGCCCGCCGGGGCGGACACTGTGCCCGTTGCCCCGGTGCGCGGGGGCGGCCAGGGTGTGGGAATCCGTTGCGCACCCTTCCTGACCTCGGGAGAACCGTCATGACACTCCGGTGTGAGCCGCCGGGCGGCGTGAGCGACCCGCCGGGAGGCGGCCATGGGTGACCGGCGTGCCCCGCTCATCGTCTTGTACAACGACCATCTGCCCTGCAACCGGGAGCGGATCGAGTCCCTGGCGCGGACCGTGTACGCGACCGAGGAGGAACTGCCGGACCTCCTCCCCGGTGCGGACACCCTGCTCGCCTGGTGGCCGCTGAGCCCGGCCGTCGCCGCCTCGTGGCCCGACGATCCCGCGAAGGCCCCCCGCTGGGTGCATGTGGCCGCCGCGGGCGTGGACCCGTATCTGTTTCCCGCGCTGACCGGCAACCCGGATGTGGTGCTCACCAACTCGCGCGGGGTGTACGACCAGCCCATCGCCGAGTACGTCCTCGGGCTGGTCCTGTCCCTGGCCAAGGACTTCCCCGGCATGTGGGACCACCAGCGCGGCCGCCAGTGGCGGCCGCGCGACAGCGAACGCGTCGGCGGGCGCACCGTACTGGTCTGGGGCACCGGGTCCATCGGCCGGGCCGTCGCCCGGCTGCTGCGCGCGGTCGGCATGCGGGTGAGCGGCGCGGGCCGCACCCCGCGCGACGACGACCCCGACTTCGGCACCGTGCACGGCCCGGCGACGCTGCGCACCGGGCTCGGCGAGGCCGATTACGTGGTGCTGGCCGCCCCGCTCACCGCGGCCACCCGCGGCATGGTGGACGCCTCGGTGCTGGCGGCCATGAAGCCCGGCGCCCGGCTGGTCAACGTGGGCCGCGGTCAGCTGGTCGACGAGCCCGCCCTCGTCGACGCCCTGTCCGGCGGCAGGCTGGCCGGTGCCGCGCTGGACGTGTTCGCCCAGGAGCCGCTGCCCGCCGCCTCCCCGCTGTGGGAGCTGCCGGGGGTCATCGTGTCCCCGCACACCGCGGGTGAGGTGGTCCACTGGCGGAACGACCTGGCCGAGCTGTTCCTGGACAACCTGCTCCGCAGGGCCGAGGGCCGTCCGCTGCGCAATGTGGTCGACAAGGAGCTGGGTTACGTCAGGTAAGTGGTGGCCACCGCTTCCGTTTCATGGTCGCCCCGGCCGGAAAGCCGCAGAGGACGGGGAAAAAACATCGGCCCGAAGACGGAGGGGAACGTGGCGCACACCACACCAAGTCAGGGCACCGGCGTCGAGCCGATCCAGGAGAACAGCAGAGGACAGGGCGGTCCGCCGACCCGGCGGGGGCTGCTCTCGGTGACGGCGGCGGCCGGTCTCGGTCTGCTCGCCGGATGCGGCGAGCAGAACAGCGAATGGGCCCGTGGTTCCTCCAGGAGCCCCACGCCCTCCAAGGGCCGCGAGACCTCCGCCGCGGGCTCCGACAGCAAGGCCGGCCGCTCCCCGTCGCCGAAGCCGACGAAGCGACGGCCCGAACTCCCCCGCGGCGGCCGCGATCTGTCCCGGTACCGCATGGTGGGGTACTGCGGACTGCCCGGCGCCGCCGCACTCGGCCGGCTCGGTACCGGTGACCTGAACCAGCGGGTCAAGGAGATCGAGAAGACCGCGCGCGACTACGCCGCCGACCGGGAGCCGCTCCCGGTCCTCGAACTGCTCGCGACCGTCACCAACAGCTCCGCGGGACCGGACGGCACCTATCGCACCCGGGTCCCGGACGACACCGTCCGCCGTTTCCACGAGGCGGCCCGGCGCCATGACGCGCTGCTGCTGCTCAACATCCAGCCGGGCCGGGCGTCGGCGCTGGACGAGGTCAAGGCGCTGCGCAAGTGGCTCGTCGAGCCCGATGTGGGCATCGCGCTGGACCCGGAGTGGGACATGGGCCCGGGAGAGGTACCCGGCGACACCTACGGCCACACCAGCGGGCAGGAGCTGACCGACGTGGCGCGCTATCTGTCCGGGATCGTCGCGGAACACGACCTGCCGGAGAAGCCGCTCGTCTTCCACCAGGTGGCGGTGTCCGTGGTCCGCGACCAGTCCGCGCTGCGCCCGCAGCCCGGGGTCGTCACGATCAAGAGCGCGGACGGCATCGGCTCGCCGGGCATGAAGCGGGACACCTGGCGGCAGCTCGTGAAGGACCAGCCGGAGGGCGTGCGTACCGGCTTCAAGCTCTTCTACGAGGAGGACGCCGAGGTCAGCAGGCTGATGACACCGAAGGAGGTGCTGGCCCTGCGGCCGCGGCCGGACTACGTGATGTTCGAGTGACGCACCTGAGGCCGCCCCCGGCCCGAAGGACCGGGGGCGGCCTCATGCCGCGGGACGGTGGCCGGGTCAGGTCCGTGGCGCGGTGGCCACGGAGACCGGTTCGGGTTCGGCGCGCTCGCCCGCGTCGGGCCGGGTGAAGCGCATCAGGACGCAGGCTCCCGCGTACAGCACCGCCACCACGAGCAGCAGGGCCTGGTAGCCGGTGACCAGCGCGAGGTATTCGAGGGTGCCGCCGACCAGCGAGCCGAGCAGGTTGGCGCCGAAGGCCGACGTGGGGTCGGAGGCCGCGGCCAGCCGGTCGGAGAAGATGAGGTTGGCGCAGAAGATGGGGGCGAAGGCCAGCGCGATCGCGGCGGCGAGGCGGCCCGCGAAGGGCAGCCCGAGCACCAGATGGGCCGGGATCAGCCAGGAGACGGCCAGCGAGGCGAAGAGCAGGAGCTGCAGCGCAAGCTGGTTGAGCTTGGTGATCCGCCGCCGCACCTCGACCGCGCACAGGACGGCCAGCAGCACACCGGCGAAGACCATGGCGTTGACCAGCCAGGTGGTGCCGAAGTACAGCGCGAAGCCGATCACGTTCTTGGTCTCCAGCAGCATGAAGGCGGTGCCGAGCAGGAACATGTCCGCGTACCGGACGGTCCGCCGCAGCCGTACTCCGGTCAGCCGCACCGAGGCCAGGGTCACCAGCAGGATCGCGCCCAGCACACCGAGGTAGAGGGTGGGAATGGTGCGGTGCAGCAGATACGGGAACGGATGGTCGTCGCTCGCGGCCTTCGGCACCGGGCCGGACGCCTTCCACGTGGCGCCGCAGGACTGCGCGGCCGGGGTGGTGCCCGCGACGAGGACCGCGGCCCTGCTGTTGCCGTAGTGGGTGATGCAGGGGGCATGTCCGAAGACGGAGGTGAGCGTCCCGCCGAAGCGGTCGATGAGCCAGTTCTGCCGGTAGTAGTTGTACATGGCGAACGCGCCGCCCGGGGCCAGATGGCGATGGGCCGCCTCGAACGCCTGGCGGGTGAACAGATAGCTCTCCAGCCGCAGGTTGCTGGCCCCGGACACCAGGGTCAGGGAGTCCGGCAGCGCCAGGACGACCAGGTCGTAGCGGGCGTCGGTCTGCTCCAGGAAGGCGCGCCCGTCGTTGATGTGGACGTGCACCCGGGGGTTGTCGTACGGCCGGGCCGGGTGCAGGGATGCGCCGATCTCCTGAAGCCTGGGGTCGATCTCCACGGCGTCCACGCTCCGGGCCCCGTGGGCGAGGGCGAGGGCGACGTCGTTGCCGTTGCCCGCGCCGATGACCAGCACCCGGCGGTGGGAGTTGCGCGGGGTCTCGCGGTAGGGCTGCTCATACGGTGAGCCGGGCTTCGTCAGCGCCTTCAGCGGGGCGATGGACTGATGCGGAACACCGTTGGCGGCGATGTTGTAGTCCCGGGCCTTGGAGGTCGACCGCTTGACCTCGATCTTGTAGTACGGCGACCACGAGATGCCGTTCGCCACCGACTCCAGGGCCAGCACCGCCACCATCACGGCCAGCGGGATCGTGTACCGGACGGTGTTGCGCCGCCCGCCCAGCACCAGCATCGCCAGCGCCGCGATCACACCCCACACCACCGACGGGGCGCGCAGCCACGACAGCAGGGCGAAGGACACCGAGCCGGTGAGGGAGCCGAGCAGGTCGAAGCGGTACGCCTCCAGCGACGGCAGTTGCCGGAACTGGTCGGCCGTCATCTTGCCGATCGCCATCATGATGAGCGCGGTCAGCCCGAACAGCACGGGCAGGGTGACCCACTGCGGCAGACCGGTGGTCTTCACCGCGGTGAAGTAGATGACCTCGCCGCTGCTCTGCCGCACCTGGACGGGAAACTCCCGGACCAGGACGACGAGGACGGCCAGCGGGATGGGCGCCCAGCGGGTGAGCCACTGCCCGCGGCCGGCGGGAAGAAGGAATCCGAGGCCGATTCCGAGGAACGAGCCCAGGAGGATGAAGTTCGAGAAATAGCTCAGATGGACGATATTGGCGCCGGTCCACCGGATCAGCGCGAGCTCGACGAAGAGCATGGTGGCGCTGGCCAGCAGCAGCCTCGCGCGCACGTTTTGCGGTCCAGGGCTGTGCTCCATGTCGGCACACGCTGTCATCCGAGGCGGGGCAGGTCGAGCACCAGCAGGGCGGTCCGACCGCCCCCGGAGCACATCTCACCTGATGGGCCCAATCGTTCGCCCCGGGCAGCCGCGGCGCTGTTGCGGGCCGGGTGCCGGGAGCGAAAATGGTGGTTGTCTCTGTGGTGCTTGACTCCGGGGAGTCCCGGACGGCGAGCCGTATCTCCACCGAGGACATGTCGCCGTCGCGGCGCGGTGGCAAGCGGTCGCACACCGGGTCGCAGGGCCCCACCAGGGACCAGCTCTACGCCGAGGCCAAGCGCCGGAACATCGAGGGCCGGTCCCAGATGAACAAGTCGCAGCTGAAGAAGGCCCTGGGGAAGTAGCCCTCCCGGGAGCACCGACCCCGCACCCCGACCCCGCGCCACAGGTTCACGGCGCGGGGTCGGTGCTTGGAGATCTCGCCGTCGCGTACAAGGTAGTTCGCCGTGGTCCGTGTGCACCCCTGCCCCGTCGCCCGACCGGCCTATGCCCGTAGGCCGTTCGGGGTCGGTCGGCGCGCCCGTCCCCTGGATCGCGGCGGACTATCGAAGCGAGTGTCCCTGTCCGTCCCACTCCTCCAGGGAAGCCGCGACCATGCCGCTGTACTTCGCCGACTCCTCAGAATCGCTGGTCCCCGACGCGCACGCCGGTTTCGCCGTCGCCCACGCCGCCCTCGTCGAGCACCATCCCGGCCACGGGTACTTCCGCTCCCGTCTCACCTCGCCCGCCCGCCGGGTCGGGCTGGTCTCCGGCGGCGGGTCCGGCCATGAACCGCTGCACGCCGGATTCGTCGGTGCCGGGATGCTGGACGCCGCCTGCCCGGGCCGGATCTTCGCCTCGCCGCACAACCGGCAGATCTTCGAGGCCAGCCGCGCCGTCGCCGGGGACGACGGCGTACTGCATCTGGTCAAGAACTACACCGGCGACCGCATCAACTTCGGTATCGCCGCCGAACGCCTCCACCACGAGGGCATCCGCTGCGAGCGGGTGCTGATCGACGACGACCTCGCCACCGACTCCGACGAGATCGCGGTCGGCCGTCGCGGCACCGGCGCCACCCTGATCGTGGAGAAGATCCTCGGCGCCGCCGCCGACGAGGGGCGCAGCCTGGACGAGCTCGTGGCGCTCGGTGTCGATCTGACCCGCCGCTCCCGCAGCCTCGCCGTCGCGTCCGCCGCGCACACCACCCCCGCCTCCGGGGCCCCGGCGTTCTACCTGCCCGAGGACGTGCTGGAGTTCGGCGTCGGCATCCACGGTGAGCGCGCCGACAAGACGGTGCCGCACGCGCCGCTCAGCAAGCTGATCGAGACGATGACGGACCGGCTGCTGGCCGCCCTCTCCCCTGGCCCGCCACCCCGGGTGCTGGCGCTGGTCAATGGTCTGGGGTCGGTCACGTCCCTGGAGCTGTACGGAATCCACCACATGCTGGCCAAGGCGCTCGACGCCCGGGGCACCGCCCTCGACCGGTCCCTGACCGGCACCTTCGTCAGCGCCCTCGACATGCGTGGTTTCTCGCTGTCCCTGCTCGCCACCGACGACGAGGTCCTGCGGCTGTGGGACGCCCCCGCCCGCACCGCGGCCTGGCCCCTGTGACCCCCTTACCGCCGGTCACCCCCGAGAGCCCCGAGGAGCCCCGCGCCCATGACCGTGAACCCCGCCCCGCGCTCCCTGACCCGCGCCACCGTCACCGCCTGGCTGATGCGCTTCGCCGCCACCGTACGGTCCGTCGAACCCGAGCTGACCGCCCTCGACCAGCAGGCGGGCGACGGTGATTTCGGCGCCAACCTGGCCACCGGGATGGACGGGGTGCGCCGCGCCCTGGACAGTCTGTCCGCCACCCCGACGGTCGGTGAGGACACCGCGGAGGCGCCGCTCGCCGCCGCCGCCGGGGTCTTCCTCGACGACGTCGGCGGCACCAGCGGTCCGCTGTTCGGCCTGCTCTTCCAGGAGCTGGCCGACGCGGTCGCCGCGGCCGCCCCCACCCCGCCCGGCACCGGCGAGCTGGCCGCCGGGATCGCCGCCGGGACGGCCGCGATCCAGCGGGTCGGCGAGGCCGAGGTCGGCGACAAGACCATGGTCGACGCGCTCCTCCCGGCCGCGAAGGCGCTCGCCGACTGCCCGCCGACCGCCGATCCGGCCCGCTCGCTGCGGCTCGCGGCGGTGGCCGCCCACCGCGGCGCGCGGGCCACCGCCTATCTGCGCGCCCGGCGCGGACGGGCCAGTTACACCGGGGACCACGCGGTCGGTGTGCCCGACCCGGGTGCCCTGGCCGTGGCGCTGCTGTTCGCCTCCGCCGATGGTGAGCTGACCACCGTTAGCAGACTTCCCGAGCACCGGGGGGCCGAATACTGAGCCTTTAGGGATGTTCATGAAATTCGGCCGGTTCCACACGGAAGTGGTGTCATGTGCCACTAACGTGATCAGTCATGAGCGGGGCCACGTCGGGCAGGCGAAACAGGAAACCTCGCTGGCTCGATGAAGGTGACCGGGAGAAGTAGTGCACCAGGACACCCCCACCCGTGTGACAACGCCGCAGTCCACCGCGGAACGGCCACCACGGGGTGAGGGCGCGGCTCAAGGCAAGCCCCGCGACGCGTACTTCGACAACGCGAAGTACCTCACCATCGTGCTGGTGGCCTGTGGCCACGCATGGGAACCACTGACCTACGGCAGCCGGGCCTCCATGGCCATCTACCTGCTGGTGTACGCGTTCCACATGCCCGCCTTCGCGCTGATATCGGGGTATTTCTCCCGCAGCTTCGACATGGCCCCCAAGCGGCTTCAGCGGCTGGTCACCGGCGTGGTCGTGCCCTACGTCGTCTTCGAGATCCTGTACACCCTCTTCTCCCGCTGGGCGCAGGACAACCCGGACGAACCGTTCAGCCTGCTCGACCCGTGGTACGTGATGTGGTTCCTGGTCGCGCTGTTCATCTGGCGGATCACCACCCCGCTGTGGCTGGCGCTGCGCCATCCGGTGCCGGTCGCGCTGGCCGTGGCGGCGCTCGGCTCGCTCTCCCCGGAGACCGGCGGCGATCTCTCGCTCCAGCGGACCCTGGCGTTCCTGCCGTTCTTCGTGCTCGGGCTCACCCTCCGGCCGGAGCACTTCGCCCGGCTGCGCACCTGGCGGGCGCGGTGGATCGCGCTGCCGGTGGGGATCGTGGCGCTGGTGACGGCGTACGTGGTGGCTCCGTGGTTCAACTCGGAGTGGTTCTACCACCGCAAGAGCGTCGCCGCCCTGGACGGCGTCCCGGAGTGGGCCGGGCTGCTCTCCACGCCCATCCTCTTCGCGGGCGCGGTGGTGCTGACGGCCTGCTTCCTGGCGTGGGTGCCGGGGCGGCGCATGTGGTTCACGGTGCTCGGCGCGGGGACGATGTACGGCTATCTGCTGCACGGCTTCATCATCAAGTCGTCCCGCTTCGGCCGGTGGTACGACCACCCGTGGCTGCACACCCCGCTCGGCGAGCTGGCGGTGACCGCCGCGGCCGTCACCATGATCACGGTGCTCTGCACCTCTCCGGTACGGCGGGTCCTGCGCGGCGTGGTGGAACCGCGCATGGAGTGGGCGTTCCGGCACACCAGGAGCGGAAAGCCGGGCAGCGGGAAGTAGGGGCGTCATCCGGAGGGCTCGTCGGGCACCGGCTGCTCGGGGTGCACGCCTCCGCTGTGCGGCTTTCCGCGCCGGCGGGTGCCGGGTTCGTCCAGGTCGGGGACGTCGTCCGGGCGGTGGGGCGGGCCGGTGCGCGGCGCCCCGTCGGGGATGTCCAGCGGGTCGGGGCCGCCCTGTGCCTGCTGATCGGGCAGGTCCCTGGGGACGGCGGGGGCATGCTCCCCGGGGGCTTCCGGCTGCTTGTCGTCACTCACGACGCGCTCCTCTCTGGTAGGCGGACCCCGTCCCGGGCCTGTGGGCGGGAAAGGGGCACGAGACGGCCGGTACCCCGCACACGGACACCAATGCGGGCATCGCCGCTCCTTCGTCCCAGCTGTGAGACCTGTCACCGCGACGCGTGGAAATTGGTCTGAACACAACCAGCGGCCCCTGCGTATCCACTGCCGTAGCGAACCCGTCCCCTGCGTACGACCCGTGCGCCCCCACAGGAGGTCACAAGTTGAGCCGGAGTCACAAGCGCATCCCCAAGACAAAGATCATCATTGGGGCTGCCGCGGCCGCCGCCGTCGTGGGTGCCGCCATTGTGCTGCCCAACGCCAACGCCTCGGAGGACAAGAAGACCGAGGCCATCGATGCCAAGCCCAAGGCGTTCAACTCCGATTCCGCCTCGGACGCGATCGCGCAGCTCGCGTCGAGCCTGGGCGAGGCGTTCGGCGGTGCCTGGTACGACAAGGACCAGCAGCAGGTCATCGTCAATGTCATCGGTGACAACAACAATGTCGACGTCGCCGCGGTCAAGAGCGCCGGGGCCGTCCCCAAGGCCGCCAAGAACACCATGAAGTCGCTGAAGGCCGCCGAGTCGACGCTCAAGGAGAAGGCCACGATGGCGGGCACCGCCTGGGCCATCAACCCCAAGACCAACAAGCTTCAGGTCACGGCGGACAGCACCGTCAAGGGCGCGAAGTGGGACACCCTCACGTCCACCGTCAAGTCGCTGGGCGCGGACATGGCCGACGTCAAGCGCTCCGCGGGCACGTTCAAGACCTTCGCCGAGGGCGGTGACGCCATCTTCGGCGGCGGTTCGCGCTGCTCCCTGGGCTTCAACGTCACCACCGACAGCGGCGCCCCCGGCTTCCTGACCGCCGGTCACTGCGGTGTCGCGGCCGAGGAGTGGTCGGAGACCCAGGACGGCGCCCCGGTCGCCACCATCCAGGACGCCACCTTCCCGGGCACCGGCGACTTCGCGCTCGCCACGTACGACGACGCCGCCACCGAGGCCCCGAGCACGGTGAACACCGGCGGCGGCAAGACGGTGGACATCACCGAGGCGGCCGAGGCGTCGGTGGGCCAGGAGGTGCAGCGCATGGGCAGCACCACCGGGCTGAACGGCGGCTCGGTCACCGGTCTGAACGCGACCGTCAACTACGCCGAGGGCTCGGTCAGCGGCCTCATCCAGACCGACGTCTGCGCCGAGCCCGGCGACAGCGGCGGCTCCCTCTTCACCGAGGACGGGGCGGCCATCGGCCTGACCTCCGGCGGCAGTGGCGACTGCACCGCGGGCGGTGAGACGTTCTTCCAGCCGGTGACCACCGCGCTGGAGGCCGTCGGTGCCACCATCGGCGACGGCGGCGCGGCCCAGTAAGACGCTGCCATCAGGCAGTTGACCCTCACGCACCGGGTGTCCCGCGCCGTTACCGCGGGACACCCGGGCGGGGCCTTTCCTCACGCTTGACCGAAAGGCCCTGTTCAGTGTGTCACGTCAGGGCGCCAGGTCAGCGCGGTAGATCAGAGGCTCGGGTCAGCGCGCCGAATCAGTGCGTCGGATCGGTGCGGACCCGCTCCAGGGTGATCGGCAGGTCGCGCACCCGCACCCCCGTGGCGTGATGGACGGCGTTGGCGACGGCCGCGGCCGTCCCGACGATGCCCAGCTCCCCCACGCCCTTGGCGCCGATCGGGCTGAGCTGGTCGTCGTCCTCCTCGATCCAGTGCGCCTCGACATCGCGCACATCGGCGTGTGCCGCCACGTGGTATCCGGCGAGGTCGTGGTTGGCGAAGTCGCCGAAATTGGGGTCGAGTTCGAGGTTTTCGTACAGCGCCATCGACAGCCCCATGCACATGCCGCCCCGCAGCTGCGAGCGCGCCGTACGGGCGTTGATGATGCGCCCGGCGGCGAACATCCCCAGCAGCCGGTCGACCCGTACCTGCCCGGTGTCCACGTCCACCCTCACCTGAGCGAACTGGGCGCCGAAGGCGTGGCGACAGAGCTCCTTCCGGGCCCGGATGTCGTCGGTGGTGTCCGCGTGGGCCTCCAGCCCGCCGGGCGGGACCTGGCCCGATGCCTCGTCGAGCCGCTTGGCCAGCGCCCGGCACACCTTGCTCACCGCCCACCCCCATGAGCTGGTGCCCATGGAACCGCCCGCGAAGGGTGCCTTGCCGTAGTCGCTGCGGCCGATCTCCAGGGTGACCCGGTCCAGCGCCACCCCGAGTTCGTCCGCGGCCACCTGGGTCAGCGCGGTACGGGCTCCGGTGCCGATGTCGACGGCGGCGATCCGTACCGTGAACCGCCCGTCGGGCTCCGCGCGGGCGGTCGCGGCGGCGGGCCAGGTGATGGCCGGATAGTTGCCCGACGCGACGCCGGTGCCCACCAGCCACCGCCCCTCGCGGCGTCGGCGGGGGCGGGGGTCGCGCCCCGCCCAGCCGAACCGGGCCGCGCCCTCGCGCAGACAGGCCACCAGATTGCGGCTGCTGAAGGGGTGCCCCGTCTCGGGGTCCACCGGCGGTTCGTTGACCACCCTCAGCTCGATGGGGTCCATGTCCAGCGCGTACGCCAGCTCGTCCATCGCGCTCTCCAGCGCGAACATCCCCGGTGCCTCGCCCGGCGCCCGCATCCACGACGGCGTGGGCACGTCGAGCTGCGCCAGGCGGTGGATGGTGCGGCGGTGGGGCGCCGCGTACATCATGCGGGTGGCGGCGACCGTCTGCTCGCAGTACGGGGTGAGCCGGGAGCTCTGCTGGAGCGCGTTGTGCGAGATCGCGGTGAGCCGTCCGTCGCGCCCGGCCCCCAGCCGGACCCGCTGCAGGGTGGGGGTGCGGTACGAGACCATCGTGAACATCTGCTGCCGGGTGGCGGCCAGCTTCACCGGGCGGCCGACGGCGCGCGCGGCCAGCGCGGCGAGCACCGTGGGCGGCCGGGGCACCGCCTTGGAGCCGAAGCCACCGCCCACATGGTCCGCCACGATCCGTACGGCGCCCTCGGGGAGTCCGAACAGGGCGGCGAGCGTATTCGCCGTCATCCAGGGCCCCTGGTCGCCGTTGTAGAGGGTCAAGGTGTCGCCCTCCCAGACCGCGATGGTGGCGTGCGGCTCCATCGCGCTGGTGTGCTCGGGCGGTGTGGTGTACGTGGCATCGATCGTGACCGGCGCCGTGGCCAGGGCGGTGTCCACGTCCCCGGTCTCCGCGCGGCCCGGGTATCCGGCGTTGACCGTGTCGGGGACGAAGATGCCGGGATCGCCGTCGCGCAGCCCGACGTCGTACGCCTCCTCCTGGTAGACGACGCGTACCGCGGCCGCGGCCTGGCACGCCGTCTCGAAGGTGTCCGCGACCACGGCCGCCACGATCTGCCCCCGGTAGGCGACCTGGTCGGACTGCAGGACGGACAGCTCCGGGTCGTCGGTCGGGCGAAGCCGCGGCACACTGCCGCTGTCCAGCACGGCGACCACTCCGGGGAGGGCCAGCGCGGCGCCGGAGTCGACGGAGCGCACCCGGCCGCGGACGATGGTGGACTGCACCGCCACGCCGTACAGGGCATCCGGGACGGGGTACTCGTACGCGTAGAGCGCGGTGCCGGTGACCTTCTCGCGCCCCTCGACGCGGGTCACCTCGGCGCCCACGGTCCGTTCGAGTGTGGTCATCGCCCCTCCCCTGCCACGAGGTCGCGCACGGTGGCCGCGACGAGGTCCACGGCGAGGCCGACCTTGAAGGCGTTGTGCGGCAGCGGGCGGGCCGCGGCGAGTTCGGCCAGGGCCGCGGTCCGCAGCGCGTCCTCGGTGGGCCGCTGCCCGGTCAGCAGCTGCTCGGCCTTGTGCGCACGCCACGGTTTGGGGGCCACCCCGCCGAGCGTGAGCCGGATCTCCCGCAGCGCTCCCCCGTCGTCGGTGGCGGCCACGGCGGCGAGGGACACCACGGCGAACGCGTAGGACCAGCGGTCGCGCACCTTGCGGTAGCACATGGCGCCGGGCGGTGGCGGTGGCAGTTCGACGCCGGTGATGAGGTCGCCGGGCTGGAGCACCGTCTCCCGGTGCGGGGTGTCGCCGGGCAGCAGGTAGAAGTCGGCGAGCGGCACGGTGCGCGGGCTGCCGTCGACGCGCCGCAGATGGACGACGGCGTCGAGCGCGGCCAGGGCCACCGCCATGTCGGAGGGGTTGGTGGCCACGCAGGAGTCGGAGGTGCCGATGACCGCGAGGTCGCGGTGGCTGCCCTGGATGGCCGAACAGCCCGTGCCCGGGGAGCGCTTGTTGCAGGGCTTGGTGACGTCCTGGAAGTACACGCAGCGGGTGCGCTGGAGCAGATTGCCACCGGTGGTCGCGCGGTTCCGCAGCTGCCCGGAGGCCCCGGCCAGCAGCGCCTGCGCGAGGGCCGGGAAACGTGTCCGGATGCCGCGGTCGCCGGAGAGTTCACTGCCCGGCACCAGGGCCCCGATGAGCACCCCGCCGTCCGCGCGGTGCTCGACGCGGTCGTACGGCAGTCCGGTGATGTCGACGACCATGGCGGGCTCGGTGACGCCGAGCTTCATCAGGTCGACCAGATTGGTGCCCCCGGCCAGGTACACCGCCTCGGTGGAGTCCGCGACGAGGGAGGCGGCGGCCTCGGGGCGGGTGGCGCGCTCGTACGCGAAGGGCTTCATCGCACACCGCCCCGGACCGGTGCGCCACCGTCCGGTGCGCCACCGGCCACGCCCTGTCCGTCCACCCCGGCTGCCTCACGGATGGCGTCCAGGATGCCCCGGTAGGCGCCGCAGCGGCACAGGTTGCCGCTCATCCGCTCCCGGATCTCGTCGTCGTCCAGGGCGTCGGGCGCGCGGACACCGGCGGCCACGTCCTCGGTGGCGTGGCTGGGCCAGCCGCGGGCCGCCTCGGCGAGCGCGCCGATGGCCGAGCAGATCTGGCCCGGGGTGCAGTAGCCGCACTGGAAACCGTCGTGTTCCAGGAACGCCCGCTGCAGCGGGTGCAGATCGCCGTCCGTGGCGGTGAGGCCCGCGACCCCCTCGATGGTGGTGATGTCGTGGCCTGCCGCGGTCACGGCGAACACCAGGCAGCTGTTCACCCGTTCACCGTCGATGAGGACCGTGCAGGCGCCGCACTGGCCGTGGTCGCAGCCCTTCTTGGTGCCGGTCAGCGCGAGGTGTTCGCGCAGGGCGTCCAGCAGGGTCACCCGGTTGTCGAGGGTGAGGGGCCGGTCGGCGCCGTTGACACGCAGCGTGAGATCGGTGTGAAACCTCTGAGCTGTCACAACCCTCACGATGGCACCGGGTTCAGGGCCCCGCATCTTCACCGTGCCCCGGTGGCGGAGGCAGCCGCAGATGGGCGAGGTCCTCGGGGACCGGGCTGCGCGGCCGGTAGAACGGCGGGGCCTGGTCGGCGGCGGGCGAGTCGGCGAGCCGGAAGCGGTCGCGCAGCCGGTGGTAGAACTCGGTGGGCCGCATCCGTACCATCCGCAGCCGGGCCGGGGCCCGGTACGCCGCCACCCAGTCGCCCGGCTCCAGCACCCCGCGCAGCTGCCCGTCGATGGACACGGCCACCCGCCCGGAGTGCGGCAGCACCCGGATCGCGACGGCCTCGTCCACCGCGGCCACCACGGTGCGGTCGAAGGCGATGTGCGGGGCGACGGGGGTGAAGACGACCGCGTCCATGTGCGGGGAGACGACCGGGCCGCCCGCGGCGAAGCTGTAGGCGGTGGAGCCGGTGGGGGTGGCCACGATGATGGCGTCGGCCGAGTACGAGGCGAGCAACTGCCCGGACACATAGACCGCCAGTCCGGCCTGGCGGTCACGGGCCAGCTTCTCGAACACCACATCGTTGAGGGCGGTGACGTCCAGTGCGACGCCCCAGCCGACCTCTTCGGGGCCGCCGGGCCGGAGCTTCGGCGCGGGCAGCACCGGTCCGCGTCCATAGCGCAGCAGCGCGTCCATCCCGGTGGGCATGTCCAGCGGCCGCGACGCCCGCAGCGTGAGCATCATGCGCTCCTCGACCGTGGTGCGGCCCGCCTGCACGGCGTCCAGGGCGCGCGGTACGTCGTCGGGAGCGATCTCGGTGAGGAATCCCACCCGGCCCGCGTTCACCCCCAGCGCCGCGGCGCCGTCCTTGGCGGCGATCCGGGCGCCGCGCAGGAACGTGCCGTCGCCGCCGAAGGTGACGATCAGATCGGGATGCCCGGCCGCCGCGGACTCCTCCTGGGCGCTGCGCCGCGGACGCTCCCCGCTCCATACGTCGATCTCGGTGCAGGAGACATCCCGCGCGGCGGCCCAGGAGTGCGCGGCACGGGCCGCCGCGACGGCGGCGGGGCGGGCCTGGTGGACGACCAGGCCGAGCCGGTTGACAGGCATCCTCCTCCCCACCGTAGAGCGCCCCGGCCCGCCGCGCCCGGCAGCGGCCCCGGTGGTCCGCGCGCGGCCGGACGGACCGGCTGATCTAGGGTGGCGGGGACGACAGAGCCACGGGGGAGCCGTCGAGTCCCATCGAGTCAGGGAGGGTGCAGCAGATGACGAGTCCGAACCGTACCGCGCTGGTCGAGGAGCTGATGGGGCGCTTCCCACGGGTCCCGCAGGAGGCGGTGATCAAGGAGGATCTGCTGCGCGGCGGCATGGCCTTCGACGAGTCCGCGCTCAGCGGCGGCGACGACGGGGACGTCAAGCCGAAGTCGTACTTCATCTTCTCCTTCGACCACCGCACCCTCCCCGAGCTGGGCGCGGCCGCGCTCAACCGGCCGCCGGAGGAGATCGTGCTCACCGGCGGCCCGTACGGGCTGCGGCGCACGGTGGTGTCGGTGCGCGTCAACCCGGACTCGCCGTATGTGGTGCGGGCCGGTGAGGACGGGGCGCTGGGGCTGTATCTGGACGGGGCCCGGATCGCGGACGTCGGGCTGCCGCCGATGCCGGACTACTACCGGCACACGCTGTCGAACGGCAAGTCGGTGATGGAGGTCGCGCCGACCATCCAGTGGGGCTACCTCGTCTATCTGACGGTGTTCCGGGTCTGCCAGTACTTCGGCGCCAAGGAGGAGTGCGGGTACTGCGACATCAACCACAACTGGCGCCAGCACAAGGCGGCGGGCCGCCCGTACACCGGGGTCAAGCCGGTCGAGGAGGTGCTGGAGGCGCTGGAGATCATCGACCGGTACGACACCGCGGGCGCCTCGAAGGCGTACACCCTCACCGGCGGCTCGATCACCTCGAAGGTCGCCGGACGCGATGAGGCCGACTTCTACGGCCACTACGCGAAGGCCATCGAGGAGCGCTTCCCGGACCGGTGGATCGGCAAGGTGGTGGCGCAGGCGCTGCCGCGCGACGACGTCCAGCGGTTCCACGACTACGGCATCCGCATCTACCACCCCAACTTCGAGGTGTGGGACCGGCGGCTGTTCGAGCTGTACTGCCCGGGCAAGGAGCGCTACGTCGGCCGGGACGAGTGGCACCGGCGCATCCTGGACTCGACCGAGGTGTTCGGGGCGCGCAATGTGATCCCCAACTTCGTGGCGGGCGTGGAGATGGCCGAGCCGTTCGGCTTCACCAGCGTGGACGAGGCCATCGACTCCACCGCCGAGGGGCTGCGGTTCTTCATGTCCAACGGTGTCGTCCCCCGGTTCACCACCTGGTGCCCGGAGCCGACCACGCCGCTGGGCAAGGCCAACCCGCAGGGCGCGCCGCTGGAGTACCACATCCGGCTGCTGGAGACCTACCGGGCGACGCTGGAGGAGTACGGGCTGACCTCGCCCCCGGGGTACGGCCCGGCCGGGCCGGGGCGGGCCGTGTTCTCGGTCAGCTCGTTCATGGACAGCCTGTCGGCCGACGAGCCGGTGGCCGCGGCGTCGGAGTGAGCGACCCGGTCCGCGCGGCGGTCATCCCCACCGCGCGGCTGGAGCTGCGGCCGCTGCGGATCGAGCACGCCGCGGAGATGGCCGGGGTGCTGTCCGACCCCGGCCTGCACACCTTCACCGGCGGCGCCCCACTGGACGCCACGGCGCTGCGCACCCGCTACGAACGCCTGGTCGCGGGCTCGCCCGACCCGGCGGTGACCTGGTGCAACTGGGTCGTCCACGCCGCTGCCGAGCGGCGCCTGGTGGGCACGGTGCAGGCGACACTCAGCGGCCCCGCGGCCGGTCGCACCGCCGAGGTCGCCTGGGTGGTGGGCACACCGTGGCAGGGGCGGGGGTACGCCACGGAGGCGTCCCGGGCCCTGGTGGCGTGGCTCACGGCCCGTTCCGTGGCCCAGGTCATCGCGCACATCCACCCCCGCCACGAGGCCTCGGCGGCTGTCGCCCGGGCCGCCGGGCTCGTGGCCACCGGCGACCGGCAGGACGGCGAGGTCCGGTGGCGGACGGGGATGCCGTGAGGGGGCCGCGCGGGGCCGGGTTCAGCCGACGTGGATGTGGGGGCGGCGGTTGCGGTCGGGTTCGGCCTCGCGGAGCACTTCGCGGGTGACGGGGGCCACCTCGCCCTGGCCGAAGAGGAAGAAGCGGAGGAACTGGGCGAGAGGGTTGCCCTCGGTCCACTCGAAGTGGATGTGCGGCCGCTGACCCGTTTCGTCGCGCACCGCCAGCAGCATGGCGGCGAGCGCGTTGGCGACAGTGGCGCTCTCCAAGGTGAGCACCCGGTAACGGTCGTGCATCACCTTTCCGCACACCCACAGCTCGCTCTCGAACTCGGACGGGTCGGCGACGGTGACCTCGACGAAGATGATGTCGTCCTCGGGTGGAATGTCGTTGTTTGCCCGGATCTCCTGCTCCTTGTCATGGTATTCGGCCAGGTCACAGGCTTGCGGCTTATTGGCGATAAACCGGATCGTGCGGTGGGCGGTGTCGCGGACGAAGCGCTGGGCCATGGTGTCGAACGTGACGCTGGAGACCCGCAGCTCGAAGGCGCGGGCGGCCCGGGACAGCAGGGACACGGCCATGATGCCGCCGATGAAACAGGCACCGATCTTGACGCCGTCGGGCCGCTCGACGACGTTCGCGGCCGTGGTGTAGAGGAAGACGACCGCGATGGTCCCGAAGCCGAGGGTCCAGCCGTGCTGCCCGGCGCGCCGCGCGGCGATGGTGACGGCGATGGCGGCGGAGGTGATGAGGACGAGGACACCGGTGGCGTACGCCCCGCCCTGGGCGTCCACATCGGCCTTGAACAGCCAGGTCACCAGGAACGCGATGAGGGTGAAGACGAGCACCATCGGGCGCACCGCGCGCGCCCAGTGGGGTGCCATGCCGTAGCGCGGGAGGTAGCGGGGCATGAGGTTGAGCAGTCCGGCCATGGCGGAGGCGCCCGCGAACCAGAGGATGGCGATGGTGGCGGCGTCGTAGACGCTGCCGAAGGCGGAGCCCAGGTACTGGTGGGCGAGGTAGGCCAGCGCGCGGCCGTTGGCCGCACCGCCCGGCTTGAACTCGTGCTGCGGGATCAGCAGGGTCGTGATCAGGCTGGAGGTGATCAGGAAGACGCTCATGATCAGCGCGGCGGTGGTGAGCAGCTTGCGGGCGCCCTGGATACGGCCGGTGGGGCGCTCCTCGGTGTCACCGGGCTTGCCCTCGATATGCGGCATGACGGCGACCCCGGTCTCGAATCCGGACAGCCCGAGCGCCAGCTTGGGGAAGATCACCAGGGACACGGCGACCATGACCAGGGGGTTGCCGCGCTGGGCGGTGAGCGCGGTGGTCCAGTCGGTGATCACATGCGGCGCGCTGAACACATGCCACAGCCCCACGGCCACCACGACGACGTTGAGCAGCAGATACGCGGCGACCAGGACGACGGCCAGCCCGATGGCCTCGGTGAAGCCCTTGAGGAAGACCGCGCCGAGGAGCCCGACGAGGACGAGGGTGATGGCCACCTCATGGCCGTGCAGGAGATCGGCGACGTGCGGGTTCTCCACCACATGGGCGGTGGCGTCGGCGGCCGAGAGGGTGATGGTGATCAGGAAGTCGGTGGCGGCGAAGCCGAGCAGGGTGAGGACGAAGAGCTTGCCCTTCCAGAAGGTCAGCAGCCGCTCCAGCATCGCGACCGAGCCCTGGCCGTGCGGGCTCTCGACGGCCACCCGCCGGTAGACCGGCAGCGCGCCCGCGAGGGTCACCACCACCAGCACGACCGTGGCCAGCGGGGAGAGCAGCCCGGCGGCCAGGGCGGCGATACCGGGCTGGTAGCCGAGGGTCGAGAAGTAGTCGAGGCCGGTCAGGCACATGACCCGCCACCACGGGCGGCCCCGGTCCGGACTCTCCGGTTCGGCGTGCGGCCCGGGCTGCCGCTTGGCCATGTCGGTCAGACCCTCCAGCAGCCAAGCGCGCAGCCGGTGCCGCGGTCCGCCCGGCGGGGCGGAACGGCGATGAGGAGAGCCGGTCACGATGTACTCCTGTCGGTGCGGCGAAGAGTTTCAGCCATCGTGAGACTGCCCGGCCAGCGTATGCGCAGAGGCCCGTGTGCACCGTTCGGCCGCACCCGGCCGGAGGCCGGGGCTCATTCTCAGCGGACTCTCATTTTCGGCACCTACCGTCCGCCCCATGGACACCACCAAGACGGACCAACCGACCGACCGCACAGCGAAGCCCGCAGAAGCCGAAGAAGCAACGGCGGAGGGTGTCCCGAACGCTGTTTCCGACTCCAAGGAATCGGACTCCAAGGACTCCAAGGACTCCAAGGAGCCGCAGTCCAAGGAAGCGCACACCGAGGCTCCCGCCGAGGAGTCCGCCGCGGACCGTTCCGACGAGCCCGTGACCGTTCCGGCCGCCGCCCCGGCGGCGGCCTCCGCCGGGGTGTTCTCCGGTGCCGGCGCGGTGGTCTCCGCGGGCCTCGGGCTCGCGTCGCTCACCGGCACCTGGCTGGGCACCATGCTCCAGGAGCGCAAGCAGCTGACCGGGCAGATCAAGGCCCAGTCCGGTTCCGCCGCCAACCAGATCGAGGCGGTCTACGGCACGCCGTGGCACACCACGGCCATCATCAACGGGCTGTTCGGGCTCGCGGCCGTGGTGATCGCCGCCGTGGTGCTGCTGCGGCAGCGCTCCGCCGCGACCACCGCGACCGCCCCGGGCACCTCCGGCACCAACTGGGTCACGGCCGTGGCCTGGGGCGCGGTGGCGCTCGGCGTCATAGGCCTGCTGATCGCGGCCGTGATGGGGCTGGACGTGTTCACCCCGATGCCCGAGGTCCCGGCCAGCCCCGGTGGTGGCGCGCCCACCGGCTGATCTGCGCCGACCTACGACCGGACAACCCGGCACGCCCCGCGGGAGTGGTTCTCCCCGGGGCGTGCCGCGTTCCGGGACATCGCGGGACGTCGCGGGGCGGGTGTGATGGTTAAGGCCGCCGCATCGGGACACCAGAGAGGGGCACCAGACGAGTCGACGCAGGGAGTCCCACGATGAGCGAATCCGCGGCGCGCACCCCCGGCTCCCGGTCCGGCGAATCCGGCCAGTCGGGCAAGCCCGGCCAGTCCGGCCAGTCCGGCCAGTCCGGCCAGTCCGGCCAGTCCGGCGAGGACACCAGAACCGCGGTCACCGTGCTCGTCGCGCTCGGCGCCAACCTCGTCATCGCCCTGGCCAAGGCGGTCGGCGGGGTCTTCACAGGCTCCCCCGCGCTGCTCTCCGAGGCCGCCCACTCGGTCGCCGACAGCCTCAACGAGGTGTTCCTGCTCGCCTCCCTCAAACGCAGTAAACGCGCCCCGGACGCCCAACACCCGTTCGGCTACGGCAAGGAACGCTACTTCTGGGCGCTGCTCGCCGCCGTCGGCATCTTCGTCATGGGTGGCTGCTTCTCCTTCTTCCAGGGCGCCGAGGCGCTTCAGTCGGGCAGCTCGGAGGACCACACCGGCTATCTGATCGGCCTCGCCGTGCTGGGCGTGGCCCTGCTCGCGGAGGGCGCCTCGCTGGTCCGCGCCCTGATCCAGGTCCGTGGCAAGGCCCGTAAGGCGGGCCGCGGCATGCTCGCGGAGATCCGCGCCGGGGACGATCCCACGCTGCGCACGGTGCTGGCCGAGGACTCCACCGCCTGCCTCGGCGTGGTGTTCGCCCTGCTCGGCATGTGGCTCCACATGCTCACCGGCGACGGGGTGTACGAGGCGGTGGCGTCGTTCCTGATCGGGGCGCTGCTCGTCTACGTGGCATACCGGCTGGCCATGGAGTCGCGGGGGCGGCTGATCGGTGAGTCGATCGATCCGGCGCAGCGGCGGGAGATCCGGCGCTTCCTCGACGAGCAGCCGGAGATCGACACGGTGACCACGCTGCTGACGATGCGTCTGGGCACCGAGTCCACCCTGATCGCGGCCCGGATCGACCTCGTCGGCGGGCTCGACAGTGAGGAGGTCGAGGAGGTCCTGATGCGGGTCAAGGCCAAGATGACGGACGTCTGGCCGCACGCCGACCAGATCTTCCTGGACGTCACCGACGCGTCCGCCAAGGACCGCGCCCGGGCCCGCAGGGACCTCCGGGCGCTCGACGAGGCGGTGGCCGCGGAGGCCGATGGCGGCGGCAGCTCATGAGATTGGAGGGGCCTTTGACGGGTACTCGGGACCGGACCGGCCCGGAAGAGAGCTAATTGATGTTCGGAGGCAATACTCATGGGCTTGGGCGGTTGCATCCTCATGGTCGCGATCGGAGGCATCCTCACCTTCGCGACGGACTGGAACAGCAGCGGATTCAATGTGCATTTGGTGGGCCTGATCCTCATGGCCGTCGGCTTCATCGGCATGGCGGCGTACGTCAGCGTCTACAAGCGTCGGCGGGTGACCGCCGCACCTCCGGTGGTCGAGGAGCCCGCCCCGCACCACCGGCACCACTACGAGATGTGAGGCCGGGCCCGAGGGCGCCGGGCCCGCCTTGTCGGCGGGCCCGGCGCCCTTCGCCGCGTCCAGGCCTTCGGCCACCCGCCCCACCTCGGTAAACTGCCGTTCACGGTAACGGCAAGAGCCCTGACTCCGGCCCGCACGCTCCATGTCTCACCGACCCCTGTGCGCGAGGCTCTGGCCCGGCCGGAGGCCGACGGTCTCGTCGTCAAGCGCTCCCTGTCCGGATACCGGGCGACCGAGTTGCTGACCGGCAGGGGGTGGAGGAGCTGTTCGAGATGAGGCTGCTCCTGGAGCCGCGGGCCGCGGCACTGGCCGCCCTCCACGCCGACGATTCCCAACTCGACGGCATCGAGGCGATCCTGGAGGCCATGCAGGCCCACCCCGGCCCCGCCGGAACGTACGCGGCCTACCGTGACTTCGCCGCCCTGGACCAGCGTTTCCACGACGCCGTCGCGGAGGTCGCCCACCGGCCTCTGCTCGCGGACGCGGTGCGGCGGCTCCACGCGCATCTGCACGTCTTCCGGCTCAGCAGCCTTCAGGGCGAGGGCGATCCGACCCCGACGGAGCACGGGCGGGTGGTACGCGCCATACTCCGCCGCAGGGCCGAACCTGCGGCCGAGGCGATGGCAGAGCATCTCACCCGCAGCCTGGAGCGGCAGCTCGACCGGTTCGAACGACCGGGACGGCGAACGGCAGCCGGTGGGCGGGGCGCGCCGCGCCGGTGGGGCGGTCCGTCCCGCTGCCGGGCCCGGTGACGGCCGTCTGCATGACACCTCCGGTCCTCGATGGCGTCCATGTCCCAGCCGATGCCGATGCCGATGCCCGGCCGGTCGGGTGCTACGGCCAGGCCGTCCCGGACGGTCAGCTCGGTGCGGGTCACGGCGCGCAGCTGTGGGATGTACTCCACGTACGCGCCATTGGGGACCGCGGCGACCAGACTGACGACCGTCCGCGGAGGTCCCATTGAACCGGCTCTTCGGCCCTGTTAGCTTTCCGCCACCATTCGGCCGCCCACCCGCCGTCGCCGAAGACCGGGAGACCCGATGAAGCCCTCAAGACTCATGCTGCTCACCGCTGTTGCCCTGCTCGCGCCGATGACCCCCGCACTGTCGGCCACGGCGGCGCCGGGCGACGGTGCGGTTCCCACCGCTCGCCCCCAACTCGCCCTCGACGACCCGGGGTTCGAGAACGGCGGCACGGGCTGGACCTTCGGCCCGGGCACCGGGGTCGGCACCGGCAACTCCCACGGCGGTGCCCGCTTCCTGTACCTCGACGCCGGAGCGGGCAAAAGCGCCGAGCTGGCCCTCGTCGCGCCCCGCGACGGCGGCTACGACTTCTCCGCGTGGGTCGGAAGCGCCGGCACCGGCGGTACGTACACGGTCCGGCGCAACGGCGAGACCGTCGGCACGATCGCCCTGCCGCAGCGCGCCACGTACGCCCGGTACACGATCAGCCGCGTCGAGCTGAAGACCGGCGACCGGCTGGAGATCGCCTTCGGCTCGGGCAGCGCCTGGGTCAACGCCGACGACCTGATGATCTCCCCTGCCGCGCCCGCCGACCCCAAGGTCACCTCGTCCTCCCCCGAGGTCGTCGAGATGTTCGACTGGGCCGGGAAGAAGGCCAACAGCTGGGCTCAGCTGCCCGGCACGACGGGCCCGGTCAACGTCGACGAGCACCAGACCGGCGGCACCGGTACCGCGCCGTACGCGGCCACCTACTGGGCCGGATACGCCAACCGCAGCGCCTACTACTCCCGGGACATGACCCACCAGCTCACCGGCGCCCACATCCTCGGCCTCGACGCGGCGAACAAGACGATGCTCGGCTCGTACGCGGCGTCGGCCACCGCCGCGCACAAGTACTTCCCGGTGTGGTCGGTCAATTTCGACGCCAAGACCTACCTGAGCATCGACTACAAGAGCCCGGACAACTTCGTGCGCGAGGTGCCGGCCGTCTTCGAACTGGTCGAAAAGGCGGCCCAGGCGTACCTCTGGACCGGCGACCGGAGTTACGTGGACGACCCGGCGCTGTGGGACTTCTACCGGCACTCCACCGAGGAGTTCATCGACCTGCACAACAGCGCCAAGCCCAACGGCGAGGTCAAGGTGGCCGAGGGCACGGGCAAGGGCATCTTCGCCGGTGCCGCCAGCTACAACGAGCAGGACGGCGACGGGCTCGCCGAGGCCGGGGACGGCATCGCCGCGCAGTACCAGGCGTATCTGGCGATGGCCACACTCGCGCGCGGCAAGGGCGACACCGCCCTGGCCAGGACATATGACCGGCGCGCCGCCGAGCTGAAGGCGTACTTCAACGACACCTGGAGCGGCGGCGGAAGCGGAGCCGACATGGTCCGCGCCTACACGACGTCCAACGCCCCGGTCACCGGCTGGGGCAAGGAGAACAGCGTGTTCATGCCGATGAAGCAGATCATCGATCCCGGCCCGCGCAACGACGCCTATCTCGACTACATCGAGGCGCAGGAGCTGGGGCCGGACGGGTCGGACAACATCGAGTCGACGACGTACCTGCCCGACTTGTTCTTCAAGAACAACCGCGCCGACACCGCCTGGGCGTGGATGAAGAGGATCTACGACCGGCGCGAGCTCCAGCACGTCAACTCCCGCCAGGGCCCCAACGGCGACTACCCCGAGGTGTCGTTCACGCTGGTCAGCCAGACCATCGAGGGCCTGATGGGCATCGCACCGGACGCGGCGGACCACAAGGTGACCACGCAGTCGCGACTGCCGTCCGGCATGAAGTGGCTCCAGGCGGCGGACGTACCCATCGGTTCGAGCACGATCACCGTGCGACACGACGGCGCGACAAAGACCACGCTGACGAACGACGCACCCGAGGGCGCCTACGGCTGGGAGGCCCGCTTCCCCGGGGTCCACAAGAAGATCAAGGTCAACGGTGTCCCACAGCACGTGCGCACCAAGACGGTCCACGGCGTCACGTACACGTACGCCACGCCGACGGTGCGGGCGGGGGCGACGGCGGTGGTGCAGGTGAGCGACTGACGCGAACGGAAGCGCGGACGCGACGGATGAGGCGCATGTGGTGCGCGGGCCTTGACATCACGCTGTTCGAAACTGTCAGAATCTGTTCAGCAGAGGGGAGTTGAGGCCGTTCGTCACTCCCAAGAAGCAACATAATCGAAGAGAAGGGGATCGCCATGGCGGTCACTCGTAGATCGTTGCTGATCGCCGGCAGCGCCGCGCCCATGGCGGGGACGCTCGCAACCGGCATCCCCGCACAGGCGGCCGCCCCGGCGGCCGACACACCCCGGGCGACCGGCGGGCGGAGCATCCCGCTCGACGACGGCTGGCGGTTCACACTCGTCACGCCGGACGGAAACGCCGAGCCGGATGGGGACTACGCCGACGCGCGGCAGCCCGGCTACGACGACTCCGCCTGGCGCACGGTCGCGGTGCCGCACGACTGGAGCATCGAGCTGACCCCGACCACCGAGCACGGCACCACGGGCGGGACCGGTTTCCTGCCCGGTGGCATCGGCTGGTACCGCAGATCCTTCACGCTGCCGTCCGGGGTCGCGGGCAAGCGGATCTCCGTCGAGTTCGACGGGGTGTACATGGACGCGTACGTGTACTGCAACGGCAAGCTCGTCGGCAACCACCCCTACGGCTACACCGGATTCGCCCTCGACCTCACCGACGTGGCGCACACCGACGGCACCACCCCCAACGTCCTCGCCGTCCGAGTCCGCAACCAGTTGCCCAGCAGCCGCTGGTACTCCGGCAGCGGCATCTACCGCCACGCCCGGCTCGTCATCACCGACCCCGTCCACGTGGCCCGCTGGGGCACCTACATCACCACCCCCGCCCCGAGCCAGGACCACGCCACCGTGCGGGCCCGGACCAGCGTGGTCAACGCATCGGACGACGAGCAGTCCGTCACCGTCGTCTCCACCGTCAAGGACCCTGACGGGAAGACGGTGGCGCACACCCGGTCCACCGTCACCGTCGGCGCGGACACCACCCGCGACGCCACCCAGGAACTGACCGTCGAAAAGCCCCGGTTGTGGTCCCTCGACACCCCGTTGCGCTACACGCTGGAGACCGAGCTGCGGGTCGGGGACAAGACCACCGACCGCTACCGCACCCCGTTCGGCATCCGCCACGTCACCATCGACGCCGACCAAGGGCTCACGCTCAACGGCGAGTACATCAAGCTCCAGGGCGTCGACCTCCACCACGACCTCGGGGCACTCGGCGCCGCGTTCAACGCCGACGCCGCGCTGCGCCAGATGACGATCATGAAGAGCATGGGCGTCAACGCCCTGCGCACCTCGCACAATCCGCCCGCACCCGAGCTGATCGAGATCTGCGAGCGGCTCGGCATCGTGATGCTGGTGGAGGCGTTCGACTGCTGGCGCACCGGCAAGAACCCGTACGACTACGGGCGCTTCTTCGACGAGCACTGCGAGGCGGACATCACCGAGATGGTGCGGGCCGCCCGTAACTCCCCCGCCGTCATCATGTGGTCCATCGGCAACGAGATCCCCGACTCCACCAGCACCGCCGGGCTCGGCATGGCGGAGCGTCTCATCGACGCCGTCAAGAAGGCCGATGACACCCGGCCGGTGGTGATCGGCTCCGACAAGTACCGCTCCCTGCCGTCCCCCGGCTCCGCCGCCGACCGCATGCTCGCCAAGCTGGACGGGCTGGGCCTCAACTACAACACCGCCGCCTCGGTGGACGCCCTCCACGCCCGCTATCCACATCTGTTCCTGTTCGAGTCCGAGTCCTCCTCCGAAACGTCTTCGCGCGGGGCCTACCAGGAGCCCGAACACCTCAACACCGGGGAGAACCACACCCCCGGCAAGCGCGAGACCTCCTCCTACGACAACAACCTCGCCTCATGGACCATGAGCGGTGAGTACGGGCTGAAGAAGGACCGCGACCGGAAGTTCTTCACCGGGCAGTTCCTGTGGTCGGGCATCGACTACATCGGTGAACCCACCCCGTACGACGTGTTTCCGGTGAAGGCGTCCTTCTTCGGCGCCGTGGACACCGCCGGGTTCCCCAAGGACATGTATCACCTGTTCAGGAGCCAGTGGACCAGCGAGCCCATGGTCCATCTGGTGCCCATGGACTGGACCGGCCACCGGCCGGGTGAGGACGTCGAGGTCTGGGCCTACGCCAACGTCGACACCGTCGAACTCTTCCTCAACGGCGACTCGCTCGGCGTACGCCGCTTCGACACCAAGAAGACCACCGACGGCCGCACCTACCTGGAGACCACCGAAGCCACCGGAGACGACAAGACCATCACCACCGGCAAATACCCCGGAAGCTACACCAGCCCCAACGGCAGCGCCGGAAAACTCCACCTCACCTGGAAAATCCCCTTCACCCCGGGCGAGCTGAAGGCCGTGGCCCGACGAGGCGGACGAGTGGTCGCCACCGATGTGCTGCGTACCGCCGGACGCGCCCATGCCGTACGGCTCACCTCCGACCGTAAAACCGTGCACGCCGACGGCCGCTCACTGTCCTTCATCACCGCCGAAGTGGTCGACACACACGGCACAGTGGTCCCCGACGCCAACCACCTCATCACCTTCGACGTCACCGGAGGCGCCCTGGCGGGCGTCGACAACGGCCGACAGGAAAGCGCCGAGCGCTACCAGACCACCACCCGCACCGCCTACCACGGCAAAGCCCTGGCCATCGTCCGCTCCGGCACCAAGTCCGAACGACTCAGCGTCACCGCGCGCGCGAAGGGGCTGCGTACCGGCACCGCCACCGTCCGCGCCACCAGCGGAACATCCCAACGGGTCACCCCCACCCCGCCGTTCGCCCCCGACCCCGGCCCGGCCGCGCCCGGCTACCCGCTGGCCGACGCCAGCTACTCGGGCGCGCCCACGACACTGCCCGCCGCCATGCTGGACGGCGACCCGGCCACCGGCTGGTCCAACGCCTTCCAGAAGCCCGCCACCGCGCTGCTGCCCGCCTTCGACGGGGCCAGGAAGACCGACTGGGTCTCGCTGACCTGGGCCACAAAGCGCCGGGTCCGTCGCGTCGAGGTGTCCTTCACCGTCGACGCGACCCACACCCTGCCCGCCTCGATCACGCTCTCCGCCTGGGACGGCCACACCTACGTCCCGGTCCGCGGAACGGACATCACGTGGGCCCAGTCCTCCGGCGAACCGACCGTCATCACCTTCAGCGCGGTCCGCACCTCACGGCTCCGGCTGGACCTGGTCAGCCGGTACCCCGGGGAGGCCAAGGGCGCCCAGCGGATCAGTACGTTCGACGTCCCGGAGGCCTGAGAGACGGCCCTCGCCCGTGCGGCACGGCACCGGTGACCGGTGCCGT